>JBBIGZ010000048.1:0-23120 GCA_037447295.1 Chloroflexota bacterium | reverse complement strand
GCTCCGCAAGGCCACTTGAGCGCCCATGCCCCTTGCGAGGCGTGAACCTTGCTTCATTGCTGCAGGTCGAAAAATTACAAATGCATTATACTGATGAGAAGGTTTAAAGTCAAGATTTCAGGCTGCGAGTGACTGTATAGATTGGTAAAATCGCTTCCCGCCCGTCCACGGTGGGAGAAGAGTGCCTTATTTACCGGGTTTTACACTCCTATTTCCTAAAGCGACTTGATACGCCAGGCAAAGTGGATCCAATGTGGAAAGAATTTTTCGGTCTGTTGACTTTACCAACCTTTGAACAATCACGGCTGCGATGGTTCGTTTGTTGATAAAATCACTGCGTCAGGAACGCTATCACCTGGCTATCCAAATCTGGAGAGCGCCTGATGGTAAACCATCACCCGATGAGAAATCCTAGTAGGGAATGCCAAATGAAGTCGGCTAACCCCATGCATGGGATGCTGCCCACAGCCATCGGATTCATGCAATGGCGTAGAGGGCAAAAAGTATGGTTCGGCGCCCGCTATGCCGGCCGAAGGATAAATCATCGGGCTAGCCGTATGACTCATTTACAGCAGATCACCATCTCACAACAATCCCCCTTCTGGTTCATTTTTGCCCACCTGGGGATTTTGCTCTTGCTGGCTGCATGTAGTACGACTCCTCCCCCAAATGCACTGCCATCCCCTTCTCCGATCGTCTCCCCATCTCCCATTCCGGCAATTCCTTCCCCTTCTCCTTCCCTTACTGCTCCCCCACAGGTAGTGGCCGAACCGATCCGCATCCGCTATACCCTTTATTTGACCCTGGATGTTTCGCGAAAACATGCCCAAGTACAAGAGCGGATCATTTACTACAACAACACGGGAACGGCGCTAAACGAGCTGGTGCTGGCCGTGGAACCCAACCTGTGGCCGAACGGGTTTGCATTGCAGACACTGCAGGTTCAGGGAGGCACCCTGAGCACCACCCTGCTGGAAGGGCAACGCCTGCACTTAGGCTTTTCGCAGCCCTTGGCCGAAGCGCAAAGTCTGACCCTTGACCTTTCCTACACCCTGCTTTTGCCCTTGGCCGAGCAAAAGGATCCGAACCAGGAACGGCCGCGCATTTATGGTTACAGCGATCGTCAGATCAACCTAACCAACTGGTATCCGTTCATCGTTCCCTATCATCAAGGTTGGGTTTTGCACGATCCATGGTACTACGGCGAACATTTGGTCTACGAGGTGGCGGATTATGAAGTGTACCTGAAGTTGGAAAACGCTTCCGAAGAATGGCTGATCGCTGCCAGTGCTTTACCTACCCAGGAAGGAGAATGGTTGCATTATACACTATCGGCCGGGCGAACTTTTACTTTTTCCCTCAGCCGTGGGGCCCTGGCGATCAAAGACGAATGGCAGGGAATTGCCTTGCGGAGCGTCGTCTTCCCACCTTATGAGCAGAGCGGCAAGGCCGTTCTGAATGCCATGCGGCAGGCGCTTGCCACCTATATCGACCTTTTTGGTCCTTATCCTCATGCCAGTCTAACGGCGGTGATGGGCGATTTCAACGATGGCATGGAATACTCGGCCTTCTTCTTCCTGCCGCGCGATTTTTACAACCTGTACGATGGCACTCCTAAAAACTATCTGACCTTCATCGCTGCCCACGAAACGGCGCACCAGTGGTGGTTCGAGCGCGTGGGCAACGATCAGGCGCTGGAACCATGGCTCGACGAAGCACTATGCACGTATAGCGAGCTGTTGTTCTACGAATCTCTCGATCCTTCGCTTATCCCCTGGTGGTGGTCCTATCGGGTGGACTTTTACCAACCGCAAGGCTTTGTGAATCTTTCGATCTACGAAGGCGGTGGCTTTCGCCCCTACACGGATGCTGTCTACCTACGCGGGGCGCACTTCTTGGATGCATTGCGCCGGCAACTAGGCGATGCCACCTTCTTTACTTTCTTACGGGAGTATCAGGAGCAAATGAACGGCCAAATTGCTACGGGGGAAGATTTCTTCCACATTCTGGCGCAACATACCCAGGCCGATCTCGGTGATGTGCTCCGCGCTCACTTTCGCTCCCCTTCCCAACCGTGAGGGTGCGTGCGATGCCATTCCCAAGCCGAAGCAATGATCGTCTCCAGGTCAGGGTGGCGCGGCTGCCAGCCCAATTCGCGGCGGATCTTTTCCGAGGAAGCCACCAGCCGGGGCGGATCGCCGGGGCGACGGGGCATCTCCCGCACCGGAATCGGGTGCCCGGTGACACGACGGGCGGTTTCGATCACCTGACGCACCGAGTATCCCTCGCCGTTCCCCAGGTTATAAACCAGGGTCGAGCGCTCTGCCAGGGCCTCCAGGGCCAGCAAATGGGCCGTAACCAAATCTTCGATGTGAATGTAATCCCGAATAGCCGTGCCATCGGGAGTGGGATAGTCCGTTCCGAAGATCAAAGCCTCTTCGGCCTGTCCGAGGGCCACCTGAAGCACACGCGGAATCAAGTGAGATTCCGGCCGATGGGCCTCGCCTCGTCCGGGCAGGGCGCCGGCGGCGTTGAAGTAGCGCAACGCAGCGTAGTGCAGGCCATAAATCTGCGCATACCAGGCCAATGCCTGTTCGATCACCAGCTTAGTATGCCCATAGACGTTGGTCGGGCCTAAAGGCGAATCCTCGCGCAGCGGCTCATCGCTAGAGCGATAGACTGCGGCGGTGGAGGAGAAGACAAACCGTTGCACCCCACTCTGAACGCTCATCTCGATCAGCCGCAAAGAGTTGATCAGGTTATTCTGGTAAAAGCGTCCGGGGTCGCGCATACTTTCGCCGGCTTCGATGAAAGCGGCAAAGTGCATCACCGCATCGAATTCGCCGTGCAGCAGCGTTTCCGCCAAGGCATGGCTATCTTCGAGCGCCGCATGGACGAAATGCGCCCCCGGCGGCACCGCGGCGCGGTGTCCTGTGACCAGAGAATCGTAAACGGTGACCTGATATCCGGCGCGTAACAATGCCTCGGCCACCGCAGAACCGATATAGCCGGCTCCACCCGTAACCAAAATATTCATCTACCATCCCTCAGCCAGTCGAAGTGCATGCTTGATCGGCAAGCCGAGCTTGCGAATGCGTTCTTGGACCTCAACCACATCGTAGCTCACCCGACGCGGCTGCCACGTGAAGGTTTCGGTATCAAAAATGGCATAGGCCGCACGCGGGTCGCGATCCCGCGGCTGACCAACCGAGCCGGGATTGAGGATCCAGCGTCCCTCGGCCAAAGAGATGCTTTCCCCCACCCCCATGGGAATCGGCTTCACCCGATGAGCCTCCTGCTCCCAAAAATAAGCACTCTGGATGTGAGAATGCCCCACAAAGCACAAACGGGTCTCAAAGAATTCAAAGTTAATCCTGGCAGTAAAAGTATTCAGAATGTATTCCCAAAGCGGATCGCGCGGGCTGCCGTGAGCCAACGTGACCTCGCCTTGTTGTGCCGAAGCCGGCAGGGTGCGTAAAAATTCGATGTTATCGGTGGTCAACACGCGCTGTTGCCAGCCTATAGAGATACGCGCATCTCCATTAAAGGCCTCAATATCCATATCACTGGAGACAGCTGCATCGTGATTGCCTTTCAGGCAAGTCAAATTCGGCTGCTCACGAATGATCTCGATTACCAGGTTTGGATCGGGACCGTAGCCCACCAGATCACCCAGGCACCAGACGGCATCTACCTCTCCCGCATCTTTCAAGACCGTCTCCAAGGCGGTGTAGTTCGCATGAATATCCGAAAGAACAAGAACGCGCATAAACCTCCAAACGAACTAAAAAGCTCTTAGCATTCCGAGAACCCGTTCCAGGATGGCCTCGGCGACCTGCAGCTTGCTCATTAAGGGTAAAGCCTCACGGGTCCCGTTGCGATAAAGCAGCGTGACCCGGTTCGTATCCACGCCGAAACCAGCATCCTGCCCCGAAATATCGTTGGCGGCGATCAGGTCAAGGTCCTTCGATTGCAGTTTCTGGGTAGCATTTTCGATCAATTCCTGCGATTCTGCGGCAAAACCGACCACCACAAACGGGCGTTTCGTCTGTCGGCGCCGTGCGGTCACCTCGGCCAGAATATCCGGCGTGGCTTCCAGCTCCAATTTCGGCAGGCCCTCATGTTTTTTGATCTTCTGATTTGCCACCCGGCGAGGACGGAAATCGGCCACGGCGGCGGCCATCAGCAGCACATCGGCATCCTCTGTTTCTGCGAGCACGGCTTGGCGCATCTCTTCCGCCGTCTGTGCCCTCACCAACCGCGCGCCGATCGGCGGGGTGAGAGCTGTCGGGGTGCTGATGAGCACCGTCTCGGCGCCGAGATCGATCGCCGCTTGTGCCAGGGCATAGCCCTGTTTGCCGGAAGATCGGTTGGTCAACACGCGCACCGGATCGATCGGCTCCTGAGTCCCCCCGGCGGTGATCACCACTTTGTGTCCGGCCAGCGGCCCATTGCGGCCGAGGATATAGCGCACATGCCCGATAATCTCTTCCGGCTCCAACATCCGCCCCATGCCAATTAGGCCGGATGCCAGGCGCCCCTCGGCGGGACCTAGGACAAACACTCCCCGTTGACGCAGGATGGCTAAATTTTGCTGCGTAGCCGGGTGCTCAAACATGCCCCCATCCATGGCCGGCGCCACCGCCAGCGGACCTTGCAGGGTGAGTGCGCTCAAAGTGAGCAGGTGCTCGGCCGAACCGTGTGCGAGCGCGGCCAAGGTATTGGCGCTGCAGGGCGCAATGAGCATCAGATCGCTTTCTCGTCCCAAGTTGACGTGCAACACATGCCCCTCTTGCCCCCAGAGATCAGCATCGGTATAGGCCGGCCAACCGGTGAGCGAGCGAAAGGTCAGGGGAGTAATGAACCGTTCGGCCGCCGGGGTGAGCACGGTAGTGACCTGTGCACCTTCTTGAGCCAGGCGAGAGGCGATCGCTGCGGCCTTAAAGGCGGCGATCGAACCGCTCACGCCTAGCAGAATTCGTTTCCCTTCCAAAATGGACATGCCGTGATTATATCGCGGTTGGAAGGTTTTTTTATCCCCCTCGCGAGGGCAGAAAATTGCATAATACCCAGAGCTTTTATGCGCCGAATGACGGTATTTCGCTCGATAAAGTAATATCAAAAATCGCTCAAGCGTTGCGAATTTTTTTCTTTCCGATTATCATAAACATTGCAGCATTTGCCCGTTTCTGATCCCTAAATTTGTCAGGAGGTGTCTATGTCAAATCAGCTGACTTGGTATGGGCATGCCACATTGGGCATCCAGACTGGGGGCTATCGGTTGCTGATCGATCCGTTCTTCAGCGGCAATCCGGCCGCAGCTATCGGCGCGGATGCGGTGGAAGCCGATTACATCCTGGTCTCACACGGTCATGGCGATCACGTGGGTGATACGGTGGCAATCGCCAAACGTACCGGTGCCACGGTGATCAGCAATTTCGAGATCGTCAACTGGTTAAGCGCTCAGGGGGTGGAAAAGACCCACCCACAGCATCTTGGCGGCGGCTATCGGCATCCTTTCGGCTACCTGAAATTGACCTTTGCGATCCACGGCTCGGCGCTTCCGGATGGCTCATACGGTGGCAATCCATGCGGCTTTCTGCTCACGACCAACGATGGACGTAAAATTTACACCGCTCAGGATACCGGCCTGTTTGGGGATATGAAGCTGATCGGCGAAGAAGGGCTGGATGTGGCGGTCATCCCGATCGGGGATAACTTCACCATGGGGCCTGCAGATGCCTTGCGCGCGGTCAAACTGCTCCAACCCAAAGTGGTGGTGCCAATTCACTACAATACTTGGCCGTTGATTGCACAGGATGTGCAGGCCTGGGCCAAGCAGGTCGAAGCGGAGACCAACACACGGGTAGTAGTGCTCAAACCCGGTGAGAGCCTGGAATTCTAGCCATGGAATGGATCTTTGAGCCTCAAAGCTGGATTGCGCTGATCACACTAGTGGCGCTGGAACTGGTGCTGGGCGTGGATAATGCTATCTTCATTTCCATCCTGGCCTCGAAATTGCCGCCCTCTCAGCAAAAAGCCGGCCGTCAAATGGGTATCGCCGCTGCCGTGATCACGCGTATCCTATTGCTGCTTTCGATCTCCTGGATCATTGGGTTAAAAGAACCGCTTTTTGGCATCTTTGAGTTTGAGGTCTCCGGGCGCGATCTGGTGCTTTTTGCCGGTGGCTTGTTCCTGATCTGGAAAAGCACCTATGAAATCCACCAGCGTTTGGAGGGCGTTGAAGGCCATGCTTCGGCAAAGGTCAGGCCGACTTTCTGGAGCGTAGTGATCCAGATCATGTTCCTGGATATCGTTTTCTCGCTCGATTCGGTCATCACAGCGGTAGGGATGGTGACGCGAATTCCGATCATGATCATCGCCGTGATCCTGGCCGCGATCGGGATGCTCTTCACCGCCGCTTGGATCAGCGCCTTTGTCGAGCGTCACCCTACGGTAAAAATGCTCGCCCTGGCCTTCCTGTTGCTGATCGGTTTCACCCTGGTGGTGGAAGCATTTCACCAGCACATCCCGAAAGGATATATCTACTTTGCCATGGGCTTTTCGGTGTTCGTTGAGATGCTGAACTTGCGTATGCGTGCCGCCCAACCGGTGAGCTTGCGTCATCCCTATGTCCCTGAAAAGGAATGAGCACCGAAGACCGGTTTCCTATTGCTTTTGGTGAGCGGTTACGCTCTCTATTGATCCTGGTGCTTTTGCCGTTGGCCCTGATTCAATGGCTGCCGCTGGCGACGTTCACGTTCACCCTTCAGGTGCCGGGCTTTTATCTGGCGCAATCGATTAGTTTACGGGCCGGGGTAACGTTGATCGTCGCCGGCCTGGCAGCTGCCGGGATGGATTGGTTGCTCCGTTCCCGCCCGCCGGTACGAGGCAATACGCTTCCTCACCTCCTTTTTCCTTTCCTGACGACATTGGCCCTGGGGGGCATTTTGCCGTTTATCCCGGCCGGGTTTCTGTGGTGGTGGGCTTTTCTGGTCGGCGCTGTACTTTTGGCGCTGGTTTTCACCGCCGAATTTATCACCCTGGATCACACCGCGCCTTTCTTTCCGCTGGCAACCGGTGGATTGACCCTATTGGGGGCAATCCTGTTTTTGCTCATCGCCAGCGCGCTGCGCTTCGCCTCCATGCGCTTGGTGCTGTTCCTGCCCACACTGGGGATAGTGACATTTCTGCTTTCCCTGCGCTTGTTGCGCCTTTACCTGCCCCAACGTTGGGAGATATATTGGTCGCTTGGGCTTGCCTTGCTCCTGGTGCAGATCGCCGCTCCGCTCCATTACTGGCCCCTCGCTGTTACCCCCTTCGGATTAATGCTCGCCGGAGCTTTCTATGGACTTTTTGCGAGCGCGGTGGCCCTGATAGAAGGAAACTTGAACCGTTGGACAATAGCGGAAGTAGGGCTCATCATTTTGGGAAGCTGGGGGTTGGGATTATGGCTCAACCGATGAAACTTCGGATGCGCCGCGAGCACTGGCAGAGAATGGAACAGCACGTGCGCTCCCAGTGGCCACTCGAAGCCTGCGGGTTGTTGGCTGGAAGAAACGATCGGGTCGAGAAAGTGTTTCTCATGCGGAACGCGGCTCAAAGTCCGGTGCGGTATCGGTTGGACGGGACGGAGCAACTGCGGGTTTTCGAGGCGATCGAAGCGGCCGGCATGGAGCTGGTCGGCATTTTTCACTCCCACCCCCAAGGTCCACCGTTTCCCTCATCAACCGATATACGCGAAGCAGCCTATCCGGTCGTCTATGTGATCTGGTCACCCCAGGCAGAGGGCTGGATCGCTCGTGGATTTCAAATCGCGGCGGACAAAGTCACAGAAGTAGAGCTCATGCTCGAAGAATCCTAAACCTTTTCGGAGAAGATATATGTGGCTGCAGGGAGTTGTGATCGTCCTGTCCTATTTCATCGGTGCTATCCCGTTCGGCTGGCTCGTGGTGTGGTTAACCACGCGGAAAGATGTGCGTCAGATCGCTAGTGGACGCACCGGCGGTACCAACGCAATGCGCGCGGCTGGGTTCCCCGCCGGCCTAGCAACGGCGATCCTGGATATTCTCAAGGGAGCATCTACGGTTTGGCTGGCGCGCGCCGTGACAGATAACCCTTGGATCCACATCCTGGCTCCCCTGGTGGCCATTCTGGGCCATAACTATTCGATCTTCATGCTCGAACGTGGCGCAAACGGGCGCTGGCATTTGCGAGGTGGGGCCGGAGGGGCACCTTGCGCAGGAGGGGCCTTTGGTTTATGGCCATGGTCGTTGGCGATCATCATCCCGTTGGGAATAGTGATCTTTTTCGGCATCGGGTATGCTTCCGTCACCACAATGAGCGTCGCGCTGATCGCCGCCCTGATATTCCTGGTGCGGGCACTGCAGGGCTTCTCCCCGTGGCAATATGTGCTCTATGGGGTGATCGCCGAAGGTCTTTTGCTCTGGGCCTTGCGTCCAAATATTAAAGCGCTCCGCGAAGGACGGGAGCGCTTTCACGGATGGCGACCCTGGAAAAAACAAGGCGAATCAAGCCGGCATTAATCTTCTTTGAAACTCGATTGCGTTTTCTGCGTCGCCATACGCTGATATAAGACGCGCAGATTCCGTTTATGGAGCTGCTCTACCAACCCTCCCAGGTAGACGCGGCTCTTGCCACATGCCTCAATGCCGATGGAATCCAGATATTCTAGGGGGGACCGCCTGCGCATTGCCGCTTTGACCACCTTTTTGATATTTGAAAGGTAGGTGAGATTTTCCTTCACGGCATCGGCAATTTCGCCGCGCAGGATGATCTCCCCATGTCCCTGGATGATGTTTTCCAGTTCCATGCGCCCAATGCGGCGAATCGAGGCGGTGAGGGCTTCGATATCTCCATCCACGATATACGGAAGCGGCATAAAAGCATCGCCGGCGAAGAGGATCTTATCATCATCTACTAGGACGGATATCCCATCTGCGCTGTGGCCGGGCGTAGGGAAAATATAGAGGTGCTTTTTCCCTACCCGGAGGGTCAATTCTCCGCTTGAAAACGTCACATGGGGAAGCACCAGTTTGAGGTTGCGATAGGTTGGCCCTTGTTTCTGAGCCGCTTCAAGGGAAGCTTTACCGCGCGTCGCCAGTAGGCGATAGCATTCGGTATGGGCTATAATCGTAGCTCCTGGGAAAAAAACATTTCCCCAGCTATGGTCGGCGTGATAATGGGTGTTGATCACATACTTTACCGGTATTCCCAGGTTGTGCTCGATGAATTCGCGCATTTGCAAGGTTTCTTCCGGTAGGGCCAGGGTATCGATCACCACAGCCCATTGTTGACCGACTACCACGCCGGCCGTCACCTGAACATAGACTTCACTTTGAAACCAGTAGACGTTTTCGGAGATGCGCTCGTGGATCATAGAATTCCCTCTGAATTGTGTTATGGGAACAAGATAGCACAAAGCACAAAATGTGTCAAGTTGTATAAACAAATCCAAAAAGCGAGGCCGATATCAATGCCACGGAAAAACTTCCTTTTCGCACTTGGGATTTTCTTGGGGTTCCTGTTAGCAGGCGGATTGACCTGGGCGCAGATCGAAGCCAGTTTCTACGGTTTTCCCCACTATAGCGATCGCCCTCTGAGCGGCTTTTCCTGCCCTCGGCTAATGACCCACCAAGAACAGGCCGAGCTCCGCCTAAAGATCCGCAACCCCGGTCAGGTCCCCTTACGACAAATGATAGGGATTGAGATCAGCGCTCCCGGCCCTCTGATTTCCAAACGGGAGGTGATTTCCCTCGCGCCGGGAGAGGAAAAAGAGCTAACCTGGACGATCTCGACGGAACAGAACCTCGACCTTGGGCGCTTCATTTTCGCCCGCGCCTATCGCTACCCTACCTACCTGGGTCCGATGGCCCAGGCGACCTGTGGGATATTGGTTTTGAACCTTCCGGGAAGCGGAAAGATCCTCTTGTCACTCTGGATCCTCCTGGTGGGGATATCGCTTTTGCCGCGCTTGAGGCGAATGGAGGATCTGCACACATCCCAAGAAGTGCTCATGTTCCGTTCTCTGGCGCTGGTGACGGCAATGGCACTTTTGGCCGGTTTGGCCGGCTGGTGGCCTTTGGGATTGCTGTTTTTGACCATTCAGATTGTGCTGAGCGTGGTAATCCTAGCCCGCTGGTTAGCGCGCCCGTAGCGCTTCTTCCAAGGTTGGATAATGGAAGGCATAGCCGGCTTCGAGCAGGCGCCGCGGATGGGCATAGCGCCCCTCGGTGACGAGCACGTTCATCTCACCAAGCACCAACCGCAGCAAAAATGCCGGGGTGGGGAACCAATAGGGGCGATGGAGGATACGTGCCAGAGTGCGCATGAATTCGGCATTGGAAGTGGCCTGGGGCGCGATCAAGTTATAGACGCCCTGGGCTGTTTCCCGTAAGAGCAGGAATTCCATTGCTCCGATCGCATCCTGGAGATGAATCCAAGGCACGGCCTGATCGCCGCGGCCGATCGGCCCGCCGAAGAAAAGGCGCACAGGCAATGCCATTAGCCGCAGCATTCCGCCATGCCAATCGAGCACCACGGCCAAACGCGCCACGATTCGCCGTATCTCCAGCGCTTCCAGCGGTTGGGAGGCATTTTCCCATTCAACTGTCAACCGAGCCAGGAAGTCATCGCCGGGCGGTGTTTCTTCATCGGCCAGTTCACCACGCAACCCGTAGTGATTGATGCCGGAAACCTGAAGATAGATTCCCGGCCGCTTTTCGGCCTGTTGAATGGCCTCCACCAAGGCACGCGTGGGCAAAATGCGACTATCGAGAAAGCGCTTCTTGCGGTTTTTCGTCCAAGGCCAGTGACTCAGACTCTCCCCGCTCAGATTGATCACCGCATCCATCTCGTTCACCATCGCCCCCCATCCCTGCGTCGTTTTTCCATCCCAACGCAGAAATTGAACCCCTCCTGCGCCTTCTGGCGGCGTTTCTCGCCGGGTTAAAACCCAAACCTGATGCCCTTTTGCAAGCAGGGATCGCGTTAGGGCACTGCCTAAAAAACCGCTTCCGCCGGCAATAAGGATCTTCATCTAAGCCTCCAAACCTGATTTAGAGATGATCTAAGAAAGTGCTTTGGTGGGTATTTTACCAAATCGTGACGAACGCTCCTCAATTCCAAGCTTCATTGTGATTGTTTACTTTCTGGTAAAATCAGCGTGTCAGGAACGCTACCACCTGGATTCTAAACCTGGAAGTAACTTGTTTTTAGACCGCTGGAATCTATGGCCGTGTCTGACGCACTATCGTCGCTGGAGGGGCAGGGATGGAATGCTAATGTTGGATGGCACGAATCATGCGACTCAGGTGCGATTAGGTGGTGGGTCACGGGGCGCTACCGCACGATGCGCGGCTACAAGTGCGAGCGCTCGGCGGTGAATGTGAGCCGACTGATTGCTTATTGCGGTAACCATTTAGCAACTGGTCTAAACATCGCCACCCTGTTAGGAAAGAGCAGTTCCTGAGGGGAGAATAGTCGCTTCAGATTCTTGCCCATCTTCTTTACCAATCCATGAACAGTCACGGTTTTATTCCCAGGGCATCAGCCATAGCACAGTAATTTATCTGCTCTATCTCTGTCTGTGTCCGATTGGCTCAAACCTATGTGACAAGGCTTGGTTTTTGCAGCTGAGTCATGCTTGGATTTGAAAGAACGCAGTTGATAAGTGGACAATTGATGTATAATTCAACGCAGTAGGAAATATGGCATTTACCACCCAGGAGTATCGGGATTTCATCCGCTTGCTTTCAGAGCATCCTGAATGGCAGGATGAGCTGCGGCGAATGCTGCTTGCCCAGGAATTGCTAAACCTGCCTCAAACCGTCACAGCACTGTTTGACTCCCATCGGCGCGTTGAAGAGGAGTTGAGAGCGCTTGCCGAGTCTCAGCGTCATACAGATGAACTGCTGAAAGCGCTTATTGAGTCACAGCGCAAGGCTGATGAACGTATTGAGCGGTTGGAGACTGCCATTGCCCAGCTGATCGAGTCCGATCGCCAGATCAGAGAGGAACTGAAAGCGCTTGCCGAAGCACAGCACAAGGCTGATGAACGTATTGAGCGGTTGGAGACTACCGTTGCCCAGCTGATCGAATCGCAGCGCAACCTTGAGGAACGCGTGGCGCGGCTGGAGACCGCCGTTGCCCAGCTGATCGAATCGCAGCGCAACCTCGAGGAGCGCGTGGCGCGGCTGGAAAGCGCGGTTACTTACCTGATCGAAGCACAGCGCCAGATGAGCGAGGAAATGAGAGCGCTTGCTGCATCTCATCGTCATCTGGAATTGAAGGTTCAACGCCTCACCGATCGGATGGCCAGGCTAGATGGACAGATGTTGGAAATCCAATATCGCAACAAAGCTGCCTCTTACTTTGGGCGCTTGTTGCGCCGCGCGCAAGCGGTGGAATTGAACGATTTGGAAGAGCGGTTGGAGAATGTCCTGTCTCCGGAAGAGCTGGAAGACGTTTTGCGTCTCGATCTCGTTATTCGAGGGCGATCTCGCCAGGCTCCCTCTGGAGAAACGGCTCCAGAGCTATGGCTGGCAGTAGAGGTTTCTGCCGTGATTGATCGGCAGGACGTGAAGCGCGCCTTTGAACGGGCGGAAATTCTCCGAAAGGCAGGCCTAGCAGTCTTACCGGTAGTTGCAGGAGAGAAAAGTACAGCAGGGGCCAGAGAATTGGCCAAAGAGAAGCGGGTAGTGGTGGTCAAAGATGGAAGTATGGAGTTCGCCCACGAGGCTGTTGAGTATTATCTTGGCTCTGGAAGCGAAAATTGAAGAGGATCGCCCCGGAGCTCCTCTTTCCTGTCAAAGGGTAGACTGTTTGAATCCTGTATAGCGAGGGCATATATATGTCTTCTCCCGCAATTTCTGATTCCAATCGCTTCCTTCACGCTGTCGAAATTGGCCTGGGGGCTTGGCAATGGGGCGATCGCTTTATCTGGCAATTTGGTCACGGGTATGATGAAAACGAAATTCGGCAGGCATTTTTGACCGCGGTCCAAGAAGGAGTGCGCTTCGTCGATACGGCTGAAGTGTACGGCAACGGGCGCTCCGAGCGTTTGCTCGGTACGTTTTTGAAAGAGATCGAAGAACCCATCTTGGTAGCGACCAAGTTCATGCCTTTCCCCTGGAGGCTCTCACGCCGAGCCCTGCTCCGTAGCCTGCGCTATAGTCTGGAACGCTTGGGACTGAAACAGGTGGATTTGTATCAAATTCACTGGCCGTTCCCGCCTGTCCCGATCGAAACCTGGATGGATGCCATGGCCGAAGCCGTGGAACAGGGGCTGACGCGCGCTGTTGGCGTTTCAAACTATAACCTGAGCCAGATGATGCAAGCCTATGCCGCCCTGCAACGCCACGGCCTGACTTTGGCTTCCAACCAGGTGAAATACAGTCTGCTCGATCGACGCGTGGAAAAAGACGGTTTGCTGGCGCGCTGTAAGGAACTGGGCGTCCGCCTGATCGCCTATAGCCCCCTGGAAATGGGCTTGCTGACCGGCAAATACGGCCCGCAGAATCCGCCGCCGGGGGTGCGGGGGACGCGCTATCGTCGCTTGTTGACTCTCCTGCCCCCACTGATCCAGCGCCTGACCGAGATCGGACGCGAACATGCCGGCAAGTCCCCGGCACAAGTAGCCTTAAACTGGCTGATTTGCAAAGGAGCCTTGCCGATCCCCGGCGCCAAAAACGCAAAGCAGGCCGCTCAAAATGCCGGTGCCGCAGGTTGGCGCCTGAGCGAAGCCGAAATTGCCGAGCTGGACGATCTCTCCGATTCCATTGCCCGTGCCTTGGAAAAATAGCAACGCCCGTCGATCTCCTTCCCCCACCGTGTGACATAAGACATAAACAAGCCCAGGTGCTACGATATGTGCTTTGTAGCGGTCAAGCCGCCTTTTGCTCTTTTTGGTAGAGATAGCCGCTGTTTTCCCATAAGGAAGTGAAGCCTGCCATCTCGGCCAAGCGGATCACTTCGGGATGGCGCGGCGCCAGCCAAGTGACCCGTTTCAGGTGACGTTCGGCGGCCAGTGCGCGGGCAGCGCGCAGTAACTCGGGCAAGGCCCCCCATTCACAGGCCACCAAGCCCAGGCTCAAGGTGGGTTCTTCCTCCTCCCGTTCTTCCCAGGTCACAAGGTAGCCTTCGCCCTCGTGCCATTCTAGGATGCCTGCTTCGGCAAACAAAGGTTGGAGCACTTCTGCGCAGGGCGTGACGAAACGCCAGCCCAGGTCCAGCAGGCCGTGCGTTTGTGCTACGGTCGGGGCAGCACGCAACCTCTCTACCAGCGATGAGATCTCATCCGGAGAGCATGGCTGTAATTCGTGATCTTCACCCAAGGCCTCCGCACCAAGCGAAGTGACCTCGGCGATCTTGCGATAACCCAGCCGATTGCACAAGTGATGCACCTGCACGCGTTGCGAGCTGGTCATCAGGCGCACCACGCCGTTGCCATTTTCCAACCACCAGCGATCAATATATTCGTGAATGTGAGAGCCTATGCGCAATCCCTGATATTTGGGATCCACACGAAAGCCCTCCATCCACCACTGATCATCCGTCAGACGCACCACGCGCGCCATTCCCACCGTTCGTCCGCCGTATTCCGCTACCGCCAACAGACCATCTGTATTCGCCAGCCATTCTTTCCAGACGTATGGAATATAATCATGACCTTCCCAAATGAAACGGGTGAAATTGAGAATATCCCTTGTATCGAGCGGCAGAGCCGAACGGCAAACAACGACCGGAGCGGCAAAGGAAGGCCGAATCATGGGAAGAGCTTCTCCGTCACTTCCGGGCAATAACGGGCAACCATCTCCGAAGAAAGGCCGTTTTCACGGCAAATTTCGGCATAGAGATCGGCAGAAGGGCGCTTGGTGCGCTTCTGGGTTTCCACATCCAGCGCCCAAAGGCCAAAACGCTGCGACCAGCCACGCTCCCACTCAAAGTTATCCACCAGCGTCCAGTGAAAGTAGCCCTTCACCGGCCAATTGAAGTTGATCGCCCGCCAGACCTGATGGATATGCTGCGCCAAATAGCGCGGGCGCATGTGATCATCGGCATCTTCCACGCCGTTTTCGGTGATCAGGATCGGCAGGTCTGGGTAGGTACGTGCCGCCCATTTGAGCGTCTCAAACAACCCGGTTGGGATGTTGGCAATGAAGCCGGTATCGCTCAGATCGGCCTGGGAAGGGAAGCCGCTATCGGTAAACAGCTCTACCGGCTTCCGCAGGTTGAACCAGACCGTATCCTGCGTGTAATAATTGAGTCCCATGTAATCCTGCGTGCCGCGCGCTTCCGGAATGCGCACGTTTGCCACCGGCGAGCGCATCACCCCTTCCGAGATGGCCGAAGGAAAGGCCATGTTCAACCCGTGGTAGCGAATGGAACGCATCAGAACATCCAACGGTGACCAGGACCGCCGAGCGACCATCGGGCGGTAGTGCAAAGCGTATCCCACGCGCGCCTCGCGTTGAATCTGGTGAATGGCGCGGTAGGCGGCGGCGTGGGCGCGGATCATATTCGCCATCACGCGCATCGCTAGTTTCAGATCGTGCTTCCCCGGCGGAAACGCCCCGTTGACATAGCCGCTCAATGCGTAGACGTTCGGCTCATTGATCGTGCACCAAAGCGTGACGTAATCTTTAAGCGCCTCCACCATGCGGCGCACATAGGCCTCGAACCGCTGAACGACCCCTTCCTGCTCCCAACCGCCCTGTTCCGTCAGCCAAAGCGGATCGGTAAAGTGGTGCAAAGTCACCAGCGGTGTCATGCCGCGCTCATAGAGGCCGCGCGCCATCTGGCGGTAGTGTTCAATGGCATCCTCATCCCAGCGATCGGGAGTGGGTTGAACGCGGCTCCATTCGATCGAAAAACGGTGCGCATTCTGCCCGGCTTCGGCAGCGCGATCGAAATCCTCCTTCCAGCGTCCGTTCCACCATTCACAGGCGCGCCCGGAGCGGTCTCGCGTGCGCCCCATTTCCTCCCATTGCCACCACTGATTGTTCCTATTCTCCCCCTCTACCTGGTGCGAGGCCGTCGCCGTTCCCCAAAGGAAGCCTCGCGGAAAGCGATAGATTGCCTCGGGCATGTCGTTTCTCCTTTTTGCAGGCTATGAACGTGCCTATTCAACCCATTCGAGCTCAAAATCGCCGATGTAGACGGTATCGCCCTCTTGCACCCCGGCTTGGCGCAGCGCCTCGTCCACGCCGAGGTGCTCCATGATCTTCTGGAAGCGCCGCACCGAGCCATCATGTTCCCAATAGGTCATGGCCGCGGCGCGTTCGATCGCCTCGCCGGAGAGCCGCCATTCGCCGGGACCCAGCGGCGTGATGGTAAACTCGCGCCCTTCGGCCTTTGGACGGTAAACCGGCAATACCGGCGCGCTCGAGGGCGGTGGCGCCTCTTGCAGCAGACGTACGGCCTGGAGCAGAAGCGGACGCGTCCCCTGACGGGCGAGCGCCGAAACCGCATGGAGCTCGATGCCCTTTTCGGCGAATTGCGCCCGAAGCGCCGGGTAACGTTCTTGGACCTCCGGCTGATCGATCTTATTCAGGGCTACTACCTGCGGCTTTTGCGTCAGTTGAGGATCGAAATAGGCCATTTCGCTGTTGATCTGGCTGTAATCGGCCAACGGATCGGCGCTGAAGCCATCCAGCAAATGGATCAGGACGCGCGTGCGCTGAATATGGCGCAGGAATTCATAGCCCAACCCAAGCCCCAGGTGGGCCCCTTCGATCAGGCCAGGAATATCGGCCAGGACGACGCTGGCATAGTCATCCAGCGCTGCGACGCCCAGGTTGGGCTCCAGCGTGGTAAACGGATAAGGAGCGATCTTCGGTCGGGCATTGGTCAGCGCCGCCAGCAATGTGGATTTACCGGCATTCGGCACGCCGATAATGCCGATATCGGCCAGGAGCTTGAGCTCCAAGCGTAGGCGTTTCTCTTCGCCGGGCTCGCCCTTTTCGGCGGTTCGCGGTGTCTGGTTGGTAGGAGTGGCAAAACGGGCATTGCCGCGGCCTCCCCGTCCACCACGGCAGACGACCAGGCGTTGCCCCCGTTCGGTCAGATCGCCTAAAAGCGCACCGCTTTCCGCATCGTAGACCATTGTCCCCGGCGGCACCTTCAGGATTAGGTCCTCGCCAGCATGCCCGAATTTGTTATTGCTTCCACCTGGGCGGCCATCCTCGGCAGTAAAACGCTTTTGATGACGAAACGGCCAAAGGGTGTTGAGATGCTCATCCACTTCCAGGATCACATCCCCACCTTTTCCACCATCTCCACCATCTGGGCCGCCGCGCGGCACGTATTTTTCGCGGTGGAAATGGACGATCCCATCTCCGCCTTTGCCGGAGCGAACGACGATCTCTACTTCATCGAGGAACATAGCTTATTACAGGTCCGCATGCAAACGTGCCACTGAAGCCACGCTATCATCGGATTGCGGGGTGATCAGGCGCACTCCCCGCGTAGCACGACCGGATTGTTTGACATCTTGCACCTTCATGCGCAAGACGATCCCGTTAGCTGTGATCAGGGTCAAATCGTCTTGGGGTCGCACTACGCGTGCCGCTACAATTTTACCCACATTTGGCAACGCTTTGCGATCGATGGTAGCCACACCGCTGCCGGCGCGCCCCTGCAGGGGATATTCTTCGAGCGGCGTGCGCTTGCCGAAACCCTTTGCTGTGACGATGAGCAAATCGGCGCCAGATTCGACGATATCCATGCTGGCGACTGCGTCCCCTTCTTCCAGGCGAATGGCCTGCACCCCGGCGGCGGTCCGTCCCATGGGGCGCACTTCGCTTTCGGCAAAGCGCAAGGCCTTCCCCTGCTCGGTGACCAGGATCACCTCATTCTCGCCATGGCTCAGGCGTGCCCATCCGAGCAGATCGCCGTTTTCCAGCGTCATGGCGATCATTCCGGAAGAACGCACGGTTGCAAGCTCGGAAAGCGCCAGGCGTTTGATCTTCCCTTTGCGCGTCACCAGGATGCAATAGCGCGCTGCCGAGAAATCTGAAACGGCCATGGCCGCCGTCACGCGTTCGCCGGCTTCTAGGGCGAGCACGTTCACCAGCGCGATCCCACGTCCGTTGCGATCGGCCTCCGGAATTTGATAGACTTTTTCGGAGTAGACCTTGCCCCGATCGGTGAAGAAGAGGAGGGTATCCAACGTGCGCGCCGGCAGGAGCATCACCACTTCATCTTCTTCGCGCGTGGCGTGACCGGTCACCCCTCGCCCGCCGCGCCCTTGGGAGCGGAAAGCGTTCACCGAAACGCGCTTAATATAGCCGCGCTCGGTCAAGCTGATCAAAACAGGCTCGTCCTGCACCAGGTCCTCTTCCTGCAAGGTTTCAGCCTCGGCCACAATTCGTGTGCGCCGTTCGTCGCCGTACTTTTGCGCCAGTTCCTGCATTTCTTCGCGGATCAGGTTCAGCACCTTCTGCGGATGCGCCAACAGGTCCTCCAGATACTCGATCCAGGCCTGTGTTTGGCGATGTTCCTCTTCGATCTTTTGCCGCTCTAAGGCAGCCAACCGGCGCAATTGGAGATCGAGGATTGCCTGGGCCTGAACCTCGGTGAGGCGGAAGCGCTGCATCAGGCGCTGACGTGCCTGGTCCGCATCCGGCGATTCACGGATGGTCTGGATCACTGCGTCCAGGTTGGCCAACGCGATCAGGTATCCATCCAACACATGCAGCCGAGCGCGGGCTTTTTCCAGGTCGAAGGTGGTCCTACGGGTGATCACCTGACGACGATGCTCGATGAAGACCTGGAGGGCTTTCTTGAGCGGTAGCAGGCGCGGCTCTCCATCCACCAATGCCAGCATCTGCACCCCAAAGGTGCTCTGCAAGGGGGTGAATTTATAGAGCTGATTGAGCACCTTCTGCGGCTGAGCGCCCCGTTTCAGCTCGATCACAATGCTCATGCCACGGCGATCGGATTCATCCCGCAAATCGGCGATCTGATCGATCTTCTCCTCGCGCACCAGCTCGGCAATGCGCTCGATGAGCGCGGCTTTGTTCACCTGGTAAGGGATTTCGGTGATCACGATCTGGTATCGCCCCCCCTTGATCTCTTCGATGTGCGCCACGCCGCGCAGGATCAGCCGCCCGTGACCGGTGGCATAGGCAGCCTCAATGCCTTGGGTGCCTAAGATGATGCCGCCGGTGGGAAAATCGGGACCCGGCACATAGCGCAAAAGCTCGGAGTTGGTCACGTCTTCGATCTGCTCAAAGCGATCGATAAGATAGGCCACCGCTGCGGCCAGTTCGCGCAGGTTGTGCGGAGGGATGTTCGTCGCCATGCCAACGGCGATGCCCGAAGCACCGTTCATCAAAAGGTTAGGCAAGCGCGCCGGCAGGACGGCAGGTTCCTTCAGGGTATCGTCAAAGTTCGGAACGAAGTCAACCGTATCCTTATCTATATCAACCAGTAGTTCCTCGGCCAGTGCCGTCAGGCGGGCCTCAGTATAGCGCATCGCAGCCGGCGGATCGCCATCTACCGAACCGAAATTCCCCTGCCCATCCACCAGCAAATAGCGCATGGAAAAATCTTGCGCCATGCGCGCCATGGCTTCGTAGACAGCGGCATCCCCGTGGGGATGATATTTTCCGAGCACTTCGCCGACGATACGCGCCGATTTCTTATAAGCCGCATTGTGACGCAGCCCCATCTCGTGCATGGCGTAGAGAATGCGCCGCTGCACCGGCTTCAACCCATCCCGCGCATCGGGCAGTGCTCGCGCTACGATCACGCTCATGGCATAATCCAGATAGGCCGAGCGCACCTCTTCGTTAATGTCTACCGGTTGTACCAGACCAACTTCCATAGGCATCTTTCCACAAAAAGAGTAGTCAAAATGGCCAACAAAAAAGCCCGCTCGCGCGGGCCTGTGTGCCGAAGGTGGGATTTGAACCCACACGGGGGAACCCCCACTACGCCCTGAACGTAGCGCGTCTGCCAAATTCCGCCACTTCGGCGTTGCGGTTGTTATTTTACCGCCTCTCGGTCAAAGTGTCAACGTTTTTTGCTCTCGCCTTTCGCTGCTTCTGTGCCTTGTTAACGCGGATAACCGGGCCGTTCGGCGATAGGAGACAGTTACGCAGCAGCTTCGGCCAGACCCATACTCCCCTAACTTTCCCAAAGCCATGTGATTCACTGTCCAACTCTCATTTCCTCATCCACCGCACTGCTCCAAGCACTATGCCTATAAACAACAGCACGAAACTGCTGCTCACAAATAACCACTTCACCATTGTGAAACCTGCCGCCAATCCATCCACCACCAGCGTTGGGTTTGGATACCGCATCATTACTACTGAGGTCGAGATGTTCTCCAAATAGTCAAACAGCGCCCCCAGCAGCGGTACCATGTTCGCCCGCTGCCACAGACTCTGCGACATGAACGCCCTGCGATAGGCCCAGCTGATCCCTGTGCTGAGGAATGCTGTGTATATCAACGGCCAGATCAGATCAAAGGTAAACCGCGCCCTGACGTATGCCTGCCGGCCTTCTTCCCCATACGCCTCGGCCATTTGATAGAGGTCTTCCGCCGTATAGTAGAACGATGTATCAGGTGAGCCAAGGTTCTTTGCCTTCGTCGGTGCAGCCTGACCGGGCAGCACCAGTATGGTGAACAGCAAAAAGATGACCAAGGCCAAAAGAGCTACTCCACCGGTTGAAACACGATGTATCCAATCAGAAAGCTTTTTCCACATCGAGCATTCTCCATGCGTAGAGTGGTGTAATCGTTAAGCAGCACTGGCACGCTAAAGGAGATCCCGTGCAACAAGCACAAGGCAGAGCAAAGCAGTGCCGGGCAAGCCTCGCCAAGAATCCGCCTCATTATGGGCGGAGAGGCGCGGAGCACCGCCGAGCAAACCTCTATCTGACAACAGGTTTTCGTTCTAGTGGCAGCAGGCGGGACTTAGCAGGATAAACTCCGAGCGTAGAACAAGTCAAAAGGGCAGATTCCCTTCAAACAAGGAAGCGTACCCGAAAGTCCCTGTGCGACGATCGGTAAAGAGACCGGTTCCTAAGGCTGACGTCGATAAGTCATTTCGGTGAAGCCGCTGGGGCCGGAGGCGCTAAAAGTACGCGTTTGAAGAGTCAGGGTATCTGCAGTACACACATAGGGAGCGTTGTCAGGAGACGGGAATTGCAACGTGTTTATTGGCCCTTGGACTTCGCCGAAATCTCCATTAACCATTCCCCGCCAGACGAGAACTGATGAGTCGGCAATGGTGTTGTACAAGGTAATTACACCGTTGTTCGTGGAAAAATTTGCCGTGACAAGGAAAATGGCATCGGCCTCCATGTAGCCACCGGGCATGTCCACTCGTATCGTCATCCCATCCGAGGCATAAGTAAATTCGTTCCCACTAAAGGACATGGTCAAGCTGCCGCGAAAGCTCATGTTAGGGATGGGAATGACCCTTTGCATTAAAGAGTTGACATCTTCACTCGGCATAATCCAATTTCCCTGTAAACAGGGATCGTTGCCCGAGCTAGGTGACTCGCTCGTGCGGGGCAGATCGGTTGGCTCGGCTATACTGGGCACATCGGTTGGCCCGGTTGGTTCGGCTGTGAGCAACTCTGCAGGAGGGGATGCCGGTTCTATATCACTGCTTGGCAGGTTGCAAGCGCTCAAAGCGAAGAACACTCCCAAGACGATAAACAGAAGAAGTTTTTTCATGTTTTTCTCCTTTTTGTTAAAATTATCGTGCGAGCGCTGCCAACCTGTTCAAGATCGCATATTTCAAAGTTGTGTGGCCCAAAACCGGAGGGTGCTTACCGATTTACGCACGCGCGATTCCAGAGCAATTCATGGGCGCAAGAATAACCGACTATCTAAACGCCCAAGACAAAATTGATTATAGTATAACTAAATATCACCCAATTGTCAACTCGCTGATGGAAAAATTTTGGCAAATTTAGTGAAATTTTGCACACAAAAGTTCGCCCATGCAACGGTGGTCTCACCTGCCGCCGCATAGCAGAGCGATGCCAGATGCAAGCAGGGGTTAACCAGCGCCTACTTCCTTTCGGTTCAGCCCATATTGGTTTGCTCCCGGTTGGCTGTGCTTGCTAGCAAGAATTAACAACCAAACGTCCCGCGACACCAAAAACCTACCGACCCCACCCCCTTTGCCGGGCAAGGCCAGGGCAGGACAACCCACTGCCCGACGAGCGAACATCGCAAGCCCGGCCGCTTTGACCCTCACGTCCACGGCCTGAAGCCGCCCTCGCAGGCAAGGCCTACTTTGGCCACGCCACGCGGCAGATTCAGCCTAAAATCCGCTTTTCAACGTTCAGCCCACACGCGCCCAACGGCTTGCGCATCACCCGCAGGCGAGCGAAACGGAGCAAGGCGAAGCCTGTCGGGTGCATGCGCTTGTTAGCCGCTGTCCAATTCTTGCAATCCATTTTCTCATTATTCGGCGTTGTCTTGTGCTGGCAACAGACCTAACTTCGCTAATCGAGAACGAATTGCACTCGGCTGTCTCTGGAAGTAGGTCGCCAATTCGCTAACGCTAACACCTTCCTGATACTTGACTTTCAATTGCTCATCTTCGTCAGGTGCCCATCGCTCGTATGCCTTTGGATACTTTTGCCTTACATCATCAACCTTATACGCTTTGGTCTTCACGCCCAAAAACTGGAGAGTTTTTTGGAAACCTTCAGCGAACGCTTCCAGATGCTCTTCAAAAATCATCACCCAACTGTGCTCGTAACTCGAACCCGCCTGTCTTGATTCGCTGATGACCAAATACTTGGTTCCATCTTTGGCTTCTTTCACATCAAAAAAGTAGGTTCGACTGCCTGCTACAACCTTCTCGGTGAAAAGTTCTTTCTTTTCTTCACTGTTCACTTTTCTTCTCCTTGAAACGATAGAGCAAGAAGTGCGGTTATCTTATCAGTGGGTAGGGAACAGATCGTAGTTTGCTCTAACGCTCGTCTTTGCCACTTGGTCTTTGTTGAGCGAGGCGGCTAACGACCCGCGCTTTAGCGGCGCCGCGCAGCGCAGCGGAGCGGTGTCCGCTGGAAGCGCTTGTTAGCCCGCCGCCTTTGGGGGATTACCCAAACTCTGCGATAGCTAC
>JBBIGZ010000047.1:0-23233 GCA_037447295.1 Chloroflexota bacterium | reverse complement strand
TCCAGCTCGATATGTTCCTCGTCGCTTAAATCGGGAAGGTGATGACGGTAGACAAACCCCAGGCTACCCAGCTCCATGGCATCTTCTTCGCTCAAAGGAGCCCCGAGACGGTGCTCAACATAGGCTCGTAAACGTTGATTATCGTAGACATCGCCCCAGGCACCGTAAGCCCCTCCTAACCCAATTTGCGAATGATAAACCCGTGCAATCCCAATGGGAATACCCGGCCCGATGGGTAGGATTTCCGTCTCGACTCCTGGTTGGGAATAAAAAGGCTGTTGGGCCAACGGCAATTCATTTTCGCTCATATAACAACTCCTTTCCGTACATTTTCGCCGTAGCAAACGCCCCGGCACAGAATATAACCCCTCTTTGGAAAAAAAGAAGCGGTCATGCCGTGATGACCGCAGGTTCCAACGCCCTTTCCGTTGAACGCCGGTCAGCGTTCGGGAATGGGCAAGAAGGGATTGATCTTGCGGATTTTTTCGATAATTTTCTGGCGTTCTTCCTTGCTCCGTGCCGCGGCGAGCTTTGCCCGCAGTTTGCGTAGCTTGGCACGGCGATGTCGCCGACGACGAATTTCTTTTTCGCGTTCCGTAGCCATGCTTCCTCCTGAAGGGTATAAAGTGGCTAAGCGTAGGCTATTTTACCACATCTGACTCCACTGCAAAACCATGTATGCCACAGGGACTCGATTCAATAGGAGACGGACAAACACGGAACGCGGAAGATGAACGGCTCTATGACCAAAACCGTTTTTGAGCATAAACTTGCGGTTTTCTTGAAGATATCCGGGGCTCAAAATTTGAAATGCTTTGACGCGCGTCCTTTCGTGGAGAAAGGACTTTTTGCAGTGAACTTACATCTGTCTTGAGATGATCCAAAAGGGACGGGATCCGGTTTACTTCCCGAAGATCCACGGCAGTGAGAGTGCGCCGGCATAGGCGAAAAGACTCATCTTGATCAATTGCCCTAGCCAGCAAAAGAGCAAAAAGCGTTGGATGGGCATACGCAGAATGCCGGCAGCGATTCCAACGACATCGAAGAAGGGATTTGGAATGGCGGCGAGGACCAAGATTGCCCAGCCGCCATACCGTTGCACCCAGGGTTGGATACGGCGATAGAGAGCAATGTGCTCGATCACAGCCTGTCCGCTAAATCCGGCCAGATAGCCGGAGAGCTCACCGAGCGTTCCCCCACTGGCTGCCGCCAACGCCACTGCCCAGGGCCGGAAAATACTCCCCATGGTAAAGATCACTGCCAAGCCCGGCGCCGGTAAGAGCACAGTGGCATTGGACATGAGGGCAATCAGAAAAATGCCAGGATACCCATAAGCCGCGTAGTCCTGAGCTCGATCGCGTATTCGGTAGATGAAATAACTGAGCCCGACGACGAGCAGGAAAGTCGCTAGGCGTATCCCCCAGCTTTTCCAGTCTTGTTGTCTCATGGGCGTAACAATGCCTCCAGATGAGCCACCACCATATCCAGGGCCGGGGTATTGTAGCCTCCTTCCGGGATGATCACATCGGCATAACGCTTAGATGGCTCAACGAATTCCAGATGCATCGGGCGCACCGTCGAAAGGTATTGCTGAATGACCGACTCCATCGTGCGACCACGTTCACGAATATCGCGTTGCAAGCGCCGAATGAAACGAATATCGGCATCGGTATCTACAAAAATCTTGAGATCGAACAAATCACGTAGGGCTTTCTCGACAAAGACCAGAATACCCTCTACCAGGATCAGGCCACGTGGCTCCACCCTGATCGTTTCAGGTCGCCGGGTGTGCGTAGTGAAATCATAGACCGGCACCTGAACTGCCTCTCCCCGTTTCAACATCTGAATGTGCCGAACCAGGAGATCCGTTTCTAAAGAATCTGGGTGATCAAAATTGACCCGAGCGCGTTGTTCGGGAGAAAGGTGGCTCAGATCCTTGTAGTAAGAATCGTGCTGCAAAAATGCGATGCGATCCTCGCCCACCCGTTGCAGAATTTGCTGGGCAACCGTCGTCTTTCCCGAGCCGGAACCGCCGGCAATACCGATGACAAGAGGCATGTTAGGCGTCATAGATACAATTATATCAACCCGCACTGATGAGAAGTTTTAGCAGAACTTGAGCCGTCGTGCACCGAAGAGTAACATGCGCAGCAGTAACCATCCATGCCGCCAGCGCGAGATGTTGCTGCGTCCGTAGGCGCGTTCCCGATAACGGATTGGGAGATCAACGATCTTCAAATGGCGACGCGCGGCGCCGAAGAGCAGATCGAAATCCCCAAAAGGATCGAAGTCTCCAAAATAAGCGCGCGCGGCGGCGATCTTTTCGTAATCTTTGCGCCATAACACTTTGGTACCGCAAAGGGTATCCTTCACCGGTTGACCGAGCAACCAGCTGAAGGCCAAGCTGAAAAACTTATTTCCCACATAGTTCAGCGGGTGCATCGCGCCCTCTGCCATCGGATAGACCAATCGCACCCCGTTGATGAACTCGCCCCTTCCGGAGACCAATGCCCGGTAAAAACGCGGCAAATCCTCAGGCGGCACGGTCAGATCGGCATCCAGGATCATCAGAATATCGCCGCGCGCTTGTGAAAATCCCAGCCGCACGGCATCGGCTTTTCCAATCCCTTGCTGTTTAAACAACCGACAGGGAATCTGCGGGTGAGCGGCGATCTCTCGTTCGATCGCCTGATAGGTATCATCCCGCGAATGCCCTTCGACGAAGATCACTTCGGTCTCTTTGCCCATTTTGGGTAGCCGTTCGAGCAGCGAGCGAATGTTCCCGGCCTCATTGCGGGCCGGCACCACCACCGTTACGGTCGGTGGATCGGTCATAGGCACAGGGTTAGGACGAGCAATGACAAAGTGAGCCAGAGCAAAATGGTAAAAAGGCCAGAAACGTACCAGGAAGCGATTAAACCAGCCGCCCAACGGCAATGGCCAGAGGATCTCCTGCCATTTGCGAACGACCTCGAAATCCGCAAGGTGTAACAGGTTTTCTACATCCTGGGGCGTCAGCCAGTTTTGCGGCAAGAGCGGGTTGGCCAGCCCCAGGTTTTGTACGATCTTGAGCGGGATTTGCCAGAGGGTGTTGTAAAAGTTCAGGATCAGGCGCGTATGCGGCGCGCACAATGGGCGTACCTGCTCAAAGGCTTGTTGCACATCCCACAGATCGTTAATCGTATCCGAGAAGATGATAACGTCAAAAGGGCCTTGCAGATCAGGGAGGGCATGGGCATCCGCTTGGATGAATTCCAGCGTTGGATGACGGGCGCGTGCACGACAGAGCATTTCGGATGAAAAATCTACTCCCACGCCGCGTGCCGGTTGCAAGGCGGCCAGGAGATCGCCCATGCCACAGCCGATTTCCAACACGTTTTGGCCTGGATCGACCAGAAAACGATAGATTGCCTCTAGCCTTTGGTGATACCATCGCCCCGCTCCCTGCCAATGATCCCGCCGCCGGGCGATGGCATCCCAATGAGCCATGCGTGCTTTCTGATAGGCAGAAGCACTTTCATCTACGAAGAGCAATTGCATGGCACAATTTTACCTGAGCGGATAGGGATCAAAAGAAAAAGGTGACAACCATTTCTGTTGCCACCTTTTCGCCGAAAACACCTTTCTTCTTATTACTTCAACGCTTGTGCGACGACTGCGGCAAAAGCCTGCGGATCGCGCACGGCCAGATCGGCGAGCATCTTGCGATTGATCAGGATGCCGGCTTTGCGCATCGCGCCGATCAGACGGCTATACGTTGTGCCGTTCAGACGGGCAGCCGCATTGATGCGCGCGATCCACAACTTACGCAGATCGCGTTTTCGCGTGCGACGATCGCGATGCGCATACCACAAGCTCTTCAGCAAGGCCTCATTGGCACGGCGGAAGAGAACGTGGCGCGTCATGCGCTGACCTTTGGTCAGCTTCAGCACCTTCTTGTGTCGCCGATGGCGATAGGGACCAGTCTTAACGCGAGTCATTCATACCTCCTGCGACCGGCGGGCGTCGGTGACGGAGGGGACCCGCCCTCCTATGCACCCGTTGCATACACCCGTTAGCCGCAAATGAAAAATTAGGATTCCAAATGGGGGGCCAGGCGCTTGATACGCTTAATAATGCCCCGTCCCTGCACCGGGATCATCTCGGTGAACAGGGCCTTCGTACGCTTCGAGGTGCGTCGCCGCAGGTGGCTTTTGCCGCCTTTGGTGCGCACCAGCTTCCCCGAACCGGTCAGGCGGAAGCGTTTGGCAGTAGCCTTATGGGTCTTGAGTTTAATTTTGCCAGCTTTCTGTTTGCGCGGCACGGCACATCACTCCTTTCTAGCAAAAATGAACGCGGGTTTCCCCGCGTTATCTCAGGAGCCCTCGGAAGAGGCCTCCGTTTTTTTCTCGGCGGGTTTCTTTTTCACGCCCGGTTTTAAGGGTGCCAAGACAACCGTCATCGTCTTCCCTTCGATTTGAGGCGGTTGTTCAACAGTACTGATGTCAGCCAACTCCAGAGCTACCTCTTTCAAATCTTCCAGAGCCAGTTCCGGATACTCGATCTCGCGCCCACGGAAACGGATCTTAACCCGCACCTTGTGACCCTGCTGCAACCACCGACGCGCATCTTCGACCTTGAACTTGCGATGATGCTCATTCGTCTTTGGCCGCAACTGAATTTCCTTGACCTCGATCTTAGTTTGAGCCCGACGCGCCTCCCGCTCCTTTTTCGTACGCTCATAGATGAACTTACCGAAGTCCATCACCCGGCAGACAGGCGGTTGAGCAGTCGGGGAAACCTCAACCAGGTCTAGCTCGGCCTCGCGGGCGATCTGCAAGGCCTTGCGCAGCGGCACGATCCCCAGGTTTTCACCATTGGGGCCGATCAGCCGCACCTCCGGTGCACTGATCCCTTCATTGACGCGAAAATCGTTGGCGCTAATATGCCTCTCCTATCACAATGGAGTAATTGCGGGGCTGATGATACCATAAAATCTGGCAAATCGTCAAATCCAATCGCCGCATCCTTCAGCACTCTTGATCTCGCCCACCGCCCCAACCACACCACTACTTAACAAACACAACACTCTTATACCCCAACGACATAAAGAACCGTTGCAAATATATCTCCGCATTCTCGCGTGCCCGCTCCAGAATCCCATCTTCCAGCGCCGCCTTCAAAATCTCTTGCTCCGCCCGTTGGCGCGCCAGCGTCTCTAGGTCCTTCACCCCTTTCGTCAGCAACCCCGTCTCACGATCGTAAACATACGACTTCTCGTTATCCAAGGTTGCCACAAACACTTCCGGCGCCGGCAAACGCACATAGAGCACCCCATTTTCCAGCCAAAGGTCCTCGGGCATAATCTTCTGCATATCAATCCCGGCGATCACGATTCCATGGGCCACAAATAGCAAGCGATCGCCCAGCAGAAAGCCTAATGCTCCCTGATTCTGCTCCGCCGTCACCACCTTCTCCACGCTATATTGGATCGTCTCCAAGCGCGCCAAAGCCTGCACATCATTGATATAGGTCACCGGGTCCGGGATCACCGTCGGCGTCGGATGGAGCAGGCCCGCCACCTGCGTTTGTAGCGAAGCATTCGCCTGTTGCAGCGGCGCCACCGCCTGTTGTGTCCCCTCGCGCACCGTTTGTACGATAAAATACACCCCGGCGATCAAAACAATTAAAATCAGCAGCGAGAACAAATTCTGCCTCATGCCTACCTCCTCAGGAATTCAGATGGTCTTCATGCTCAATTTTAATCGAAAATTCCGCAAAAAACGCAACCAGCTGCCTGCCCGCCCGATCTACCTCCTGCTCCTGAGCCTTTTCCTGCTCCTGGGCGCCTGTCGTGCGGCGCAGCCTGCAGAGACCCCGAGCCCCGTACCCACAGAAGAAACAACGCTGCCCACCGTAGCCATCACCCCGCAGGCTCCTCTTGGCAGTCGTGAGAACCCTTTGATCTTCGCCTTCCCGCCCAACGCGCATCCCACCCCTCAACAGATCCAGGAAATGCGCCGCCTCACCGACTTCCTCAGCCAGGAAAGCGGCCTGATCCTCGCCGCCGTGCTCCCGGCCTCGGAAGAAGAATGGCTGGAGGGCCTCTTTCAGGGACGCTACCACATCGCCTATATCTCCCCCCTCCTCTATGCCGCCCTGCCACCCGAAACAGACCTCATTCCGATGGTTGCACGACAGCAGGAAGGTCAACTCTTTTATAGCGCCCAATTCGTCGCCCCCCGCCAACGCGGCCTCACCCCGTATTTTGACCCTAGCAGCGGGCAAAATACTCTGGATGCTCCCCAGGCACTGGCCCAACTGCGCGATCGCCGCCCCTGCTGGACCGAACCTACCTCCCTCTCCGGCTACCTGATTCCGCGCGCCTATCTTGTCCGCGCCGGCGTTCAACCGCTTCCGCCGGCTTTTCTCGGCAGCCATGCCGCCGTCCTGCGCGGCCTTTATACCCCCGGCCTGTGTGATTTCGGTGCCACCTATAGTGACGCCCGCACCTTCCCCACCCTTCAAGGCGAATTCCCGGCCATTCGCGATGAAATCCAAGTCCTCTGGCGCACCCCTGCCATCATCCCCTATGAGCTCTTCGTCTTCTCGCGCCGCATACCGGAAAGTCAACGCACCCTCTTCGCCCAGCGCCTGCAAAGCCTCCCCTTCCGCCCGGAAAAGACCCTGCTGGAAGACCTCTTCGGCGTCACCGCCCTGCAACTCGTCGACGAAACCCGCTACCGCGATTTTCTCGACCTCATGCACTCCCTCCCCCTCGACCTACAGCACCTCTTAAGCCTCAGGCTTCCCTAAGGTCCTCCGTTTCACTGGCGTAGACCATGGACCATGGACCATGGACCATGGACCGTGGACCGTAGACCGTGGATCGTGACCCCGCCTCCTCACATTCAAACCACTCAACCACATCCTCCCAACCACCCAACCATCCGACCACTCGACTACCCGGCCACCCGACCATCCGACCCAAACACCCTTCTTCACCCTCCCCTCCTCTGCAGATACATCCTCGCAAAATCCAGCGCCTCCTCCCGATCGCGAACCTCCCCACAGGCCTGCGCCTCGCGGATCGCTTCCAGCAACTCGCCGATCTGCGGCCCAGGAGCTAGCCCAAGAGCCTGCATCAGATCGTTACCGTCCAATAAGCGCGGCGGATGGACGACTTCTTTTGCATGTTCTAAGCGCTGCTCCAACAAATACCGACACACATCCAATGCCGCGCTCCAAATCTGCTGGGTCAGGGTATGGCCATACGTGGCACGGAGATCGGCCAAGGCCAGCAAGGCCAGATCGATCCCGGCATCACCACTATCGCGGAAGAACCGGTAAACGGTGCGCCGAGAAGGTAATTCCCCACGTTGCTGATAAGATTGCGTCTGGTGATGAATGCGCATATGATGGCGCACCACCGTTTGTACGTATTCGCTCTCCTCGCGGCTCAAGCGCAAGGCCTGGGCCCGCGCCTCCACCAGCGGCAAAGCACGGATCTCATGATCCCAGAAACGAATCCGCCCATCCTCGGCTTTTTGCATCGTCAGCGGCTTGGCCACATCATGGTAAAGCGCCGCAAAGAACAGCAACCCCCGTCGCGCGCGCTCGGGCACCAAGCGTTCCTCCATTCGAGTGCGAAAAACATGGCGATAGCGCCCCAAGCGCATCACAAGCAAACCGTTCAAAAGATCAGCCGCCCGTTCCTCATCGTACTCTTCAGCGAGCAAATCCAGAATATTTTCTAGATGTTGCAAAAGCGCCAACGTATGCGCCCAAACCTCATAAATATGGGGTGAAGATTGTGACGTCGTCTTCAGCGGCGGCAACTCCGGGAAAAGCAAGTCAACCAAGCCAAGCCAATCCAAAGCGCGCAAAGAAGTGGCCACTTGCCGGCCTTCCAAGATACGGAAGAGCTCATCCCGTTGACGTTCGGCCGAAACGCGTAGAAGCAGCGGAGCAGCCCGGCGCAGAGATTGACGCATCTCAGGCACAATATGGAAACCGAGCTGAGCCGCCAACCGGATTGCCCGCAACACCCGCAGCGGATCGCGTTCCAGCGCATCGGGTCGGCAAAGGCGCAAACGCTTCTCGCGCACATCCTGCGCCCCTTGCAAAGGATCGTAAAGCCGAGCGCCGTGGATATCGAAAGCCATAGCGTTGATCGTGAAATCACGATCCTTCAGGTCTTCCTCCAACGTCTCGGCGCGAAAGCCGGCCACATCGATCACATGGCGCTGCCCCTCCAGGATCAAAATTAGCCGTGCCGTATCGCGCTCGGCATCTAGCGGGAAAAAGGCCGCCTGGAGCCGCCGGGCCAATTCCCGCCCAATCTCCAAGCCATGCTTCGGAACAATGAAATCCAAATCGTGACTAACGCGCCCCATCAGGGCATCGCGCACTGCACCGCCGACCAGGTAGATCTCCTGTCCGGCCGTGATCTCACGAATGGTCTCCAAAAGCGGAGAAAAGGGAAGCGGTTGGGAGAAAGGCATAAATTCGATCTTCGCAACCTCCTTGGGTCGGCTATGTTGAGCCATCGAACGCGCCTGCTCCGGTGTACCCCCGTGCCCAACAATGCGATCGCCCACCCTGGCAACCCAACGGCCGGCATAGGGAGAGGAGCGTTCGGAAGGCATTTCTTTATTCAGGAGGCTGGTATTTTTTCAAATCCACCACGCCGATGAAAGGCAGGTTACGGTAGTATTCATCCAGGTCCAGCCCGTAGCCGAAAACGAACTTATTGGGAATCTCAAAGCCCCGGTAATGGATCGGCACAACCACCTCGCGCCGTTCGCTCTTATCCAGCAACGTGCACACACGCAGCGAACGCGGCTGACGGGCATTCAGCAGCTCCAACACCGAAGCAATGGTGTGACCGCTATCAATAATATCCTCCACCAGGAGCACATCCTTATCGCGAATGCTACTCTGCAGATCAAAGGTCAGGCGCACATCGCCACTACTCTCCCGCGCCCCGCGCCCATATGAGGAAACGGCCATAAAATCAATCATGTGCGGCACGGTGATGTGTCGCATCAGGTCCACCAAAAAAGGCACGCCACCGCGCAAAATGCAAACGAGGAGCAGGGCATCGCTATCGGCATAATCACGGCTGATCTCCGCCCCCAATTCGGCAACGCGCCGCTGCAGGCTTTCCTGATCGATCAGGATTTCCTCCAGGACTTCCCAATAAGGTTGCATCGGACCCTCCTTTGGGAATCATTTCTTCCCCGGCACCTCATGATGGAGGCGGCAACGGGCCTCATAGAGCTCCGCCGCCCCCACGATCACCACCGGATCGTCATAGCGCGCCGGTTGGCCGTTGACCAGGCGCTGGGTGCGCGAGGCCGGCTCACCGCACACCATGCAGATCGCCTGTAACTTATCCACGCGCTCCGCTTTCGCCATCAAAAGCGGCATAGGGCCAAACGGTTCGCCGCGAAAATCCATATCCAGGCCGGCAATGATCACCCGCAGCCCCCGCTCGGCAAGGGTTTCGGCGACCGTCACGATTTGCTCATCGAAAAACTGGGCCTCGTCAATGCCGATCACGGTCGTATCCGCTTCCAATCGCTCCAGAATTTCGCTCGCCGAAGTAATCGGAATAGCATCGAAATTAGCCCCTCCATGCGAGGTGACCTTCTCTGGCGCATAGCGCACATCAATGGCCGGCTTGAAAACCTGCACCTTCTGGCGGGCAATGCGCGCCCGCACCAAGCGACGGATCAGCTCATCCGTCTTGCCGCTGAACATCGAACCGGTGATGACTTCGATAGAACCGTGTACAGATGGCATAATCCAAAACGGGAGAAATGGGTTTGTTGGGATTTTATCACGAATAGAACAGATTGGGAAAAATCCCTCACACGCTCGCATTCATCTTGCTCCTTTGCCTCATCCATGTTCATCCGTCTCCTACTTTCAGTTTTACGGGTATAATCGCTGCGTGCTACATCTCCATCTCACCTAAAAACGGAGTGCCCATGTCCCGTATTGATCAGCTCAAGGAACTGCTTGGCGAAATTGCCGATCTGAACGCAGCAGCTGCCGTCCTCTCGTGGGATCAAAACACCTACATGCCCCCTGGCGGCGCCGAAGCACGCGGTCATCAGCTGGCCACCCTCAGCAAACTGGCACACCTCAAATTCACCTCCCCCGAAGTGGGCAAGCTCATCGAAGAAGCGCAAAAAGAGGGCCTTGACCCCGAAAGCGACGATGCCGCCCTGGTGCGCGTCACCGCCCGCGATTACGAAAAGGCCACCCGCGTCCCGCCCGAATTCGTCGCCGAAGTCGCCATGGTCACCTCGCGCGCCCACGAAGCTTGGGTCGAGGCCAAAGGCAAATCCGATTTCTCCATTTTCCGCCCCCACTTGGAGCGGATCGTCGAGCTCACCCAACAATACGTCACCTTCTTCCCCCCGGCCGATCACCCCTACGACACCCTGCTCGATAACTACGAACCGGGCATGAAAACCGCCGAAGTCAAAGAAATCTTCGATCGGCTGCGCCCGCAACAGGTCGAACTGATCCGCGCCATCACCGCCCGCCCGCAGGTTGAAGATGGCTTCCTGCGCCTGGATTACGACGAACAAAAACAGTGGGATTTCGGCGTCGAAGTCATCGCCAAATTCGGCTATGACTGGAAGCGCGGCCGACAGGATAAATCCCCCTACCCCTTCACCACCAGCTTCAGCATCAACGATGTGCGCATCACCACCCGCTTCATGCCCAAAGATGGTGTCTCGGCGCTCTTCAGCACCATGCACGAAGCCGGCCACGCCCTCTACGAACAGGGCATCGACCCCGCTTACGAGCGCACCCCGCTGGTCTCTGGCGCCTCGCTCGCCATTCATGAATCACAATCCCGCATGTGGGAAAACCTCGTCGGTCGCTCCCTGCCTTTCTGGGAACACTTCTACCCACGCTTCCGCGAACTCTTCTCCGCCCAACTCGGCAACGTTGACTTGATGACCTTCTACAAAGGCATCAACAAAGTCCAACCCTCTCTCATCCGCGTCGAAGCCGACGAAGCCACCTACAACCTACACATCATGTTGCGCCTGGAAATCGAAATTGCCCTCCTAGAAGGGAAGCTCCAGGTCAAAGACCTGCCCGAATACTGGAACACCAAAATGCAGGAATACCTCGGCCTCACGCCGCCCAACGATGCCCAAGGCGTCCTCCAGGATATCCACTGGTCCATGGGCTCCATTGGCTACTTCTCCACCTACGCCCTCGGCAACCTCGTCTCCGTCCAACTCTGGGAGAAAATCCATCAAGATATTCCCGACCTGGATGACCAGATCCGCCGCGGCGAATTCGGCGCCTTGCTCGCATGGTTACGCGAAAACATCCACCGCTACGGTCGCAAATACGAACCACAACAACTTGTCCAACGCGTCACCGGCAGCAAAATCACCCCCGAACCCTACCTGCGCTACCTACGCCAGAAATTCGGCACCATCTACAACCTCTGAGCAAATCATCGCATCCTCCTCAAAACGACAGTCACCTGCCGAGGTGGCTGTCGTTTTATAAATTTATGGGAACAAGACAGACATGGCTGCCATCCGAAGCTTTATCCTGCTCCGAATCCGCACTGCCCTCCGCATCCTTCTGCTGAGCGCACTCGTAGCCGGACCTTTGGCCGCGTGCGGCCCCCGTCAGCTGCCTGCGGCGCCGACGCTTCTCCCCACCGCCATCCTCCCCACGGTGATCGCCCAAACCGCCGAGGCCGCCTGGCGCGCCTCCTGGACCGCCACTTCCACCCCAACCCTCACCCCAACCATCACTCCCACGCCCACCCCCATCCCCCTTCCGACCTCCACTCCCACCCTACCTCCGCCTTTCCCCACCGCCCAAATTCAAATTTTAGAGCCGGGGCCCATGTCGCGCCTCGCCTCGCCGCTCACCCTCAAGCTGCGCATCTTCCCAGCCGATTCCATGAGCGCCCAGATCGTGCTCTATGGCGAAGATGGTCGCCTCCTGAACCAAAGTAGTGAACGCTTCTACACCTTCTCTCCCCGTCAGGGCATATACCGTGTGATCCGTCTACCCTTCACCCTCAACCTGGTCGCCGAACGCGCCACCCTGCAAATCAGCACCGCCACCACGCGCGGCCTGATCCAATCCCTGATCACCCAACGCCTGCTCCTACTCGCCACGGGCGAATCCGTGCTCACCCCGCCAATGCCCCCCTTTGAACGCCTCTACCTGGCCGTCCCGGCGCCCCAAGCCCAAGTTTTTGGCGGCACACTTGCCGTCCAGGGAACATACTACCCCATGAACACACGCCCGCTGCAGGTTGAACTGCTCGCCGAAAACGGCGATCTCCTGGCATTGGAAGAAATCTCCATCCCCACCCTCGAACTCCAGCCGTTCGCCCTCATTCTTTCCTATCAAGTCACGGAAAGCACACCGGCCTGGCTCAGATTCTCCCAAGAAGATGAATACCTTTCCATCCCGGCCTATCTCTACAGCCGCTCGATCCAACTTTCCCCTTAGCTATGTGCAAATGAGAGCGTCTAGATCGAAACCTGGTAACTCTTGATCTCGGAGTCACAAAATGAGTCGCATCATCCACACTGAAGGGGCCGGCAAAGACCGTCCCCGATTGCTCAAAAGCATCAGCCTCGCCATCCGCGAGCTGGGTCAGCAACCCTCTCTGAACGCCGAAACGCGCGATCTACTGGCCTATCTCGTCCTCGCTCTGGAAGCGATCGCCGCCGGCATCGAAGAATCCGTTCGTGCCTGGGAAAAGCGCGGCTACTGGATCAAAGCCGATCGCTTCCGCCTGGAATGGCAATGGAGCGGCGAGCTTGCCACCCGCCTGAGAAACGCCCTCCTACAGGAAAACTGGCCGGAAGTCACCCTCCTCACCGCCCAGATCGCCCAAAAAGTCGGACATATCACCGTCCCCGAACGTCACCGCCTGGGCAAACCCTGGGTCGGTGCCTGGAAACGCCTGAGGGAGAGACTGTAGACCGTGGACCGTAGACCGTGGATTGGGGACGGTAGCGCCAGGTTTTCAGCCCTGCCATAGCACGATTAAAAAGCGACCTCCCTGCGCCGCCCAACGCAGGGAGGTCAACCATATCCCGCCGCTCCTATTTTACCGCTTTGTGCTGAAATTGAAAACCCTATAGAGCGGGCAAAAACCGACGAAGCTGGTAAGCAGGAAAATAATCGCGATCACAAGGAGCACAACTCCAACTACTCCTGTCACCGTCTTGGTGAAGAACAGATAGCCGAAAAGCAGCGCTACAACAAAGCGCACAATCCGATCCCAACTTGCCATATTGATGGTCATAGGACACCTCCAATTGGGAAAATTTTGATGTGACTTGCGTCACACACTCTTTTAGATGAGAAAGATTCCATTCAGGTTACATTCCGGCCATATAGGCCAAGCCGACCGTGCCGGGGCCAGCGTGGGTGCCGATCACCGGGCTGACCTCGGAGAAAATGCTTTCGCTCGCTTGGAACATCGCCGAGGCTCGATCCAACAGCTGCTTCGCCTCTTCGGCCGCATTGGCATGAAGCGTCGCCAACCGCACCGGCGCGCGCCCTTTAATATCTTCGCTCACCAATTCCAGCACACGCTCGATCGCCTTGCTCTTGGTGCGAATGCGTTCCACCGCTTCTACGCGACCATCCCGCAAGGAAAGCACCGGTTTCATGTTCAACGCCGTTCCCAGGAAACGTTGTGCACCGCCAATACGCCCGCCACGATGCAAGAACTCCAAGGTATCCACGACGAAATAGACTCCCACATGTTCGCGAGCCGCTTCAGCCACCTGTTGACATTCATTCAACGAGGCACCGGCCTGTGCTGCCCGCACCGCCGCCAAAGCAATGAAACCCATTGCCATGGCCGTTGTCAGACTATCCACAATACTAACCTTCTCGCCGGCCGCCCCCATTGCCTCCCGCGCCTGGACCGCAGATTGAATCGTGCCGGAAAGTTTCGACGAAATGAAAATTCCCAAGACCTCATGCCCCTCTTCCACCAGGCGCTGGAAGGTATTCTGCATGGTCACAACGGAAACCTGTGAAGTGGTGGGCATAACCTTGGCCGTGCTCAATCGCCGATAGAATTCCTGTGGTTGGATATCCACTCCATCTTGGAATGTCTCCTCACCCCAAATCAAAATCTGCGGCGTGACCGTGATTTGATATTGCTGCAACAGATCGGGGGGAATATATGCAGTGCTATCGGTCACAATGGCAACATTTCCCATATCGCCTCCTGATGGAATCGTTGGAATGGCACACGAATGTGCATTCACTTTAACACCAAAGGCGGATAAAGGTTACATTTGATTTTGCTCCACCCTACTACGTGTTATAATAGCACCACTTCAGCGCGGCAGAAGCCGCCCACAATCGGAGGACAAACAAACACCGCCGCAATTCAGCCTGTATTGAGGAGTTCCACCCTTGGCCTTCAATCCTTTTCAATGGCTGTTAGGGCTTTTCTCCCTAGATATTGCCATTGATCTCGGCACTGCTAACACACTTGTCCATGTCCGTGGCAAAGGCATCGTCATCAACGAGCCTTCCTGGGTAGCGTTGGATAAACGCACCCGTGAACCACTGGCAATCGGCATGGAAGCCAAAGAAATGTACGGCCGCACGCCGGCAAACGTCCTGGTAGTGCGCCCGCTGCACGATGGCGTGATCTCGGAATTCGACATCACGCGCATCATGCTGGAGTATTTCATCGATCGCGTCCATGATCAGAGCATCGTGCCTTTGCCAGCCCCGCGCGTCATCGTCGGCATTCCGGCCGGCGTGACCGAAGTGGAAAAGCGTGCCGCCTATGAAGCTACATTAGCAGCCGGCGCGCGACAGGCCTTACTTCTCGAAGAACCTGTCGCATCGGCCATCGGTGCCGGCTTGCCGATCAACGAAATCCGTGGCTCGATGGTGGTAGATATCGGTGGCGGAACCACCGAAATCGCCGTCATGTCCTGGGGTGGCGTGGTCACCTCACGCTCCCTGCGCATCGCCGGCGACGAGATGGACCAGGCCATTGTGCAATACCTGCGCAACAAATATAACCTGCTTGTCGGCCAAAACACGGCCGAACAGATCAAAATAAATGTCGGTTCGGCGTACCCGCTCCCCACCGAGAAAACAATGGAGATCCGCGGCCGTAACCTGGTCACCGGGCTGCCCGAATCGTTGGAGATCTCCTCGGTCGAAATTCGCGAAGCCCTTGCTCCCCTTGTTCAGGTCATCATTGATACCATCCGCGACACCTTAGATGAGGTCCCTCCTGAAATCGTCGCCGATCTTATGGATGTGGGCATCTGTCTCTCCGGCGGCGGGGCCCTGCTCCAAGGCCTGGCCGATCGGCTCACCGATGAGCTGAAGCTCCGCACCTGGGTCGCCGAGGACCCGCTTACCTGCGTCGTGCGCGGCGCGGCCGCCGTTCTCGAAGATCTAGAAACTTATGGACGATACCTCGTTAGCCTAGGACGCTAGATTCTCCGAACGAAGCACCCGCCAAGACGCGTGTAGCTTCTCCAAGAAAGCAGATGAGACAACTCTTTTCTCGCACCTTGCAAACAACCGTTTTGTTCCTGATCATCGGCGGGATCGTGGCGCTGGCCTTTGGGGGATATTTCCGCCCACTTTCTAACTGGGTCAGCGCAGCTTGGGTTACAACGCAAACCTGGATCTCTTCTCGTTATTTAGCCGTTCAGCAATTTTTGACCGCACCCCAGGACATCGCCGCGCTCCGTCAACGGAACGCCGAATTGGAAGCCCAGGTCTCGCAGCTTCAATCCCAAGTGATCGAGCTACAACAGCAAGTAGCCGATCGGGAAATTTTGGCCGCGCTGGTGCGCTATTCCCGCGCCAATCCGACGAACACCTATAAAGCCGCTCAGGTGATCGGGCGTGACCCTAGCCCCTTTATGCACTACATCATCATCAATGCCGGCAGTAACGATGGCCTCCGCCGCGGCATGCCGGTCGTCACCCACCGGGGATTGGTCGGGCGGGTGGAAGCGGTGATCGATAACGCGGCACGTGTGCAGCTGATCACCGATCCGAATTCCAGCGTCAACGTGCGCTTGCAGAATTCCCGCACAGAGGCCGTGCTGATCGGTTCGGTGACCGCCGATCTTTACCTAGATATGATCCCCCAAGATGCCCAAGCGATCGTCGGTGACCTGGTATTGACCTCCGGCCTGGGAGGGGTCTTCCCACCGAATATTCCCGTCGGTCAGGTGCTCGATGTGCGCAAACGCGAGGCGGAGCTCTTCCAACAGGCCACCCTCAAGCCGACCGTAGATTTCAATCAGCTGAGCATCGTCTTGGTGATCCTGAACTTCACCCCGGTCGATATTTCTCCGCTCATTCCTACGGTGACACCCTGATGCGCTCGTTGATCGCTTTTCCCGTTCTGTTCCTGGTGGCTATCCTGCAAAGTGCACTCTTCAGCCGCCTTTCGCTGCTGAGCGGGCACGCCGACCTGATGCTCATCCTGCTGGCAATCTGGAGCACCCATCCACGCGTGACCCATGCCTGGGAATGGGCGCTGCTCGGAGCCATGCTGATCGCCTTCCTTTCGGCCTTTCCCTGGCCGTTGACTTTTGTGCTTTACCTCGTGCCCACGGCCCTGGCACAAACGCTGCGCGCCGCGCTTCGTTCCCATATGCTCAGCACGTTGCTTGTGCTCTTCGCCGGCAGCATCCTGATGGGAATCTTGGGATCGGGCTACCTTTTCACCCTACAATCTGCATTCTCCATTTCGGATATTTTCGGCGAAATCGTTTCCCCTAGCTTATTACTGAACATTTTGCTGACGTTGCCTTTGTTTATCCTAATCACTCGTCTGGCGAACTGGGTTTATCCAGGAGAAGAAGAATGAGAGCGATTGGTTCTCCGATAGAACGCGTCGGTTATTGGCGATTTTGGCTACTCTACGCGGCCTTCGGGCTCGTTTTCATTGTGCTCTTTGGACGCCTGCTTAAACTGCAAGTATTTGAATCCTCTATCTGGCAAGCCCGCGCCGAAGAGAATTACACCCGCGAGATCAGCATCCCTGCTCCTCGCGGCATCCTCTACGATCGCAATGGCACCATCCTGGCCCGCAATATAGCCTCCTATAACGTCGTGATTACCCCGGCCGATCTTCCTGATGACGAAGCCGATATCCAGCGCATTTACCGCGAGGTTTCAAAGGTCACCGGTGTGCCGGTCAATCAGGGTACGGTAGAGGATGCAAAGAAAATCGCTCCCTGTGTGGAAGGACCCGGCATTACCCAGCTGGTAGAACTGGGAGCCTCGTTGGCACCCTATACACCGGTCAAGATCAAATGCAATGTCACCGAGGCCGTTGCCCGTCTGGTGCGCGAAAAGCAAATGGACTGGCCGGGAGTTTCCATCGAGATCGAGCCGATCCGCGACTACCCAACCGGCTCCCTCACGGCGAACATTGTCGGTTTCCTCGGCCCGATCCCGGCTGCGCTGGCCGAAGAATATACGCAGCGCGGCTATGTGCCCGGACGAGATAAGGTCGGCTACGCCGGCGCCGAAGCGGCCTTCGATGATCTCCTTCTGGGCAAAAACGGGAAACGCATTGTCCAGGTGGATGTGGCCGGAAAAGAAATTCGCCTGCTGGCCGAGCCGATCCAGCCTGAGCCGGGGCGAAACATCCGTCTGACCATTGATACCCGCTTGCAATCGGCTGCCGAAGCGGCGCTGCTCTACTGGATCAAGTACTGGAATACCACCCTCGGCTACTACCGCATTTCCAGCGGCGTGGTGATCGCCATCAACCCGAAAACCGGCGAAATCCTGGCAATGGTCTCTTACCCGACCTACGAAAACAACCGCATGGCGCGCTTCATTCCCGCCTACTATTACCGTCAGCTAGAACAGGATCCGCGCCACCCCCTATTGAACGCCGCCATTTCGGCCGAATACCCACCAGGTTCCACGTTCAAGCTCAGCACGGCGCTCGGCGCGTTGAACGAGGGGGTGGTACGCCTGGATCAGATCATCGAAGCGCCCGGTGAGCTACGCATCTGTGAACGTTTCTCCCCTAATGAGCCTTGTACCGATCTGAACACCCGCCGCTTCGTGGACTGGATTAGCGATAAAAACCCGGCCGGCTTCGGGCAGATCGATTTCCTACATTGCATCGCCTATTCCAGCAACGTCTGCTTCTATAAGCTGGGCGGTGGTTATCAGAATGAAATCAAAGAGGGTTTAGGCATCTTCCGCCTGCGAGAATATGCCCGCGCCCTAGGCTACGATCAGGCTTCCGGCATCGAGCTCCCCGGTGAGGCCGATGGACTCATCCCAACACCGCAGTGGAAACGCATCAACAAAGGCGAAAACTGGTCTACCGGCGATACGTACATCGCAAGCGTCGGCCAGGGATATGTGCTGGCTACCCCTCTGCAGGTGTTGCTTTCTGCCACCACCCTTGCCAATTACGGCAAGCTCATGCAACCCACCATTTTGTACGAAGTATACGATGCCGAAGGACGTCTGATACAACCTTTCCGTCCACGATTGAAGTGGGATATTACCCAAACCCCGCTGATCCACGAATTCAACTGCGAAGTCGGCTATTGCGATGAGACCGGCACGCTCAAAACGGTCCAGCCCTGGGTCGTTGAGAAGGTACGTGAGGGCATGCGCATGGCCGTGACCGATCCCCGCGGCACGCTTCATCGCGTCTTCGTCGAAGAATTGAAATTCCCGATCGCCGTGGCCGGCAAAACGGGCACCGCCGAATATTGTGATGATGTCGCCCTGGCCGCCGATCGCTGCAAATTCGGTTCTTGGCCCACCCATTCCTGGACAGTTGCTTTCGCCCCTTTCGACGATCCGGAAATCGCCATCCTGGTCTTCGCCTATAACGGTGGTGAAGGCGCCAGCGTGGCCGCGCCGATCGTCGGCGATGTGATGCGCGCCTACTTTGAGATCAAAGCCGCCGATCAGGCACGGCTGGGCGGAAGCTCTCCTTAACCCCACCCCTTTTTCTGCATCTGATCCACCGCTTACTACTCCTTCTTCCCAACGGTCGATCGCTATGTCCCGACCCACAAAAGCCTCACTTTGTGCTATAATGAGTTTATATTTCCAAGCGATTTCCAATCTCCCCTTTGATGTACAAACCGCTTCATCGTTCCATTTCCCTGGTCCCTGGGGGTTACGGGGCTATTCTATACCTTTTGCGAGATGCGAAATATGACCACCATCACAAAAACCACAAGAATTCTTGACCTCGAAAACGAATCCATCGAAAGTCTCCGCCAAATTGCCCGCGAACTGGGAATCCAGAATCCAAATCGGCTCAAAAAAGAGGATCTGGTCCTTTCGATCCGCCAGGCCGAAGCGGCGCGCGAAGGAATTGAGCTACGCGGCGGCATTCTGGAAATCCTCGATGAGGGCATCGGCTACCTGCGTTCCCCCAATTACCGCATCAGCGAGCGCGATGTCTACGTTTCCCAAGCCCAATTGCGACGCTACGATCTTCGCCCTGGAGACTTGGTCATCGGTTATGTACGTCCGCCGCGCGAAAGCGAACGCCACTGGGGGTTGATCAAGATCGAGACCATCAACGGCCTAACGCCCGAAGAGGCCGCCCGCCGACCGCAATTTGAGCACCTCACCCCGATCTTTCCCGATCAACGCTTTGATCTCGAAATCGGTCAACATCCCCTTGCTCCGCGCCTGATCAACCTGATCGCGCCGATCGGCCGCGGGCAGCGCGGGTTGATCGTCTCCCCTCCCAAAGCCGGCAAAACCACCATCCTGAAGCAGATCGCCAACTCGATCTCCAAAAAGTACCCGGATGTCCACCTGATGGTCGTGCTGATCGGCGAGCGTCCGGAAGAAGTGACGGATATGGATCGCTCGGTGGATGCCGAGGTGATCGCCTCGACCTTCGATGAGCCGGTCACCGCCCATGTGCGCACTGCCGAACTCGCCCTAGAGCGCGCCAAACGTCTGGTGGAAATCGGCCGCCACGTGGTGATCCTGATGGATTCGATCACCCGTCTGGCACGTGCCTACAACCTGGTGGTCACGCCTTCCGGCCGTACGCTCTCCGGCGGTATGGACCCGGCCGCCCTCTACCCGCCCAAACGCTTCTTCGGCGCCGCACGCAATATCGAAGAAGGTGGCTCACTCACCATCATCGCCACCTGTCTGGTGGATACCGGCTCCCGCCTGGATGACGTGGTCTACGAAGAGTTCAAAGGCACCGGCAACATGGAGCTCCATCTCTCCCGTCGCCTGCAAGAGCGCCGCATCTTCCCGGCTGTGGATATTGAACGCTCTTCCACCCGCCGCGAAGACTTACTCCTGGGTCCCGATCTGCTGCAGCGCGTCTGGCTGATGCGCCGCATGTACATCCAGATGATCACGCCCCCACCACAAGGCGCCGGCATGGACCCCGCCGTGGCTACCGAAGCCGTGCTCAACCGTCTGGCACGGTCGCGCAACAACATCGAGTTCCTGGAAACCCTCACCGAAGAGCTATGAACATCCTTTCCCGTTTGCGCTCCCAGGCATTCAACATCCTGAGCTGGGGCATTACCCTGATCCTGAGCGCTGCCATGCTCGGCTTCGCCTTCTGGTGGACCCAACGGGCAGATACTGCCCAAGCCGCCATGCCTCAACCCACCACAGAACCGGCCAAAGCGCCCGCCGATCTCCCCCTCCCTTCGCTTTCTAGGGTCGCTTCTTTCTCCGGCATCGAGCGTCAACTCCAGCTGAAGACCAACATCCCGGAACGGCCGCGCTACTATGCGACGAAATACACCGTCGTGCGGGGCGATTCCGTTTTCGGCATCGCCCAAAAGTTCAACCTCAAACCGGATACCATCCTTTGGGCCAACTACGATGTGCTCAAAGACGATCCGCACAGCCTGAAGCCGGGTCAAGTGCTGATCATCCCACCCACCGACGGAATTTACTACCAGTGGCAGGAAAACGATTCGCTCGAAGGTGTAGCGAAAAAATTCAAAGCTGCGGTGGATGATATTCTCAATTGGCCGGGCAATCAGATCGATCTCGCCAACCCGACGATCAAGGCCGGCACCTGGGTGATGATCCCCGGCGGTGAACGCGAATACATCCAGTGGCTCATCCCAACCGTCGCCCGTGGCTCTTCGGGCACATCGAATGTAGGCGGCGCGCAATGCCCCGGCGGAGCGGTGGGCAGCGGGAGCTTCATCTGGCCGGCGGATAATCACTACCTCTCCGGCAACGATTATTGGTCGGGTCACCTGGGCATTGATATTGCTGCCGGCGAAGGCGCTCCGGTCTATGCCGCAGATGCCGGCGTCGTCACCATGGCCCAGGGTGGCTGGAACTACGGCTACGGCAACGTGATCCAGATCGATCACGGCAACGGCTACAGCACCCTCTACGCCCACCTGAGCGTGATCGGCGTAAGAGTCTGCCAAAGCGTGAGCGCCGGGCAGTGGATCGGCAGCGCCGGGAACACCGGCAACTCCTTCGGCGCCCACCTGCACTTTGAAGTGCGCCTGAACGGCGGATTCATCAATCCTTGGTATGTCTTGCCGCCGCCCTAGATCGGGATGGATTCTCTCCTAGATTTATCCCCCATTCTGAGCGGATTGCCCATCCCGGCCTGGCGCACCTTTGAGCAGATCCGTTCCACCAACGACGAAGCGTTGCGCTGGGCCGAAGCCGGCGCCGCCGATCTGAGCTTGGTGCTCGCCGAAGAACAAACGGCCGGGCGCGGCCGACTAGGCCGTAGCTGGTACACGCCACCGGGCGCCGCCTTGGCCGTAAGCTTGATCCTGCGTCCCCGTCCGGCCGAGCATCGCTGGCCGGCCCGCCTTACTGCCCTGGCCGCCTTGGCTCTCGTCCAGGTGCTGCGGGAAAAGGTGCTGCAGCCTGAGATCGGCATCAAATGGCCGAACGACGTGCTGGTGAACGGTAAGAAAGTTGCCGGGGTGCTAGTCGAAACGCTTTGGCAAGGCGAGCAACCCCAGGCTTTCATCCTGGGCATGGGCGTGAACGTGCTCAAAGCCGCCCGGCCGCCGCTTCCCGAAACGGCCTTCCCGGCGACGACCCTAGAAGATGAGCTCGGCGAGCGGCCGCGACGCGATCTTCTGTTGCGCGCCTGGTTAGAAGCTCTGTTGAGCTGGCGCGAGCGGTTAGGGGACCCCGTTTTCATCCAAGCTTGGGAGCAGGCGATGCTCTGGCGCGGGCAAATGCTCGAGGTCCAAAGCGGTGACGGGCAAACGCTCATCGGACGTTGGATCGGATTGGAAGAGGACGGTCGCCTCCGCCTGCAGACCGCCGAGGGGATCTATTCCCTGCCTTTTGGTGAGGTGCAGCTGCGCCCTCACCTATCCTGACCGTTGCGAGGGATACCATGTTTGATAGTCTCAGAGATCAGACTTCCTTTGAGTTCGAGGATGAAGTAGAAGACCTGCTTCCTCAGGAAAAAGCGGCCACTCCCCCTCCCTCTCGCCCCTTCCTAGGCCTAACGCCTCAACAGCGCTTCATCCTCTCGGCGCTCCTCTTCCTGACCGTTTGCTCGGTCGGTGGCCTGCTCTTGCTGATCACCGGTCGGTTCTGGGTCTTCTGATCGGCGCGCTTCCATCGGCCGGACAGGAACTAACGCGCTGGTGAGGTGGCCGGCCGCGAGGCTTTCTGGTCTGGCTATGTCGGCATATTCTTCAAGTGGCGCGGGTATTTCACACCTGGCTCCGCCGGGGAGATAGATTCCAACGTCAGACTGTGTTCGAGCCAATCGCTAAAATCGAAAACGTATTTCAACTGATCGCCCTCTTTGAGCCCGAGAGCGGCGATTTCCACATTGGCGGCCGAGCCTCCGCCAAGAGGGTCAACGGTGCCCAAATCCACTTCGCGATAGCGTATCTTTTTGCCCTGACGCGGGACGATCTTCCAGAATCCGGCCAGATGTTCAAGGTTGTGATGGAATGCACTTCTCAGCACGCGGTTTAAGTCGCCCAACGTCTGCCCGCCTAGAATTTCCACTTCTCGCCACACCTCCGGAGCATGGTGCAAGACGACCTTGAAACGATACACGAGCGTCCTTTGCTCTTCGGTGACCGGCTGCAGCCGACGAGGGGGTGATTCGCCCATCTGTTCCAGTATCATGGCTTGGAAAGGGGGAAGCGGGGCGTCGAAGTACGAAATGGTATATTGATCGGCCCGAAAACGGCCATCCTGATTCAGGACTATCATCCAGTGATGGGGTGGACAACCG
>JBBIGZ010000046.1:0-23425 GCA_037447295.1 Chloroflexota bacterium | reverse complement strand
GGCCTTTTCCCACAGCTGATCGGAATTTTGCTGGGAAAGTAATCGCACTACCACGGTCCACGGTCCACCGTCCACGGTCCACCCTCCACGGTCTCTTCCCTCACGGTGTTGGCGTCTCGGAGGGGATCGGCGTGGGGGAGGGGGAGTCCGTCGGTGTGGGGGTGGGCGTGTCTGTCGGTGCTCTTCCGATCTCGATCGGGGTTGGGGTGTCGGTCGGGAAGGGGGAGGGGGTGGGTGTGAAGGTAGGCGGAGGGGTGGGCGTGGGCAGGTTGAGGTTCAGTTGGATGCGGCGTTCGGCGTAGCCATCCTGACTTTCTAGATAAAGGCGTAAGACGAAGGTGCGGGCCGGCACCTGGCTCAGATCGAGCACGGCAATGGTGGCCGGCTGCGATTGCGGTGCGTGTCTTTCGGCGAGCAATTGCCATTGACGTGGCTCAGGCCCCAGGCCGTATTCCAACCGCCAGGAGCGCATGCCCTCTCCCTCAATGACCGCCTGCACCTCCAGCAGCGGCGTGGTCACATCCTGACCGTCGGCGAGGCCGATGAATTCTAGCCGCGGCCGCGGGTCGGAAGCGCGGCATTCGCGCTTGGGAGCGAAGACAAAATTTTTGGGCAGATCGTGGGCCTCCAGCCAGGCGCGGCCTTCGGACGTCTTCAGCCACTTGCGTGCCCAGGGATCGTCCACGTTCAACACCCATTTTTCGGTGGTGAAATCGTTGCAGGCATCCGAGGCTTGCAGCCCGGTCCAGGTATCGAGCTTCACTTTCCGCAGCAGATCGCTCCCAGGCGGCAAGGGCAGTTGATCGAAGGCAAAGAATTCCGTGCGCTGCTCGCGACACCATTGCGAAGGCTCGGTGCCGGAAAGGGCACAAATGATGCGTTCCACAATGCCTGGCGGCGGCACAAAGCCGCGTGGTCTGCCCCCGGTGACATAGGGCACCGCCGATTGCGTAAACTGTGCCCAGATCGGCCCGGCGCCGCTGATGCCGGAGACGCCTTGCATCGGCGTGTAATCGGCATTCCCCACCCAAACGCCGACGGCTAAATCGGGGGTATAGCCCAAGGTCCAGTTATCGCGGAAATCGTTGGTTGTTCCGGTTTTGGCTGCGGCCGGGAAGGGCAGGTTGAGCACCGAATTGCGCCCGAACATCGGTGCGCGCGCCTCATTATCTGAAAGGATCGAAGAAATGAGAAAAGCATGTTCGGCGCGGATCACTTGTTCCCCTTGGGGCGGCTGATACTCGTAGAGGATACGCCCCTCGCGATCGGTGATGCGCAGAATGGCGACCGGCGGCACGCGTTTGCCGCCATTCGCAAAGACTGCATAGGCCGCAGTCATCTCCAGCAGGCTCACATCCCCGCCGCCTAGGGTCAACGAAAGGCCGTAATCCGGCCGGGTGAGCGAGGTGATCCCCAGCCGTTCGGCCATGGCGATCATGCCGTCCTTTTGGGGTGTGGTGGGATCGTCATAAATGCCTACGAATTGGAGCGCTTTCACCGCCGGGATGTTATACGAATTAGCCAGTGCCGAACGCACAGTCACCGCGCCGTGGAATTTCCCATCGTAATTGACCGGCTTATAGGGCGGTCGCGGATCGTTCGGATCGCCGGAGGGTGGGAATTCGCTCGGCACATCCCAGATCAGCGTGGCCGGCGTCCACCCTTTTTCGAACGCCGCCACGTAAGTAATCGGCTTGATCGAGGACCCCGGTTGACGGGTAGGGCTGGTTGCCATGTTTACCTGCCCGGAGATCGCCTCGTTATAGAAATCTGCCGATCCGACCATTGCCAAGATTTCTCCTGTCGCCGGGCGGAGGGCCACTAGCGCGCCGTTGGTGACGTGACGATCGGCCAGTGCCTGCACCTGCGCGCGAACAATGCTCTGAGCCACATCCTGAAGCGCCGGGTCCAGGGTCGTGTAAACGGTAAAGCCGGAGCGGTAGATCGTTTGCGCGTCGTATTGTTCCTCCAGCAGTTGGCGCACGTAGTTCACCCAGTGCGGGTAGCGCATGGTGATCTGTGGGGCGCGGAAAGGCGTGGAACGGATCTCCTTCGCCGCTTGCGCGGCCATTTCCGCATCCACGCATACGGGTTGTGGCGAATTGCTCACCTGAATGCATCCCTGCTCCAGGCTGGCACGCACCATCAAAAGGAGCACATCCTGCTGGCGCCGGAAAGCGGCCTCCGGGTTGGTATAGACATCGTAGACGGCCGGTGATTGGGGCAAACCGGCCAGAAAGGCCGCCTGAGCCAAGGTCAGGCGATCGGCCGTCGTGCCGAAGTAGGTTTCGGCAGCCGCTTCGATGCCATAGGCCAGATTGCCGTAATAAATCTCGTTCAGGTAAAGTTCCAAAATTTCGTCTTTGGAATAACGCCGGCTGATCTCGGCGGCCAGGATGATCTCCCGCGCCTTGCGCAGATAGGTTCGCTGGGTACGTTCTTCCGGCGAAAGGAGCAAGGCGCGTGCCAGCTGCTGCGGGATGGTCGAAGCTCCAGAGACGATCTCCCCCTGGGTATAGTTCTGCCATAGAGCCCGTATGATGGCGAAAAGATCAAACCCAGGGTGGGAATAGAAGCTCTTATCTTCCGTAGCAATCGTCGCCGCCACTAACAGGGGAGAGATTTTGCTCAGCGGCACGTAGGTGCGCCGGCCGGCAGAGGGATCGAGGATCTCATAGAGCTCATTACCGTTGCGATCCAGAATGCGTGTGGTCTCGAATTGCGCCGAGCGCTGACGCAGCTCTCCCACATCGGGCAGCGTACGGGCGATCGAATAATACTGGTAGACAAAGAAAGAAGCGCCGGCAATGAGGATCAGCACAATGAGGAACAGCGTGGCAATGAATACGTACAGCGCGCATCCCAGGCTTTGTGGAGAAAAAATGCCCCTTCCTGAGCCGGGCGGTGGCGAGAACGGGTGTGTGGCCGGCTCGTAGGCGGCAGAGCTCACGCGCGTTCCCTCCACGTCATGTTCCGGCACATAACCCGGACGCGGCAGGTTATACTCATCTAACCAGATCGGTTTCTGAGCAGGGGTAACCGGTGATTCGGCCTGCGTTTCCTGTTCGGACGCCAAAATGCGCCGTTCCTCATCTGAAACCATTAGGCTGCCTCTCCTTGGGGCCGAGATTGTACCAGCACCGTCCAGCGCCCGCGCATGGTCACCTCGCCTTGCTGATTGATCACCTCCACAGCGATCCCCACCATCCCACCGCCGATGCGCGGCATGGCCTTTGTCTCCACCACTTCTAGCTCAACATGGATCGTATCCCCAATGCGGATCGGCTGAACAAACTTCCACTCATTGATCTCGCGGAAGGCCAGCACCGTCCCTTCGAGCACGCCAGTGCGCATTGCCAGCCCGGAAGCGATCGAAAGGCCGAGCAGGCCGTGGGCAATGCGCTCTCCGAACGGCGTATTGCGGCTGAACTCGGCATCGGTGTGAATTTGGTTGTAATCGCCGGAAAGCCCGGCAAAGGTCACCACATCGCTCTCGGTCACCGTGCGACCCACCGAAACAATGCGTTGACCGACATCGAACTCCTCAAAGTACATCCCTTGACGGACGATTGGCTTCATGTTGCCTCCATGTCAGATGAATTTTACCAGGAGAAGAAGAAGGGAAAAGACAAGGACTAACGCGGCGCCGGAGCGCACGTGCCAAGGCCCGGTCTCATCTTCTACCGTATAGAAGGTGCCCTCCGCACTCGTGGCTGACGCCACCCGGTACCGTGGTGCCGCGAACCAAGCAAAGACCAACCCGCCGAGGAGTCCTCCCAGGTGTCCCCAATTATCAATGCCCGGCGAAAGGCCGAGAAACAGGTTAATGAGGACGATGAACAGAATATTCCCGATCGCCTGGCGTGCTTGGCTTCCCAAAAGTCGGCGGTTGCGGTAGAAGAACACCCCCTCGGCGGTCACCAATCCGAAGATGGCAGTCGAAGCGCCGATCGAATAGCCTTTAGAGAACAAGAACGAGAGCACATTGCCGCTCAATGCACTGAGTAGGTAGAGCGCCAGAAAGCGCCTATGCCCCATCAGGGGTTCGAGCAGCGTGCCGAAGGAAAGCAGGGCGTACATATTGAAGCCGATATGCAGGATCGAGCCATGCAGCAAAGCCGGAGTGAGCAGACGCCAAAACTGCCCGGCCAGGATGGCCGAATTGATGCGCGCCCCGAAGAATTCTAGCCAATCCATGCCGAAAGGCGCATAGCCGAAGACCAGTCGGCTTAGATGCTGGAGCACGTAAACGGCGATCGTCACCCCGATGATCGTATAGGTCACCAGTGGCGCGTGGGCGCGCAGCGGCAAGCTCAGCGCAACAGGCTCCTTGGATGTGGATGCAGGTTCTTCGCTCATAGCGAAATTCTCCGATGATGCACGCGGTGGTGCTCGGCGGTGATGATCGCCGAAACGATGTCCACCGTCTCATCCAGGCAGTATTCGTGGTTCACCACCACGTAATCGAAGGCTTCCACCCGTTGGAGCTCCTTGCGCGCCGTAGCAATGCGCAGGGCGAGTTCTTCCGGGCTTTCCGTCTTTCGACGCTTCAGCCGACGGATAAGTTCCTCCTCGCTTTCCACGGTGATGAAGATCAAGAGGGCCTCTGGCACCAGCTTACGGATCGTCTCGGCCCCCTGAACATCGATGCGCATGATCACATCCTTGCCGCTTGCCAGCGCCTGGCGCACCTGTTGCTTGGGAATGCCCTTGTAATCTCCGTAGACGATGGCATATTCCAGCAGCTCATTTTGCTCGATCATGCGGGCGAATTCTTCTTTGCTCACGAAGAAGTAATCCTTCCCATGTACCTCGTTCGGGCGCGGCGGGCGCGTGGTCGCCGTGACGACGAAATGGAAAGGCAAGTTGCGTTCCTGCATGCGTTGCAGCAGGGTATCCTTACCGGCCCCCGAAGGGCCGGAGATGACGATCAGCAAGGGGTGAGGGCGATAGAGGTTGAAATCCGGATCGGTGTGCATATTCTCCTCTATTGTAGGACAAACGCTTTGCGTTTGTCTAAATTCAACAAAACGCTTTTGCGTTTGTCTAAATTCACTTCAAGCGTTTGCGCTACATCCACTGCCGAATTTGCCGCAATACCGCCGGCAGTGCCAAGGCCGAACCGAGCAACGCTCCCAACACGGCCTGCAAAAGCGATGGCAACGGCAGGCGGAAGGCCAGCCAGGCCGCTCCACCGCCGAGGAGCGCCGCCAGCAGCCCGCGTCTTAGAGCCACCATTGTCTCTCCAGCGGTCACGGTGACGGCAGAGGACAGGCGCCGACGGAGCCAGAAGAGTAGGAACAGAGCCTCTACCGTCAACGAGAGCTCAGCCAGGGCGATCAGCGGTGCGCCGATGGACGGCAAACGGCGCACGGCGAAGATACCGATGCTCAGGTAAAGCACCATACGCAGTAATACGCCATACAACGGTTGCCATGGCTCCTTTCGGGCGTAGAAAGCGCGGGCCAGCACCTCTTGTAGCGCGTACCCACAGAGCGTGATCAGGTAGGCGCGAGTAGTCCAGGTCAATAACGATGTGCCCGCCGCGCCGAAGCCAAAAGCGGCACCGAGCACAGGCTCCAGGATCACGCCCAGGATGGCCGCGGCCGGCAGGGTCAGGGCGATCAGAATTCCCAGCGCCTGATCGAGCACGCGCCAAAAGGCCGCCCAATCGCGTCGCGCAGCATATTCTGAAATCGTGGGTAATAGAGCTGTCGCCAGCGCCGTCCCCAAAAGGGTCTCCGGAACCTGCATGATCATCCAGCCATAGGTGAGTGCCGAAATGGCCCCCACCTGATCCAGGCGCGAGGCCAGGTTATCGCGGGCGATGAACATGAGCTGGATGAAGAACATGGTGAGCAGGCGCGGGGCGAAGATGCGCAGCGATTGGATCACGGCTGCATCGGGGCGTAGCGAAGGAGTCCAGCGGAAGCGGTAGCGGATCAGCGCCGGGATCTGCACGCTCAGATGGAGCAAAGCACCCAAAATCACGCCATAGACCAGCCCGTGCACGCCGAAACGGGGGGCGAGGAAGAGAGCGCCGAAGATCTGCCCCAGGTTATATAGGTTGGGAGCGAGTGCGGGGGTGAGGAAATGCTGATGCGCCTGCAAAGCGGCCATTACCAACCCGCTCATCGAAAAGATGAGCGTGGCAATCAGGTTCAGGCGCATCAGGCTGACGATGAGGCGCTGTTTTTCCGCATCGAAGCCGGGCGCGATGCCGATCTCCGAACGCACGATCTGCGGTGCGAAGAGGGCGATCAACACGGCCAGTGCCGCGGTCACGGTGAAGGCCAGGTTGGCGACGCGCGAAAACAGGTCCCAGGCGGCCGAGGATCCCTCCAAGGTGCGCTTTTCGGTGAGCAGCGGGATGAAGGCCATGGCCAACGCACCGCCGGAGATGAGGGCGAAGAGCAAATCCGGCAGGTTGTTCGCCACATTGAAGGCATCCAGCTCAAAGGAGAGGCCGAAGGTGCGGGCGATCAGGATGGAGCGCAGGAAGGCCAGCACCTTATCCAGGGCAAAAAAGAAGCCCAGGAGCAGGGAAGTGCGCGTTAGGAAGGAAAGACGGGAAAAGGCTTTCACAAGGTAGCCCGGATGGCGCCGCCATCGAACATCAGCGCGTGACCATGAATGAATGAAGCCGCCGGCGAAGCCAGCCAGACCACGGTACGCGCGTATTCATCCACCGTGCCCATACGCCCTAGGGGCACATCCACCGTGATCCGTCCCATTTCCTGCTCAATACTCGTTCCATTGCGTGCAGCGCGATCGGCCATTAGCTCTCCCACGCGCTCGGTCAGGGTCCAGGCCGGGTTAATCGTGTTGACGCGAATGCCTTTTGGCCCGAGCTCGTTGGCCAGCGATTTCATCAGCCCGATGACTGCCATGCGGATGGAATTCGAGAGGATGAGATTGTCAATCGGCTGTTTGACCGAATATGATTGATTCGCAACGATGCTCCCTTCTCCTTGGCGCAGCATGTGCGGCACGACGGCATAGCACAGGCGCACGGTGCTCATCAGCACCAATTGCACCGCCGCTTCCCAATCTTGTGGCGTTAGGCTGAGAAAGTTGCCCGGTTTAGGGCCACCGGAATTGGCGAAGAGGATGTCAATTCGCCCAAATTCGCGCAGCGTGGCCTCGACCAATGCTTCGATATCTTCCTGGCGGGTGACATCGGCGCGTACGGCGAGCACATGGGCACCCGTTTCTGCGCGGATTGCCTGTGCCGCTTCTTCTACGGCCTCACTGCGGGCACACATCACCACGCGTGCTCCTTCGCGGGCAAATTCGCGCGCTACGGCGCGTCCTAGCCCTTTTGAGGCTGCGGTGACCAGAGCAACTTTGTCTTTCAAGCCGAGATCCATAGAACACCTCCAAATGATAGACGATAGATGGTGGACGTTGGACGGAAGACGGTGGACGATAGCAAGGGCTTTTATGGAAACTGAAAGATAAAATGCCAACCATCGGCGGCTGACCAGTAACGGGAGGAGAGGCCGAGCACCTGGTAGAACGTAACGCCGGGACGCAGAGGTAGGGGATCGCCATAGGCGTTGGTCAAACGGAGCGGTTGATAGGTTTCATCCCGGCGCCAAAATCCTTCCTGAGCCATGCCATCGCGAAAGATCACCGCCGGCCCGAAGCCTTCCAGGTTGATCTGGAAGACCTCGTCATCCTTATCAAAGCGGTTGGCAAAGGTGTGCTGCACGAAGAGCACCACCACATTATCTGCCAGGATCGGGCGGCCATCCAGCGCGTCGGTCAACGGTGCGTAGCTTTCCGGTTTTCCTTGACGTGTATCGGAAGTCTCCTGGTAGCGCTGGTAGCGGCCACTTTGGGGATCGTAGCTCCAGAAATGGTAGCTATCGTCCGAATAGCGGATGAAAATGCGCACTCCGGGGATTCCTTGTGGCGCCTGCGGATCGAAGGTCAAGGGTAGGAAGTCGGGAGGACGATCTTCGGCCGGCATCCGAGGAGTGCAAAGTTGACGGAATTTTACCAGTTCAAAGAAGACATTGTTGTAATTATCAAAGGTGTTCTTCCCTAGGGCGAATGGGGGGCACTCATCCTGCTCGATCACCAGCAAGTAGGGGGCCAGATCGCTATGCTGGAGGTAGTTCATGACGCGCGGATCGGCGAACTTGAAGACGAAGAAAGATTGGAACATGCGCGCCACGTGGGCATCGAAGTAGCGTCCGGAGCGCACCGGCCCCACCCGTTCGGCTTCGTCCCCGTAAAAGACGGCGATGAAGCGCGTCAGCGCGGCTTCGATGTAGTATTCAAATACAACATCCGCGTGCGAAAGCCCGGATTGCGGACGCACATAGCGTGGGAAATTGGTGATCTTGATCGCCACCGGACGATGACGGAGCAATTCCGGCCGCGACGCCGGCAGGCCGGTCAGCGGGTTGAAGGCGGGATCGGGCGTGGAAGTGGGCGGGAGCGGCGAAGGAGGGAGCGTCGGCGTGGCCGATGGGATGGGTGTAGCGGTCGCGGTCGGCCACAGGACCACGGTCGGCGGGGCAGAAGGGGCCGCGGGCGGGCTTGCACACATGGTAAAGAACAACAAGATCAGCACGCCCAATGCGGGCAGGCGAAATCTGAGATGGAAACGGCTCACTTTAGATAAATACCCTGTGGATCGAGTTCCTGCCGAAGGATATAGAGCTCACGTTCGGTGGGAGGCTCGGTGTAATGGAGCACAGGGGCGACCTTCAGATCCCAGCCGGTGTTCGCTTGGGCTTCCTCCACCGTGCGGCCGGGGTGGAGCGCGGTGAGGATCAGCTCGCCCTCCTCGTTCGGCTCCAGGATGCCAATATCGGTGACTACGGCTTCAATTCCTTTGCCGCGCAATCCCAATCGTTGACGTTCGCTGCGTCCGGAAAGGAAGCCGGCCGAAGTGAGAAAATCCACGCGCTCCGGGAAGCGACGCTTCTGATGCGGCGTCATGATATAGCAGCGATTGGCCCAGGCAGCGATCTCCTGAGAGCCGCCGGAGCCGGGCAGACGCACTTTGGGGTGAGCATAATCGCCGATCACGGTGGCGTTAATGTTGCCGTATTTATCGATCTGCGCGCCGCCCATAAAGCCGACATCTACATTGCCGCGCTGCAGGTAGAGCGCAAAGATGTCGTACATACTGACCACCGAAAGCGCACCGCTGACCAAGGTCGGATCGCCGATGGAGAGGGGCAGGCGCGCCGGTTCGGCGCCGATCACGCCGGCTTCGTAGATCATCACCAGGTTGGGGGCGTGGGTGCGCTTGGCCAGGTTGCAGGCCAGGTTCGGCTGCCCAACTCCCACGAAAACTACATCGCCATCGCGCAGCAGGCGCGCAGCGTTGATAATCATCAGTTCGGCGGCAGAATAGTTCCTTTCGCTCATAGGTTCTGACTCCGTTCGAGGAATGCTCGGATCGCCTGGGCAACGGCTTGTGGCTGCTCCAGGGGCAGGAGATGGGTGGTCTGTTCCAGCGTCCGGATTTGCACGGCGGGAGCGCGGCGCTGGAAGTAGCGGGCTGCGCGTTCCAGGAAGGTATCCGTTTCGGCGCCGCGCAGGATCAGGGTTGGCGGGCGAAGGCTCGGCAGGTTGCGCCAGATATCCCAATCTCGCCACACGCCGGTGAAATACACCCGTGCTTCCCATTCGGGCGAATAGACTAAGGGATAAGAACCGTTGGGACCCGCTTGAACGATTCCCTGAATATAGGCCCACAGGTGTTCATCGCTGAAGTAACGGAAAATCGGCCGTCGGCGATAGGCTTTAAAGACCGGCTCCAGGCTATCGAAGACAAGGCGACGGCGCAAAGCCAACGGGATGAGAGGGTGTAGCCGATAGCCCAAGCCCAGGGCCCGTACCAGGTTCCAGAAGAGCATGAAAGAGGGCACGAAGAGCACCGGGTCCAGCAGAATGAGCGCACGGAAACGTGCCGGCTGCCATAGCGCGGCGCGCAGTAACGTGGTAGCACCAACGGAATGACCGACGGCGATCACGCTATCCAGCCCTGCTTGCTCCAGATAGCGCAGAACATCGTGGCTGAAAATGTGCCAGTCCTTGAGCATGTGCGGGGACTGATCAGGCCAGAGTGGGCGCAGCAGCGGCGCGGTGACGCGGAAGGTTTGCGCTAGGTCGTTCAGCAGCGGACGATAGCAGGCGGGCGGATAGCCGTTGGCGTGAAGAAAGAGGAGCGGCTCCCCTTGGCCGCCGAAATCGATTGACGGAATGCTCATCAGTAGCTCCCGTAGTTTACTGGTTGGCTCCAGCGCGGTTTGACCTGCAGCCGTTCGTGCACCTGCGGGCCGAGCTTCTCCCAATATTCCTGTCGATCGCGCACGCCGTAGACCCACTCTTCCAGCCACTCCTGCACGGCCTGCGGAGATTCGCTGATCTTATCCCATTCCAGGTAGAAAGCGTTATCGCGATCGTAATATCCCTGGGCGTAGGAGGGGTGGCAGGCATATGGCACGTGACAGACGGCGCTGACAATGAAGCCGGGGATCAAAGTCCGATTCGGGTCCGAACGGATGACCTCTTCATCCACGATCTCTTCGGCGGTGAGGATCACGCGCCGGGCGGCGAACGCGGCTTCTTTCTGTTCGCCGATGATTCCCCAAAGGTGGGCATTGCCCTGCGCATCGGCACGCTGGACGTGGACAATAGCGACATCCGGGTTCAGTGCCGGGACGACGATCACTTCTTCGCCGCTATAGGGATCGGTCACACGGCGGATGTTCGGGTTGGCGCGCTCCAGGTCGGTTGCGCCGGTCTGCTTCATGGGCATGAAAGGTAAACCGGCCGCGCCAGCCTGTAGGCGCGAGATCATGCCGAAGTGAGAGTATTCTTCCCATTCCAGTTCGCCGCGTTCAATAGCGGCGCGCACCATGCGCAGCGAACCGACGCCGGGATTGCCCATATAGGAAAAGATCACTTTGCGCGCACAACCGGCGGCCACCATCTGATCGTAGATCAGGTCCGGCGTAGCGCGCGCCAGGATCAGGTTGCGCTTGCGTTGACGGATGATCTCATGCCCGGCAGCAAAGGGGATGAGATGCGTAAACCCGGCCGCATAGACCAGATCACCATCATGGACAAAACGCGCAATGGCCTCTTGTAGCGACATCAGTTTTGACATATTGCTTCTCCACGAACTATTTTTTGCCTCCGGCCTTCTTCTGACCACGCTCGCGCCAGGCCTGGCGCCATTTCCGCAGTGTGGCAAAGCGTCCGCTTTGGGGTGGCGGAGGGGCGCCGCGACGGGCGAAGTACCAGCCAATACCGAAGAGGAGCAGGGATGTGCAGAAATAATCAAAGTTCGTCACCCCGCTCCAATCGCTGGCGACGAAAAGCAGGAAAAAACCGACGGCCAGGAGGAAGAAGTAAACGCCGACGCGGTAGAGGAAATCTTCCATGTTGTGGAATAAAAAGAGGCCCCTCCCCGTGAAGAGGGGCCTCCGAAGGGGTTATTTCTTCGGTCGTACGAGGGTGCGGATCTGCTCGTGCATGTAGAGCGGCAGATAGTAGTGACCGCCGGCGTTCTTACCCGTGGCACCGGAGCCTTTCCATCCACCAAAGGGTTGGAAGCCCGGCCAGGCACCGGTGGTGGCACCTTGCAGACGGTTGGCGTAGGTCACGCCGGCTTGGATGTTATCGAAGAACCATTCGGCCTCTTCCTCGCTACCGTAGAAGCCGGCCGTCAGGCCGTAGTTGACATCGTTGGCGTAGCGCATCGCCTCTTCCAGGTTCTCCACTTTGGCGATCGTGCTGATCGGCAGGAACATTTCATATTTCCACAAGCGATGGCTAAGCGGAACATCGGTGACGAAGGTGGGAGCGCAGTAGTAGCCTTTGGCCAGATCGCCTTCGACGAGCACATGACCGCCGGTCAGGAAGTGGCCACCGGCCTGAGAGAGCTCTTCGGTGAAGTTCTTGAAATCGTTGTAGGCATTTTGATTGATCACCGGCCCCATCCAGTTCTTGCGATCGGTCGGATCGCCAACGCTCAATTTTTCGGTCAGGTCCTTCAGGCGGGCGAGCATCTCATCATAGACCGGTGCTTCGATGAACACGCGCGAGGCTGCTGAGCATTTTTGTCCCTGTAAGCCGAAGGCCGAGCGCACAATGCCGATCGCCGCATCGTCCAAATTGGCATGGCGCGAGACGATGGCCGGGTTTTTGCCACCCAGCTCCAGGATGACCGGGCGCACGTAATTGCGCTGGGCAAAATCGCGGAAGATCTTCATGCCCACATCGAAGGAACCGGTGAAGGTGACGCCGTCTACTTCAGGGCTATCGATCAGCGCCTGGCCAAGGGTGCGTCCCGGCCCGGTGACGAAGTTCACCACGCCATCGGGAATGCCAGCATCGCGGAAGCAATCCACCAACAGGCGCACGATCCAGGGGGTATCGGTAGCAGGTTTGATCACCACCGTGTTGCCGGTTACCAACGCCGCGCCGGCCGGGCCGCCGGTGAGTGCAAAGGGGAAGTTGAAGGGGCTGATCACCAGCCAGACGCCATACGGGCGGAGGACGGAGATATTGGTCGCATCATGTGCCGGCAGCGGGTCTTTGCCCATTTCGACGATGAAGCCGTTGTTCTTCTCCATCTGGTAGCAGGCGTAGTAGATTAAGTCGGCGGTTTCCTGCACATCGCCGAGTGCTTCCATACGGTTCTTTCCCACCTCCAATGACATGGCCGCGCCGAGATCGAAGATGCGTTCTTCGATCAGCTGTGCCGCCCGTCGTAGCAGCCGCACGCGCTCTTGCCAGGGGGTGTGACTCCACATCGGGAACGCCTTGCGCGCCGCTTCCAGTGCCATCTGGGCATGCCGTTCGTTCCCTTTTTGCATGACGGCCAGTACGACCTCGGTGTTGATCGGCGTGCGATCTTCAAATTTTTCATCGGCAAAGACCTCTTTGCCATCGATAAACATAGCGTATTCGCGCCCCAACCCGGCCTTGACTTTCGCCAGGGCCTCTTCATACTTCTGATGCATCTCTTCTGGGGGGTTGAACATCGTAGCATAGGTGAGCTTGAAGGACATAAGGAGCCTCCTTATTGAAAGATAGAGCCTGCCTTGAAGGGTCCTCTCAAGTATAGCGCAGGTCATCAGGTGCGTCAAAGCCATTCGGCATGCTTTGAGGGTGCCGATCAGACGATTTTTGCTACTTTATGACGAACTTGCTGTTCTCGTTCGCCGGGTCAACTCTAGGCTATAATCAACCATGATGTTGCGCACTTCCGATTTTGATTATGACCTTCCCGAATCCTTTATTGCCCAGGAACCCATTGAGCCACGCGATCGAGCGCGCTTAATGGTGCTGCATCGCGCAGATGGGCGCATCGAACATCGCGTGTTTTACCAAATCGGCGAATATCTGCGTCCGGGCGATGTGCTCGTGCTCAATCAGACGCGTGTTCTCCCGGCGCGCCTGTTTGCGCGCAAAGAAACCGGTGGACGGGTGGAAATTTTGCTCTTGCGGCGTCTGGATGAGCAAACCTGGGAATCTCTGGTCGGTGGGAAAGGGCTACGGGCCGGGCGACGCCTGCTCCTGGATGAAGGCTTGGAAGCTACGATCCTGGCAGAAGGCGAAGGGGCCAAGCGGGTGCTACGCTTTTCCCGAACGCTTGATGACCTGCTCCCGCGCATCGGCCACGTGCCGCTTCCTCCCTATATCCGCCGCCCGGTTGAAAACCCCGAACGCTACCAGACCGTTTATGCCCGTCAACCCGGTTCCGCCGCAGCGCCTACTGCCGGCTTACACTTCACGCCGCAGCTCCTCGAAGAGCTCCAGGCCAAAGGAGTGAAATTGGCCTATGTCACGCTTCATATCGGCCTGGATACCTTTGCCCCGGTGACCGAAGAAGTCCCCACCGAGCACAAAATGCACACCGAATGCTGTGAAGTGAGTGAAGAAAGTGCTGCGATCATTCACTCAGCGCGCAAGAGCGGCGGACGGGTGATCGCCGTTGGCACCACTTCAGTGCGCACCTTGGAAACTGCAGCCGCTGAAAGCGGCGAGATCCGCCCTTATAGCGGTCCCACATCCCTGTTCATCCTCCCCGGCTATCGGTTCAAGATCGTGGATGCCATGATCACCAATTTTCACCTACCACGCTCCACGCTGCTCATGTTGGTGAGCGCCTTTGCCGGGCGCGAGCGCATTCTGCAGGCCTACGAACTCGCTAAGCGTGAGGGCTATCGCTTCTACTCTTTCGGCGATGCCATGCTGATCCTGTGAGGTTCTTCTCCTGCTTCCATGGCGCACAGATTTGGCCGTAGACCCGTTGATATTCTTCCGTATCACTCGAGTTTGTCCGTGTCCTAATAAGCCTAAGTAGCAAGCCATAGTTTTGGCAATAGAGTCAGTTATAATCTCCCCATGCCAGAGCGTCAGATTTACCTTCTCTCCCCCCGTCAGCTTTCTGCCGAAACCATTGCCGTAACCTTCGCTAAGACCTCGCGCTCGCCGCAATCGTTCCGCGAGATCGCCGCTGAGCTGAACGACGAGCAGAGCGCCCGCTTCCACGAAAAATGGGTGATCGGCTATGGTCATGCCTCGGTGGCCGAGCATGCCGTGCTCCACATCGCCTTTGAAAACGTTTCCAGGCTTGCCGTCGAATGCATCGAATCCAACCGCCTGGCCTCCTACACCGAAAAATCCACCCGTTACCAAACCTGGAACCTAGACGAGTTCTACCTGCCGCCGGAACTCGAAAATTCCCCTCTGCGCAAGCCCTATCTGGAAACCACGCGCCTGCTCTTTCAGACCTATCAGGAAATCCTGCCGGCCCTGCGCGCCTGCATCGAAAAACGCTCCCCGCGCCGGGAAAATGAGAGTCCCGAGGCTTGGGATCGGCGCGTGCGCTCGCAATATGTGGATACGGCGCGTTTCCTCTTGCCGGCCTCTGCTTTGGCCAATCTGGGCATGACCGCCAATGCCCGTGTCATGGAACATGCCATTCGCAAAATGCTCTCCCATCCGCTGCAGGAAGTGCGTCAGATCGGAGAGCAGGTCAAAAGAGTAGCGCAACAGGAAGTGCCCACATTGCTCAAATACGCAGAGGTCTTGTCCTATCTCCAAGATCTGGAGGACCATTTCCCTGCCCAGGCCGCGAGCCTTTCCACTTCCGCTTCGTCAACCGATTGGTGTATTTTGGTGCAATATGACGAGGACGCCGAAGCGCGGCTGCTGGCCGCGGCCCTGTACCGTTATGGCAACTTATCCTATGCGGAAGCGTTGCAAGCGGTTCAGGAGGGACCCGAAGCCCGACGCCGCGAATGGGCTGAGGCCTTGCTGAAGGGTGTCAACCGTCACCACCCCCCTCTGCGGGAGCTCGAACACACATTCTACACCTTTGATCTGCTCATGGATCAGGGGGCCTATTTCGAGTTCAAGCGTCACCGCATGATGACCCAATCCCCACAGCGACTCACCGCATCTCTAGGCTATGCCACCCCGCAGTTGATCCGCGAGGCCGGCGTGGAGGCCGCCTATCATCGCGCCATGCAGCAGGCCGCCGAAACCTATCGGCTGCTTGCCGAATGGAATCCGCAGGTCGCCCAATATGTCGTTCCGAACGGCTTTTACCGCCGCGTCCTGGCGACGTTTAATTTGCGCGAAGCCTATCATTTTTGCCAGTTACGCGCCGCGAGCAATGCCCATTTTTCCATGCGCCGCTTGGCGTTGCGCATCGCCGCCGAAATTCGCCGCGTTCATCCTTTGCTGGCTTCTGCAATGGAACTTCCTGCCGAAAGCTGGCAAGAGATCGAGGCCCGTTACTTTGCGCAGCCATAACGGTGTCCCGGTATGCTTCGGCCGGAAGATTTCGTCGCCATTCCCTATACCTCCGATCTGACCGAGGCCGGCATTGCCTATGCCTGCCGCTCTCTCGCCTATACGTATAATCGCATGGGCACGCGTCTGTTGGAACGTTTACGGCGCATTGTGGCCGGAGTAGCCGCCGAGCTTGCCCTGCGACGCTGGCTCCATGCCCAAAAGATACCCTTCGATACTTTGGGGGAGACTGATTTCACCCGTCCCGATCGGTACGATATTGCTTTGGCCGGTCACCGTTGCGATCTGAAGACGTTTCTCATCACCCGTCGAGCACAGATTCAGGCTTTGCGCCGTGACCCACAACAATTGCTGCAAGCTCAGGCCTTGGTGCCCCTGGATCAACATCGCTCGCATCAACACGCTCAGGATATCTATCTTTTCGCCTTTATCTACGCACTCCTAACGCAGAGCGAAGCCGAGATCCGCAAAGCCCAGAAGCGCTCCCAACCGTTTTACTGGATTTATCCCTTGCCAAAAGCCTGGTCACGACCGAAAATTTGGAGCCCTTTGGCCCCACTGGTTCTGAAAAGCGAAGAAGACACTCCCTTACTGTTGGAGATTGGAGGCCAGACCGCCGATGGCTCTTTTTTCTCCAGGCGACTGGAGCTTCCCCCTCGTACCCGTTTTGTCCTGGATGAGCCGTTTTTCTCCCTTCTCTATGTTCACGCCCAAACGCGTCCGCAAGGGCGGGTAGGAATTCGTTCTGCCGTTCGCTCCGATGCTTGCATCATTCAATCGCTGGATTGGGGAAATATCTGGGTCTATGGGTTGGAAATCCACTTAGTGGGGTGGACGACATGGGAGGAGTTCGATCTGCAGGCGCGCGCGTTACCTGCCGGGAGCGCCGTTCTACAATATCAACGCACCCGTACCCGAAACTTGGCATTGCCTGTAGCGAAGTTGCGCCCTTTTACCCACCTTCTGGAGCGCGCCCGTACCTGGGAGCGTACACGTAGTAAGTGAAATCGTTTCGGCCTCACTCACCACGTTCTACTCCCATGCGGTGCAGCTCTTCGCTATCATAGCCTGCCAGCAATAGATCGGCGCCTGCCAGGATGAAAAGCAGGGTGCCGACGATCAGGATGATCACGATTACGGCAATCATCGCGCACCTCATTCTTTATTCATTTAACGCAGAAATGACCAAAATGTGGCATCCCCCAAAGGCCCTGTTATGAAATCGCAATTCGCTTGTTTCTGCTGCTCGCCTGAGATGGATGTTCGCAAGTTTTGCGCTGCCGGGTCTGCGGTCCGATTGAAAATTTCCGCACTTTGACCGAATCTTTTAGCAGGCTCAAGCCTGTTCCACTCCTTGAGGCTCTTGCGCAGTCAGCCTTGGAACAAGATTCTGGTAGTAGATGCATCCAAGGTGAAGATAGAACAAATTTCTTCCGTGCGGCGTTTAGTGGTCGATGCATTGCAAGACTGGTTATTCGATTTCTGATGGAGGTAACTCATGTCCAAAAAGTATCTGTTCGTCCCTGTTCTGCTGGTTCTGGCACTGGTATTGAGTGCTTGCGGTGCTGCGGCTGTTTCTACTTCGCCACAAACGCGCACCATCAGTGTCACCGGTCAGGGAGTGGTCTACCTAGCTCCGGATATTGCCTATATCAACATTGGCGTTCACACTGAGAATCCCAGTGCTTCCGATGCTGTGGCGGAAAATAACTTACAGACACAGCAGCTGATTGAAATCTTGCGTCAGAACGGTATCGATCCGAAGGATATCCAAACAACCAACTTTTCGATCTTTCTCAACTACAACTACAGTCCTGAAGGAACACGAGGGGATTCCTTCTACGTAGTTGAGAATACAGTGCTGGTAACGGTGCGCGATCTGAGTAAGATCGGGGCCTTGCTTGATGCAGCAGTAAAAGCCGGCGCCAATAATGTCTACGGCATTCAGTTCGATATTGCCGATAAGACCGAGGCGGCCAAAAAGGCGCGCGAAGAAGCCTTCAAGAATGCCCAGCAGCAGGCCGATGAAATCGCCAAACTCAGCGGCGTCACCTTGGGCAATATCCAGAGCATTTCCTTCAGCGAAAACTACCCTAGCCCCTACTTCTTGGGAGGGAAGGGAGGCGCCGATGGAATGGCTGCAATGCCGGAAGTTCCCGTGCAACCTGGCCAACTTAGCGTTACTGTTACCGTCAATGTGACCTACGAAATCAAATAGGCGAACGTTCCCCCCTTAAAACTTGTAGGACAACTGCTCATGCAGTTGTCCTACTTTTTATCCCATTCAGATTATTTGCCCAACTTCTTGCGAAAGGCTTCGGTTAATGCTGGCAGGACCTTGAACAGGTCGCCGATTACGCCGTAGCGTGCCACTTTGAAGATCGGTGCTTCGGGGTCTTTGTTGATCGCCACTACCAATTTGGCGCCCCGAATGCCGGAAATATGCTGAATCGCACCGGAGATGCCACAGGCAATGTACAAATCGGGAGCCACCGTCTTCCCCGTTTGCCCCACTTGGTGAGCGTAGGGGATATATCCGGCATCTACTACTGCCCGGCTGGCGCCAACTGCGCCACCCAGCAGCGTTGCCAGCTCTCCGATCAGCTCGAAGCCCTTGCGCGCTGCGGTGGCTTCGTCAACTCCGGCTAGGTTGGTCACGCCACGGCCACCGGAGACGATCACGCCAGCATCGGTCAAGCTGACGCTGCTCTCCGAGACTGCATACCCTTCGACCGTGACCGCGCTTTCGCCTTTCTGTTCCAGCGGGATCGGTGTGCCGCTTCGGCTTTCATCCCGAACCGGTCGCGGGAAGGCGCGTGGACGCAGCGTGGCGATCTGCGGACGGGTGTGGCAGACCACTTTCTCGAATAGCTTGCCTTCGTAGATCGGGCGCGTAGCAACGATCTGCGAACCCTCCAGCTCCAACCCGGTTACATCGGCCAGAACACCCGTGTTCAGGTCCACGGCCAGGAGGGCGGCCAGCTCACGGCCGCGGGTAGTGGTGGGGAGAAGGATCGCATCCGGCGATTGCGCCGCGGCCAGCGCGCTCAGCGTGGAAACGAACACATCGGCGTAGTAATCATCCAGTGTGGCATCATCGCAGAAGAAGACCTCATCTGCGCCATATTCATAGGCCATTTTGACCAAATCTTTCCCACTCGCGCCGAGCACCACAGCCTGTACCGTGCCCCAGTTCTTGGCTACTCCCAAGGCTTCCCAGGAGGCCGGCTGAACTTCACCTTTGAAGTGATCAATGTATACCAGCGTCTTCATAGTACCTTCTCCGCCAGGATTTTCTCGACCAGCTTTTCGGCGATCTCTTCGACCGTTTCACCCTCGATGAACTCACAAGGTTGTTCGCGGCTCGGCGGGGCAAGTAGTTCGCGTTGCTCCAGAACCGGTTCCGGCGCCGAAATGCCCAGATCGGCCAAGGTCCAGGTGGGGATCACGGCACGCGAGGCCTTGCGGATGCCCATGAAGGAGGGATAGCGCGGTTCACCAATGCTCTGAACCACGCTCAATACGGCCGGCAGCGCGGCGCGGACGATTTGGCGACCCTCTTCGATGACGCGTTCGACGCTCACCTGCCCATTTTGTAGCTCAATGCTTCCGGCCAAGCTCAGGAGCGGCCATCCGAGTCGGCGCGCCGTTTGAGCTGGAGTCAGGCCGGTGCCGCTATCAATGCTTTGGCGCCCAAAGATAACCATATCCGCATCGCCGATCTTGCGAATAGCGGCGGCCAGCACCTGCGCGGCCCCTTGGGCATCCAGGTTTTCCAGCGTCGGATCCGAGATCAGGATCGCTTCGTCGGCGCCCATGGCGAGGGCGTGCTTGAGCGCTTCCTTCGCCGATTCCGGCCCAATACAGATGGCGAGAACGGTCGCCCCGTGTTTGTCCTTTTGCTGCAATGCGGCTTCGACGGCGTATTCGTCAAAGGGGTTGATCACCAGCGGTGAATCCCCCCAACTCACTTTGCCGTTTTCTAGGTTGATCTTTGCCTCAGCATCCGGCACTTGTTTGATACAGGTGACGATTTTCAAGGTGACCTCCTGTAGAGAGACTAGGCGGGCTTGGCCCATTCTTCCGCATCGTAGGCCGGCGCTTCGCAGCGCAGTGGCTTATCCTGGCGCGTTCCCAAAGCGTAGCCGGCCTGGATTAGCGTTTGGATTTCCGAACTGCCCTCGTAGATGATGGTGGCGCGGATATTGCGCAGGTGGCGTTCCATGTCGTATTCGTCAATATAGCCGTAAGCCCCGTGCACTTGGATCGCCTCGTTCGCCGCGCGGAAGGCGGCTTCGGTGGCAAATTTCTTGGCGATCGAGGTCTCGCGCGTGCAGCGCCGTCCCTGGTTTTTCAGCCAGCCGACCTGCCAATAGAGCAGACGGGCGATCTCGTAATCGGTGAGCATGGCGGCGATCTTTTGCTGGATCAGCTGGTGTTCGGCGATCGGCTTGCCAAAGGTGACGCGTTCGCGCGCGTAGCGTGTGCTGGCTTCCAGCGCGGCACGGATCACGCCGGTGGCGCCGGCAGCAACCGTATAGCGCCCGTGATCGAACGCCGACATGGTAATCTTGAAGCCCTCTCCTTCCTCACCAATGCGGTTTTCAACCGGCACACGCACATCCTGGAAGTGAATCCATCCTGTCGAACCGGCGCGCATACCCATCTTGCCGTGCAGATCGCCGCGGGTAATGCCCTCGGAATGCAGGTCAACCAGAAAGGTGGATAACCCTTCCGAAGGCTTGGCAGCGTTCGGATTCGTGCGCGCCGTCACCAGGGCGAAATCAGCCTTGCTGGCTAGCGAAATCCACATCTTTTCGCCGTTCAGGATGTAATAATCGCCCTCGCGCCGGGCGCTAGTGCGCATCGCCGCTACATCGGACCCCATGCCGGGTTCGCTGAAGGCGCCGCAGCCGATCTTTTCGCCTTTTGCCAGCGGGGTCAGGAAGCGACGTTTCTGCTCTTCTGTGCCCCATTGCAGCAGCGTCAGGCCACAGAGCCCCACATGCACCGACATGACCACGCGCAGCGTGCTATCCACGGCTTCCAGCTCTTCGCAGGCCAATCCCAAGGAAATGTAATCCATTCCCTGTCCACCGTAGCGCACCGGGAACGAAATGCCCAGCAACCCCAGCTCGCCCATGCGTTGGAGCACCCAGGGAATGGGCTCTTGTCTCCGGTCGTACTCACGGATCACCGGCGCGACTTCCTTCTGCGCGAACTCGCGCACCATTTTTTGCACCATCTGGTGTTCAGGGGAAAGAGAAAAATCCATAGTTCCTCCGGGGGATATTATACTGCAAAACTGACCGATTCTACCGACCGTTCGGTAGGTAAATTACCTGTCAGATGCCCACCTTCCTATCAAAGAACACCTTTCCCGCTTATCTTCGCATCCTCCATCGGTCGCTAATCATAGACCGTGGACGGACCGTGGACCGTAGACCGTGGACGGACCGTGGACCGTAGACCGTGGATCGTGGACTTTGGACTGTGGACGGTGGACCATGAAATGCTCACGCAGCCATTCCTTATTCCTCTCCCTCTCATGCTCTCTCCCTCACCCTCTCCTCCACTTCCCCTCATCCCACTCCAATCCGAGCCCCTCGATCAGGTTCTTGATCGTATTCCGGTGCACCCGTTCCCAAGCCGTTGGACTAGAATTGGCATTATGGGGTGCCAGCATCACATTATCCATCTTGCGCAGCGGACTATCGAGTGGCAACGGCTCCACCTCAAAAACGTCCAGCGCCGCGCCGCTCAACCTGCCATCTTCCAGCGCTCGGATCAGTGCGGCCTCATCTACCACTGGTCCTCGGGATGTATTGATCAATACGGCTCCGGGCTTCACCCATTGGAATGTCTTGTCGTTCATCAGGTGGTAACTGGTCGGGTTCAGATCGCAATTCAGCGAAATGAAATCCGAGTGCCGCAGCAGATCTTCCAGCGTCGTCATCTCGATCCCCGTCTCGGCGATGAAGACGGGATCGATCTCCACAATATCATTGCCGAGCACCTTCATTCCAAAGGCGCGAGCGCGGCGCGTCACCGCTTTGCCGATATTCCCCACGCCGATCAACCCCAGCGTACATTCGCTCAGAGAGCGGCCGGGGATCTTCTCCCAGCGACCCTCTTTCATCGCCCGGTCCATCCATGGCTGACGGCGCGCAAAGTTCAGAATATAGCCCATCACCGTATCTGCCACCGGCAGCGTGAAAGCGTTTGGCGTGCGGCAAACGCGGATGCCCAAGCGCGCCGCAGTCTCCCCGTCGATTGAATCGATTCCCGTTCCCCACTTGGAGATCACCTTCAAGCGCGGCGCACAAGCTTCCAGCACGCGCGCCGTATAGCGATCATCGCCACAGATCGTGCCATCGAACTGACCGGCATAGCGCAGGAGATCGGCTTCTTCCATCCGTTCCTGTACTTCGGGCACGATCACGCTCAGGCCATACGAATCGAAAAGCGGTTGGAAGCGCTCACGGAATGGGATGAGATACGGAGCGGTGAGCAGAATGGTGAACATCATTCTCCTTTCCCAAAACCGGTCTTCCAGCGCACCAACGCCTCGGCCAGGATAAAATCCTCTTCCTCGTCAATATCAATGGCCTCCAAGCGCGGCATCTCGAACATCAGCGGTCGCTCCCCCAAGCGATTGCGCCGTGCTACCAGTGTTTGACGGGTGAAAAGGTAAATGCACGAATTTTCTTCGTAGACCGGCGGTAGGTCCTGAGTCTGAAGCAAGATTGCCGGGTTGTGATTGATCGCCCGTCCCAACTGATCGTAAAGACGGGTTTGCAGTCGGGTCACCGAAAAGAGCGAATCATACGTCGGGTAATGGGTCAGGAACGTCTGAATAGCCTTACGGATCGTCTCCGGGCGCAGCAGCGGGTTCGTGCTATGCGTTTGCAGGTAGAAATCCGCTTCCACCTGGGCCGTATCGTAGAGCAAAATCTCGTTCATTGGCACCGTATCGCCGCGCAGCGCTTCTGGTCGCTCCAGCACCATCACCTGTGGGAACGAACGTCGCACCCCCTCCATCACCGTTTCCGAATCCGTATCCACCACTACCCTATCAATTTCCGCCACGGCCAACAACGTCTCAAGAATATAGTGAAAGAGCGGCTTACCGGCCAAGGGACGATAGTTCTTCCCCGGCACGCGTTGACTGTGATGACGCATAGGGACAAGGGCGACTAGGCTCATACAGAGCCGAATTATACTCCATAGGATCCCCTCCGCTGTGAGAGGCCGCCTCCTGACCGTAGCCTCGCACCCCGTTCTGCCTTCTCTGCCCTCCGGAACACGGCGCATATCGCACACCTTGCCTCCCCGAAACGACTCCTCACCATTCAGCTCCGCCTTCCGTAAACAAACACCCCCCTCACTGCTCCTCCTCAACACCTAACTTGCTCCCCGCCCACCCGATCACCTGACTAACCGCCCAACCACCCCCCGACTAACCGACTAACCAACCATCAGTGGTAAAATACCTCCAATGACTCTCGACCCATCCCTCCTCAACTCCCTCATCCTCTTGCTGAGCGGCTTCGGCGCCGCGTTTCTGCTTGCGCTCTGGGTTTCGCTGATCGTCTGGACCTTTCGCGATATCCGCGCCCGCACC
>JBBIGZ010000045.1:0-23572 GCA_037447295.1 Chloroflexota bacterium | reverse complement strand
CTCCACCCAAGCCGGAACTTCGCGCGCCGTGTAACGGATCTTGACTTCGGCGCGGAAGCTCTTTTCGGGGATCAGGCCCGAGGTCCAAGTGATGTTTGCGACCTGCGCTTCGCGCTGCCCCAGTGCTTCGGCCGGGCCGACGATCAGGGTGTTGGTGCTCAAATCTTTGGCGATGACGTAGAGCGGGGACGTCGCGGCAATCCCCAACCCTTTACGCTGACCGATGGTATAGGCCGCCAGTCCCTGATGGATGCCCAATTGGCGTCCCTCTATATCTACGATTGGGCCGGGTTGCAGGATTTCCGGCGCATTACGGTGCAAAAAGGCGCGGTAGTCTTCGCCGGCCAAGAAGCATAAATCTTGGCTATCCGGCCGCTTGGCGCTCGGCAGGCCGAATTGTTCGGCCAGGGCACGCACCTGCTCTTTGGTATATTCGCCGATCGGGAACAAAGCCCGCGCCAGTTTTTCCTGGGTGAGCACGTGGAGCACGTAAGATTGATCTTTGGCCCGATCGACGGCGCGGAGCAGCGCATAGCGACCGTCTTCGGTGCGGCGCAAACGGGCATAGTGACCGGTTGCCATGGCTTCGGCTCCCAGCGCCAGCGCGTGTTGCAGCAAGAATTCCCAGCGGATCCGGCGATTGCAGACCAGGCAGGGATTCGGCGTCAGACCGCGGCGATATCCATCCAGAAAGGCTTCGACGACGGTGTTGCGGAAGATCTCTTTTGCGTCGAGGACGTAAAAAGGGATACCGAGTCGAGCAGCAATTCGACGGGCTAGCGCCATCGAATCGGGGGTGCAACAGCGATTGGAATCTTCCTTGCCCGGCTCCGACCATAGCCGTAGCATCATTCCGATCACCTCGTAGCCCTGTTCCCGAAGCAGAGCTGCGGCGACGGATGAATCTACCCCGCCGGACATGGCAACGACAATGCGCTTCATGTTCGACCGTGGACCGTGGACGGTGGACAGTAGAGAGACCGTGGACCGTGGAGGAGGAATGGCGGGGCGTAGATCGTGAATCGCGGGGGGTGGATGGTGAAGTGCTCGATCATATGAGGGCTCGATTCAACGTCTGTGCGTGCAAGCTGCGTGCCTGTTCCACGCAGCGTGGTAAGGTCTCCAAGAAGGCCTCGATCTCCTGATGGGTGGTGTGCATGCCGAGCGTTACGCGCAACGAGCCCAGTGCCCATTCGCGTTTATGACCGCATGCCAGGAGCACCTCGCTGGGTTCAGGGTTGCCGGTCTTGCAAGCGGAGCCGGAAGAGCAGGCGAAGCCGGCGGCATCCAGGATCTGTAGCAGCAGGTTACCATCCACCCCTTTGAAGACGAACGAGGCATGATTCGGCAAACGGTGAACGGGGTGACCGCTCAGGCGTGCCTCGGTGATGCGATCCAGTACGCCGTGGATCAGGCGATCGCGCAAGCTCTGTGCCCATTCCACTCGCCGATCACGTTCTTCGACGGCCAGCTCTAGGGCCTTTGCAAAGCCAACGATGTAGGGGACGTTGTGCGTGCCGGCACGACGACCTTCTTCCTGTGAACCGCCGGTCTGGATCGGCAAGATCGGCGTCCCTTTGCGGACGTAGAGCGCGCCTACGCCTTTTGGACCGTAGAATTTGTGCGCGCCGATGGAAAGCAGATCAACGCCAAGGGCCTGGACATCGAGCGGTAAGTAGGCGGCGGCCTGGACAGCATCCGTGTGGAAAGGGATGCCACGAGCACGACACAGAGCGGCGATATGGGCAATAGGGTTGATGCTACCGATCTCGTTGTTGGCGTACATGATCGAAACCAGCGCTACGCGCTCATCCAACGCGCGCTCAACTGTTTCTGGATGGACGATGCCATACTCATCCACTTCCAACCACTCTACCTGGAAGCCTTCTTCGCGCGCCAGCGCTTGGGCTGTTTTGGCTACGGCCGGGTGTTCGGTGCGGGCGGTCAGGATGCGGTATGCGCCTTGCTGGAGGCGCCTGGCACGGGCCACGCCTCGGAGCGCCAGGTTATCCGATTCGCTACCGCCGGAGGTGAAAACGATCTCCTGGGGTTGTGCTCCTAGCAGTTCGGCAATGCGCTCCCTGGCCTGCTCGATGGCGTACTCAGCTTGTTGACCGTAAAAGTGGATGGACGAGGGGTTGCCGAAGGTCCGAGAAAAATACGGAAGCATGGCTTCCAGGACGCGTTCGTCCAAGGGGGTGGTGGCGGCGTAATCCAGGTAAATGCGGTTCATAGGGACTCCATTCTTAGCCGATGAAAGACCGGCGAGGGATGAATTGGCCCATGCCGCGCCGACCGAGCCAACGATCGCCATCTACAATTAGTTTACCGCGCAGGAAGACCTTTTCAGGATAGCCTACCAGTTCCCAACCTTCATATAGGTTGTAATCGGTGCGTTGATGAGACCAGGCTACACCATAGGTCAGGCGGCGGTCCGGGTCCCAGATTACCAGATCGGCATCCGAGCCGGGTAAGAGAGCCCCTTTGCGGGGGTAGAGGCCGAAGATTTTGGCAGGATTGGTGCTGGTCAGGGCGACAAATTGATTGGGCGTGATGCGCCCGGCACGCACCCCGTACGTCCAGAGAATGGGCAAACGGTCCTGGACACCGGGCAGGCCATTGGGGATTTTGGTGAAGTCATCCGCTCCCAGCTCTTTGCCGGGAATGGCGATGGGTTTTTCTTCGTAAAGGATCGGTTTTGTTCCATCATAGAAGAAGGGGCAATGATCGGTGCCGATGGTATCAAGGATGCCCTCTTTCAGGCCTTCCCAAAGGCGAGCGTTATCGGCCGCGGTGCGCATGGGCGGGGAGCAAATCCATTTGGCGCCATCCGGTTGTCGCAGGTGATCTTCGGTGAAGAACAGATACTGGGGACAGGTTTCGCCGAAAATTTTGACGCCTCGTTGACGGGCGTATTGTAACATATCCACTTCGCCGGCCGCGTTCAGGTGGACGATATAGAGCGCAGCGCCGCTGACTGCGGCCATGCCGGCCAATCGTAGGCCGGATTCCACCGCTCCCCAAGCCGGGCGGGTGTGGGCGTGCCATTCAGGGGTGGTGTGACCGGCTGCCACTGCCTGCTCGACTAGGGTTTCGATCACATCGCCGTTTTCACAATGGGCTAGGACGAGGATGCCATGTTTCTGGGCAACTTGCATGGCCTGGAAGATTTCTTTATCTCCCAGCCGCAAGCGTCCGTTGTAGGCGGTAAAGACCTTGACCGAAGGCATGCCGGCTTCGACCAGCCAGGGCATTTCTGCGGCAATCGTTTCATCCCAGCGCGTCAGGTTCATGTGGAAGGAGTAGTCAATGGCAGCTTTGGCCGCTTTTTCTTTCCACGCGGCAACCGATTGGCGGAAAGTGGGAAAATCAAACGAAACGAAATCAATCACCGTGGTTGTGCCGCCGAAGGCCGCCGCTTTGTGGCCGGTATAGTGATCGTCGCTCGAAACGGTGCCGAACATGGGCAGATCGAAATGCGTGTGAGGATCGATGCCACCAGGGGTGATGAATTTACCCCGGGCATCGATCACTTCTGCCCCCGGTATGTTGAGGTCGCGACCGATTTGGGCGATCTGTTTCCCTTCGATGAGCAGATCGGCCTCGAAGGTCTCCGAAGCGGTGATCAAGGTGCCGTTTTTGATGAGTAGGGTCATAGGGCCTCCGAAATGGGTAGAGAGACAATTTGATTATAACCTAAGCATCCCTTTTGTCCGTTTTGGCATAAGTTAGGGTATAATTTTCGCAAATCTTTTCCTCGAGGCTTCCATGGCGCTACGTGGGAATTTACGAGATTTTACGATCACCCAATTACTCAACCTGGTCAGCTTGGCACAAAAGACCGGCACGCTCTTGATAGATGGACCGGGAAATGAACAGGCCAAGGCCAGTTTTCGCGAAGGCAAACTGGCGTATGCGCATATTGATCAGGAAGATGATCGTCTGGTTACGATCTTGCACAAGGCCGGGAAGATCAGTGCCAATCAATATCGTGCCATCCTAGAGCGTGCCCAGCAGATGAGCGATAAGGAGCTAGGCCTTTTGTTGGTCAGCGCGGGCTATCTTACCCAGGAGGAGATCTTGCTCCTGCTCCAGGCACACTATACAGATGTGGTGCGTCGTCTGTTCACCTGGGTGGAGGGTGTTTTCCGTTTTGAAAATGAGCTTCCTCCACCTCCCGAGCGTATTCATGTGCGGATTGATCTGGAAAATCTGATCATCGAAGGCGCGCGTCAACTGCGGGAATGGGAGCAGCTGCAAGAGGAGATCCCAAGCCTGGATATGGCGCTTAAGTTTACCGATCGCCCGCTCCGGAATGTGAATTTGAGTATCGAAGAGTGGCGCGTCGTTTCATACATTAATCCGAAAAACACCATTCGGCAGATTGCGGCGGCGAACAAGATGAACGAATTAGAGATTCGCCGCATTGTCTATGGCTTGCTTCAGGCCGGTTTGGTGGAATTGGTGCGTCCGGAAGGGGCCAAAGCGCCGGTGGCAACGCCACGCATGTTCCCCACGGAAAACCGCGAAGAGCAAAAATCTTTGATCAACAAACTCATTGGGCGTATTCGCAGCCTGTAATTCCCTGATGGAGATAGATGTATGCAAACCGTAAAAATGGTCGTCACAGGTCCTTTCAATGCAGGTAAGACGGAGTTCATTCAATCGGTGAGCGAGATCGACGTTGTCTCTACGGAGCGAAAGATCTCCAGTGCGACTGAACGAGCGGTGAAAGAAGCAACTACTGTGGCAATGGATTTTGGCCGTATCACGGTAGATGACGATCTGGTGCTTTATCTCTTCGGCACTCCCGGGCAGAAACGCTTTGATTTCATGTGGGAAATTCTTTCCGAGGGAATGTTAGGTTTTATTGTGCTGGTGGATTCCACCCGTCCGGAGACGTTCCGTGAGGCGCGAACCATTTTAGAGACTTTCCGAGCTTATGCTCCCACGCCATATGTGGTAGCAGCTAATAAGCAGGATTTGCCGGACGCATGGGACTTGGAAGATATGCGCCATGCCTTGCGTTTGGATCCGAAGGTGAAACTCCTCCCATGTGTGGCGAAGGATAGGGAGTCGGTCAAGAAGGTGCTTTTGGAGCTTCTGTATAGCATTCTTGAAGAGATCGAATAGCCGTGTCCTCGATCACAACCGATCAGGGTATCGTACACTACGAAGTATATGGGCGCGGCCGGCCGGTCATCTTACTTCATGGCTGGTTGGGCTCTTGGGGGTTATGGCAAGATACCATGACCGTTCTGGGGCGTTTTTATCGTACCTATGCCCTCGATTTTTGGGGTTTTGGCGAATCGGGAAAGAAGCGCACCACCTATGCGGTGCAGGATTTTGTCAGCCTGGTCGATCAGTTCATGGAGCAATTGGGTATCGCACGTGCGCCGCTGGTTGGACATAGCATGGGAGGCACGGTTAGCCTATCGGTAGCGATCGAGTATCCTGAACGGGTGAGTAAGGTGGTCGTAGTTGGTTCGCCGATTGTCGGTTCCTCTTTGGCATTGCCTCTCAAGTTGGCCGGTTACCGCTGGATTGCTTATTTGCTGTTCAGCAATATGCGCCTTTTCCGTTGGGGATTGCGCCAGGCTTCTCCGCTGATTTGTCGCGACCCACGGTTTCCGGATATGATGGATCGGGATCTTTCGCGCACCACCTTGGAATCATTCTTGCTCAGTATTGCCTCGCTACGCCGCACCGATTTGCGCCCATTTTTACCTTCCATCCGCGTTCCGGTCATGGGAATTTATGGCGATAAGGATAATATTGTGCATCCGCGTCAATGGCAGCCTCTCCAAAAGGGAGTTCCGCACGCCGTGATCCGTCGCTTTCCGAAATCTGGCCATTTCCCGATGCTCGAAGAACATCAACGTTTTGTTGAAATGCTGAAAGCTTTTTTGGATGAACCGGAGGTAATGTTATGAGTACCGTCTCTGGAGCGAATGCAATGGCGCGTAGTTTTTGGATGGCTCTGGAAGAGATCCTGGGGCAAGAACAGGTACAAAGATTTGGTGAGCGTTCTCTGCAACTCTTGGACGGTTCTTCCTTTTCGCTGACACAGTTGGCTGTTTTGCAAGGAGCATTGGAAGGAATGTACGGCATTGCGGCAGGACGAGGGGTTGCTTTGCGCAGCGGGCGGGCTTGGGTAAAGTATGGATTTCGATTGTTCTATGAAGAACTGGGATGGAACCGGAGTGAATTTCGCCTATTGCCCCGCACCCATCGGCTCGAACGCGGGTTGAGGGATCTAGCCAACTGGATGAATGCTCATTTTCATGAGCACTTTGATGTGCAGCGAATTCCTGAAGGCTGGATTTGGCAGATTGAGGGTTTTCAAGGCAGCGTTGAAGCGACGGAAAGCACACCAGGATGTTATTGGATGATCGGCGTGCTCGAAGAAGTTCTCCATCGACTGGGAGATGGGAAAATCTTTCTGGTGCGCGAGATTTCTTGTCGGACTTGTGGTGCTCTTTCTTGTTTATTTGAAATCCCGGCTCGGCCGCTGGGAGATTGAGATGCTCAAAGTTGTCCTGCACGCGCCGAATCCGATTTTCCCGTTCCATGAGCCGGCGCGCGATCTGCGCATTCAGAATCATCCGCTTTGGCTCTGGCAACGGAGCGTGCTCGCTCCGTATGTAGATCGAGAGCTTGAACTTCGCCAAGGTCAGCCTCTTCCACAGCGGCGCGAGGAGATGATCGTCTACCGCGATAATCTCTTTTTTGACGCGCCATATATTGAGAAATTCATTCAAGAAGCTCGGCGTGGAAAACGCGCGGTGCGCGCAGCTTTCTCTGCCGATGATCCGGCTTTTCGGGAACATGCTTTACCGCTTTCAATCTCGTATACTCCTGCAGGGAACTTATATCTGGCCGATCTCTGGTACTATCCCAATGGACCTGTGCCGGATGCAGAGCCGCTGGTGATCGATTTAGAAGCTCGAGAGATCGGCTATTACCACGTTCCGAGCTACATGGCCGGCCAAACCGGTGATCTGACTTTTCAGGTTCCGCTGCGTGCCCTGATAGCTATTGATTCCTGGGTGCATATTTTTATTGCCGATATCGTTTTTGGTCTCTTTGCGCGTGGCGCTCGCTTCGAGAAGCGATTGGAGGAGGACCTGGGCTTCAAGTTAAGGATCCTGGCTCGGGCTTTATACGAGGGCAAGCAACTCCTAGAGTGTTCTGAGCTGGTGAAAATCGGAAAGAACTGCGTGATTGATCCGAGGGCCATTATTCACGGCCCGACGACCATAGGCGATAATGTCACCATTGGCGCCGGTGCGGTGATCGAAAATTGCATTATCGGCAGTAACGTGAACATTTCTCAAGATTGCCAATTGATGCTCTCGGTTGTTGGGGATGGCACTTTTCTACCTTTTCGTGCCTCGTTGTTTATGACCACGATTATGGAGCACAGCATGGTGGCGCAAAATACCTGTTTACAGATGTGCGTGGTCGGTCGCAATACGTTTATCGGTGCAGGTTCGACTTGGACGGATTATAATTTGATCCCTATTCCGATTCGTGCCCGTGATAGGCATGGCGAGTTGAAGCCGGCAAATCGGCCGGTTATGGGCGGATGTGTGGGTCATAACTGCCGAATTGGTTCTGGGATGGTGGTCTATCCGGCGCGCATTATTGATTCGGATGTCGTTCTGGCGGCCACTCAAGAACGGCGCGTGATCACCCGAGATGTGCTCTTTGAGGAGAGTGATCACCATCGTTGGAGACAGGGCTATTTGCATCAAGCCCTCTATCATCGCTCCAAACCGGATGCAGAATCTTGGTAATGGATACATTTGCTTTTATCATTCACCCGATCGATCCGAAGCGGGATGTCAGCCGCAAGTTTCCGTTCCTCGGAAAAGTATTGAGCGAACGACAAATCGACTTTTTCTCTACCTTCTTCCCTCCTGTCTACATTTCGGAGATCGAAGGAATTGTTTCTGCTGCCACCGGTAAAGAGATCAAGGGGTGGTTTGTCGCTTGCCCTTTGACCCCTCGGCGCATGCTGGAGTTGCCGGTTTCGCAGGTGTATCGGAAAATTATCCAAACCGGACGGTTGGCCGAGCGTTTGGGCGCAAAAATTCTGGGATTGGGTGCTTTCACCTCGGTAGTCGGTGATGCCGGAATCACGATTGCCCGCGCATTGGATATACCGGTGACTACAGGCGATGCATATACGATTGCCGTCGCCGTGCAGGCAACGATGAAGGCTGCCGAGATCATGGATTTGTCCCTCTCAGATGTGACTGTCGCCGTGGTGGGGGCGACCGGCGCGATTGGACGCGTATGCGCCCATCTCTTGGCGCCGCAGGCCGGGCGTCTACTTTTGATTGCTCGCAATCCTGAAAAATTGGAAATGCTTGCAATGCAATTGAAGCCTCAGTCGTATGGAGAGGTTGTCTGGAGTACCGATCTATCCGATTTACGGCAGGCGGCGGTCATTCTTACCGTTACCAGCGCAATTCATAGTATCATTGAGCCACAGCACTTGATGCCTGGAAGTGTAGTTTGTGATGTGGCACGCCCTCGTGATGTTTCTGCAATGGTAGCTGCCAGCAGAGATGATATATTGGTAATTGATGGCGGCATGGTGGATGTTCCCGGTGCCGTGAATTTTCATTTTGATTTTGGATTTCCGCCCGGCAAAGCCTACGCTTGTATGGCCGAGACAATGGCATTAGCCCTCGAGGGACGTTTTGAGGATTATACTTTAGGAAAAGAGATCTCCCTGGAGCGCGTTCAGGAGATCACGCAAATCGCTGAGAAGCACGGTTTTCGTTTGAGCGGCTTTCGCGCTTTTGAAAAAAACGTGACCGAAGAGCAAATTGAAATGGTCAAACGTAAGGCGCAGTGGAAGCGTGCCGCAGCGAAGCATTTGTCGATCTGAAATCCTCTGCAGGAGGTTCTCATGGGAAAAGCTCGTTTGCTCATTGTGGAAGATGATCCCGATATTGCCAACATGCTTAAAATCTATTTCACCAGCTTGGATTATGATGTGGAGATCGCCCCTCGAGGTAGGGATGCTCTTGAAAAAACGCGCCAGGGAATGCCTCATCTAATCATCTTGGATATCATGCTTCCGGATATTGATGGCTACGAGGTATGCCGCACGCTGCGCATGAATACGCGCACCAGCCATATTCCGGTGATCTTCCTGACCCAAAAGGATGAGCGTAGCGACAAATTACAGGGCCTGGAACTGGGAGCGGATGACTACATTACCAAACCCTTTGATATTGAGGAGTTAAAACTGCGTGTTCAGGGCGCCATCCGACGGGCAGAGCGCGAAAGCTTGACCGATCCGCGTTCCGGCTTACCTGCAGGGCGGCTGATCGAGGATCAACTACGGCGCATCATCCGGGAAAAAGGCTGGGCCTTGCTCGATATTCGCATTAATCACTTTGAAGCCTTTCGCGATGTCTATGGATTTGTCGCCGGCGACGATGTGATACGTTTTACGGCCATGCTCTTAAGCGAGGTGGTAGATGAGTTGGGCACACCAGATGATTTTATTGGTCATCCGGGTGGGGATAATTTTATTATCATCACCTCTCAGCCGGCAGCTCCAAGCATTAAACAGCGACTGAAAACCCGCTTTGCCGAAGAGGTACTTTCACATTACAACTTTATCGATCGTCAGCAAGGTTTTATGGTGGCGCCCAATAAGGAAGGTGTGCTAGAAAAAGTTCCCTTCATGAGCCTGGCCATCGGCATTTTGCCTTCCACGGAGCATACGTTTACCGATATTCGCGAAATCACCGAAATGGCGGCTGAAATGCGGCGTCAAGATGTAACATCGAGCCCAGCGTGAGATTGTTTGAGATCGGATTATGTTTGCTAATTTGGGCATTGGACTTACTCTACTCATATCAGGGCTTGGGCTCATGCTCTTAATCATCGGCGCTGTGAATTTGTTGCAGCGGCAACAGAGACGCACGCCGAGTTCGCCCTTCTTTTCTTTGTCTGAAATTTCCGTCGGAGAGGAACAGGAGGGCATTCTAATTCTGGTGGGGGGTAGGGTTGAATATATCAATGCCCAAGCACGTGCCCTTTTTGGCTTGGCGAAAGATGAGTTTCTCGATCTGGAGCGCCTCACGCGCCGTGCCCGTCCGGCCGAAGATTTTCTCGACCTGTGCGCTTTGCCATCGGAGAAATACTTCACGGTCAATGGTCAACGAGTAGAGGCCCATTCTTATGTTTTGCCTCTTTTTACCGGCGCCACTTTTGTTCGTCTACGTCCTTTAGAATCTGCCGATACGATTGAAACGCAGAGTGTTCTCAAGGCTTTCATGGAATTTATTCAGGAGATCGGCGCGGAAACGAACCTTCCGAATGGTTTGCAAAAGGTTGCTTATCATTTAGCCCACTTTTTTGCCTATGAGTTCCTAGAAATTAAACTTTGGCATCCTGAGCGCGAAGAATGGACTCTTTATACGTTTAGCGAACGAGATCAATATTTGCCTCACTCTATTGCGCTCAATGCTTCGCGCTTTGGAGCACAATATCTGAGGCTTTCTTCTGAAAATCCTGTACTGGTTTCTTTTGTCGATGAGTCCTCGGATGTACCCATTCGTTCTTATCTTGGTCTGTTTTTGGAAATAGGAGGGGAGAAGATTGGGGTACTGGAAATGGGGGCATTAGCGGCAGATAGATTTAGCGAAAAAGATGCGCATTTCCTCCGAATGCTGAGAATTCCCCTCAGCATCGCGTTGCACAATATTCTCAAACAGGAAGCATTGGAACGCCGTCTGGAAGAACTAAGCGGACCGGTTCATTTAGCCCAGGCAATCGGAGCAATTCAAGAACCACAGGAGCTGTTTTCACGCTTGATCGAGCTTCTGCGTCCGTTCTTCCCTGCCGAAGTGCTCGGATTCCTGTTGTATGATGCTGAACGAAATCTGCTTTACGCTCAAAAACCCTTCTATGGCCTACCGGAGCATATTATCGATCTCTATCACGCTATTGTTCCCATTGGTAGCCAGGGTGAAAAGTTGCTCGGAAGACATGATATTGCTTTTACGGCTGAGCCGGGAAGTGATCCGCTTTGGGTGAGCCTGGGAATTCACACGGTGGCATTAGCAGCCAGTTTGCGTAATGTCGTCCTGGCACCGTTGGTTTCAGGGGAAGAATTCATCGGCTATTTGCAGATTGCCAATTATCGAGAGGAGACTCCGTTTTCGGACGAGGAGAAACGCGTTCTAGAAAGCTTGATGCCGCAGATCACCAGCATTGTGAAGGGTGCTCTGTTGGTGCAGCAAGCGCGTCAGCGCTTCCAACGTACCGAGTCACTTCGAAGGATTGCCCAGCTGGTTGTTTCAGAGGTGCCTTTAGATGAGATTCTCAAGTTTTCTTTGCAAGAGATGGCACGCCTTTTCCAAGCCGATTTTGGTGCCATCTATTTGCTGGATGAGGAGCGTGGTCGCCTAATCTTACATCGGCCTTCGCTGTGGAATGTTTCCCCTGAACAGGCAGTGTATCTCGAAGAATTGTATCTGGGGCAAGATTACTATCACACCATTTCCGGGGCACAACGTCCCTTCATCTCGAGTTATTTGAGCCGTGATGAGCGCGTACTCCCGCTCTATCGAGGGATTGTTGAACGCTTTGGGATAGAGTCCTCTATGGTCGTCCCTTTGATTGCGCGCGGTCGGAGCCTGGGGGAATTGATGTTGGGGAAAAAGGCGACCAACGCCTTTCGCCATGAGGACCTACAGGTATTATTAACGGCTGTCAGCCAATTGGCTAGTGCTATTGAGAGCCGCCGTCTGTATGGTCTGACAGACGAAGCATTGCGACGTCGCTTGGACCTTTTTTCTGCAATTACCCGCATTACCCGTGAGTTGCATGTTGTTTTGGATGTTAAGCGGGTGATGCGGGTGATTCACGACGAAAGCTTACGGTTATTGAAGGCCGATTGTGGTTCGATTTATCTTTTGGTCGAAAATGCCTCGGAGGCTTCGCCACGCTTTGAGCGGCTTTTTGGTTGTGAAATGGAATCCTTGCTTCCTTATGAGATCGAAGCGATCCAAAAACGAGAAACCCTGTTCCTGGATTTTTCCCAAAAGGAAACTTCTCTTTCGCCGCACGAGGGAGTGCGTTCGGTGTTGGTTTCTCCGATCCTGTATGGGGATCGTGCGATCGGCTTGATCGATCTTCACTTTCACCGTCGTCGTTCTGTAGATGAAGACGCCGTTCAGATTATTGAAATGTTAGCCGCTCAAGCCGGGATGGCGTTAGTCAATGCCCGCGCCTATGCAAAAGAGCTGGAGCAGGCAGCCCTTTTCCGTATCCGTGCTCAGACGCTCCAGGAACTGGAATCCTTGAATCGGCGACTGAGTGCAACTTCTTCGCTGGAAGAAGCCTTGCATGAGGTGGCCGTTTCGATCACTCGGGTCTCGCCGTTTGATGTGGCGCTGATTAGCGTTTATCAGCCCCAAGAAGGAATGTTGCGCCGTGTGGCTGGAGTTGGGATCGCACCGGAAATGATGCGGGAACTATTGCTCAGGCGTCAGCCCTGGGAATCCTTACAGACCTTCTTACGACCGGAATTTCGGATTGAGCAGGCTTATTTCATTCCTGCCGAGCAAATGCCGGTCATTCCTCCTGAAGTGCACACGGTTACTCTGGCTACGACCACTTCTGAATCACAGGCAAATGCCTGGAATCCTGAAGATTTCCTGCTCTTTCCGCTTTTGGATGCCGATGGAAGCCCGGTAGGTCTGATCAGCGTGGATATGCCGCGCGATAAGCGTCGCCCGGATCGGGTGACCATTGAGGTGATTCAGGCCTTCGCCGCCCAGGCGACGCGCTGGATTTTGCACTTCCGTCAGCTAGAAGAGGCGCAAACGGAAGTTGAACGGACGCAGATCGCCTTGCAACGTCAGCAGATGCTGCTCTCAGTGGCGCAAGGGCAATTACCGATTCTGTTACATAACGATCTGGAACATGTTCTGTCCTTGCACGCGCTGGAAAGCCGCCAGCGTCGTATTCGCGCGATCCTGACGATTACCGAGGTGGTCAGCCGTCAGCCGGATGTTAATATGGCATTGACCCAATTAGGGCGCGAACTGCTCACCCGTCTGGAGATGAGCGCAGTGCTGGTGGCCGAGGCGAGCGCTGAGGGACCTGTGTTGCGCCAAGTTCTCGGACAGATTCCTGCAGATGCTTATGTGGACACGCTCTTCGGCCAACGGAATCCTTTGCGCGTAGCCCTTCAGAGTGGTGAATTGATGTTGGTTTCCACTCTTGAGGAAATCGAGGAGTGGCGCGATAACCCTCTACTAAATGCGTTGAACACCAAAGGTTTTATCTGTTTACCGCTAGTGGTGGGTGAAAATCCGAGTGCGGCCGTTCTGGCAATTAGCAACCAGCCTTTGCCGACTTTTACCGAGGATGATCGGGCGCTCTATGCGCAGGTTAGCCGACAGTTAGCCATTATTCTCCAGAATATTTCTCTGTTCACCCAAACACGCCGCCGCTTGCAGGAAGTTAACCTGCTGTTGGAATTCAGCCGACGTATTGCCGGGGCCGGGCCGATAGAAATCTTCGAACTTCTGTTGAGCAATGTGCGTCAGGTGATCACGGCAGCACATGCCGGCGTGGCATTGCTTTGGAATGAACGCAAACGCGTTTTGGAACCCGTGGTGGCACAGGGCTATATGGATAGCAAAGCCATGCTGGCCATTCGCTATCGCAGCGGGGAAGCCTTACCCGGCCAGGTCTTTGAGAGCCGTCGAGTGCGTCGGGTGGCAGAAGTTAACTTTATGCGCGATTACCCACTGAACCCGGAGCAGCTATCGCTTTATCGTCAGGCGGTTGCCCAGCGCTTGCCAGTTTCGTCGTTAGTGGTGCCCATCCAAAGTGCCAATACTACTCTGGGTGTGCTTGTGTTGGATAATTTCAATCAGCCGCAAGCCTTTTCCCAGGCAGATGAAGATCTGGTTCTTTCTCTGACACAACAGGTAACGTTGTTCTTGGAGAATATGCGCCTGTTGCAGGCCGCTCAGGAACGCGCCTTGCAGATGGAGGCACTCTCCTCGGCAGCCACCGAACTCACTGTCCGCCTCCACCGCGAGGATATTATTGCCACGCTTCTGGATCGGCTCAAGGCGATTCTTCCTTACGATGCGGCAACCCTGTGGTTGCGAGAAGGGGATCGAATGCGTGTCTGGGCGGCGCGCGGCTTTTCCGATCTGGAAGAGTATCAGGGACTTTCCCTTTCGATTCACGAGAGCGCTTTGCTACAAGAGATGATACGGACCGGCCAACCGCTCTCGGTCGAGGATGTACGCAACGATCCACGCTTCCCACCAATGGATGCGGCGCGTCTTTCTTGGCTGGGACTGCCGTTGATGGCAAAAGGTGAATTGATCGGTGTGATCGCTTTGGAAAAATGGGATGCCCATTTTTATACCCATGAGAAAATCCAACTAGGTTTGACGTTTGCAAACCAAGCCGCGATCGCTCTGGAGAATGCTCGCCTATTCGACGAAAGCCAACAGCGCGCAGCAGAACTTGATGAACGTTCTCGACGTCTGAGTGTGCTCAATCGCCTTTCGGGCATGTTGGCCGCAACGCTGGACGCGGATGAGATTTTACGCCTGACCTCCGGAGAGCTCTTCGGCGCGCTGAATGCTGACTTTGTTGCGGGCATTGTCTTTGAAGGAGAACAACCGTATTTGCATTCCGTGCTTCCTTCTGGGCGGTTAACCTCAACTGAAATTTCTCCTTCTCCTCTTTTCCAACGGTTTATCGAGGGGAGTGGCGTCTTTGTGACCGAAAGGGCGACTCAAGAGCCCGAGTTGCAACCCCTCTTGCCGGCATGGAGACAGGAACTGCCGTATTTGCTTGCCTTGCCTTTGATGATCGGCGAGGCCTTGCGAGCCGTCTACCTGATTCAGCGATTGAACACTCCTTTCACCGCTGCGGAGATCGAGCTAGCGCGCACCATGGCCAACCAGACCTCCATTGCTTTGGAGAACGCGCGCCTCTATCAATCTACTGTACGCACTGCCGAGCGCTTTGCCATTCTGAACCAAGTGAGCGCGGAGATCGGCGCAACACTGGAGATCGAGGAGCTTGCCCAAGCGGTATATCAGGCTGCCACCCGTCTTTTCCCGCTGGAGGCCTTTGTCTTTGCCCTGGCTAATGAGACCGAGCGTGTCGTGGAGGTTATCTATCTTGTAGATAAAGGGGAAGTACTGACTCCGATGCGGCTGAAATGGGGCCAAGGGATTAGTGGGCAGGTTATCGCCGGCGGCGAGCCCATTCTGACGCACACGCTGGATGAGGTCAGAGCCTTGCGCGCTGCACCGCGCGGCGAATTGCCCGCATCCATTTTAGCCGTGCCCATTCGTCAGGGAGAAAAGGTTGTCGGTGCGCTTTCGATCCAGAGCTATCGTCCCTATGCTTACACCAACGAGGATTTGCAAATTTTCAGCACGCTATCCAACCAGGTGAGCGTGGCATTACAGAATGCGCGCTTGTTTGCCGAGGTGCAGGCGCTGGCCGAAAACCTCGAACAACGGGTGCGCGAACGTACGGCGGAACTGGAGCGCGAGAAGCGTAATACCGAAACCCTCTTGCGCATTTTCAGCGAAGTCTCTGCCACGCTGGACCTCGATCGTGCCTTACATCGCACCCTGAGCCTGCTCAACGATGCGGTGGGGGCAGAACAAGGTACGATCATGCTCCTAAATCCGGAGGATTTTCTTCTCTACTATCGTGCTGGATATGGATATGCCTCTGAGCGTGCTGAGGATGCGATCCAGAAAAAAGGCTTCCGTATTGGAGAAGGATTGGCCGGTTGGGTAGTCGCTCATCGCGAGGCCGTTTTGATCGAGGATTTAACCAAAGATGAGCGCTGGGTTCCGACAGAGACTTCCCGAGAACATCGTAGTGCTGTGGGCGTTCCTTTGATGGTGGGCGAAAATATCTTGGGTGTATTAATGGTGTTCCATCGCCAAGTGGGTTTCTTCAACCAGGATTCCCTCAATTTGATCAAGGCCATTGCCGGCCAGGTTTCGATCGCCATCAATAATGCCAACCTGTATCAATTGATCCGTGAGCAATCTGAGCGTCTTGGTCATCTCTATCGCCAGCAAGCGGAAGAGGCTAGCCGTTCTCAGGCTATCCTGGAAGCCGTGGCCGATGGTGTGTTGGTAACCGATGCCGAAAACCGCATTTCCTTCCTCAACCGCTCGGCTGAGCGCATCTTGCATCTTGAAGCGACGCACATTCTCGGCCAATCGTTGGCGGATTTTGCCGGATTGTTCGGCAAGGCGGCTCGCGAGTGGATCAACACGATTCATCGCTGGTCTGAGGATCCCTCCTCCTATCAGCCCGGTGAATCCTATGTGGAGCGTATTGAACTGGATGATGGACGAGTGGTACTGGTACACCTGGCGCCGGTGATCCTCCAAAACGAATTTCTAGGTACCGTTTCTATTTTCCGCGATATTACTCACGAAGTTGAAGTGGATCGTTTGAAATCCGAATTCGTTGCCACGGTGAGCCACGAACTGCGCACTCCGATGACTTCGATCCGTGGCTACGTGGACCTCTTGCTGATGGGCGCGGCCGGCGCTCTGAATGAGATGCAGGCGAATTTCTTGAACGTGATCAAAAGCAATACCGAGCGCTTGAACGCGTTGGTTGCCGATCTGCTCGATATTTCCCGTATTGAGGCCGGAAGGGTTATACTTACGCCGCAGCCGCTCAACTTGCGCCAGATTGCCGAAGAGTCGTTGGCAGAAATTCAACGCCGCTCACAACAAGAGAATAAACCGATGACTTTCACGTTAGAAGCGGCGACACCTTTGCCTTTGGCCTTTGGGGATATGGAACGAGTACGTCAGATCATCGGCAATTTGCTCGAAAACGCGTATTCCTATACCCCGGCCGGGGGTCAAATCCAGGTGCGTCTGCATGCTGAGGGCAACGAAGTTCAGGTAGATGTGCAAGATAGTGGAATCGGCATCTCACCACAGGATCAGGCGCGCGTGTTTGAGCGCTTCTACCGCGGGGAGCATCCCCTGGTGATCGAAACTCCGGGCACCGGTTTGGGTCTTTCCATTGTCAAGCAACTGGTTGAAATGCATGGTGGACGGATCTGGGTCACCTCAAGCGGCGTGTACGGGGAAGGAAGTACATTCTCTTTCACGCTTCCAATTCTATAAAGTTAGCTGAGATATAGAGGTAAAACATGGCAAAAATTCTGGCTGCAGAAGACGAACGCGATATTCGAGATCTGATCGCCTTTACCTTGCGCTTTGCAGGTCATGAGGTTACCACCGCCACGAACGGTGAAGAGGCGGTGGCAATGGCCGAACAGGTTCAACCGGACCTGATTTTGTTGGATGTGCGCATGCCGCGCATGAATGGCTATGATGCCTGTCGTGCCATCAAAGCCAACCCACGTCTGAAGGATATACCGGTGATCTTCCTTTCGGCGAAAGGACAGGAGTCCGAGGTCCAGGCAGGATTGCAGGCCGGAGCCGAGGAATATCTCCTCAAGCCCTTTGCTCCTGATCAATTGATCGAGCGTGTGCGAGCGATTCTGGCAAGATTCGGGAAATAGCCTGCTGCTATGAGCGCCATTTTGCTAGACGGTTCAATTGTGCACTATGAGGTGTTGGGGCGCGGCCGTCCCATCATCTTTTTGCATGATTGGCTTGGCTCATGGCGCTATTGGATTTCCTCGATGCAGGTTACTTCCACCCTCTTTCGCTCCTATGCTCTCGATCTATGGGGCTTCGGCGATACTGCCCATCTGAAAGAGGGATATTCGATCGATCGGCAGGCGTTGCTGGTACGCCAGTTTATGGAAAATATGGGGATCGGAAAAGTCGCACTGATCGGTCATTCTTTGGGCGGGCTGGTAGCTTTTCGCTTCGCGGCACGCTGGCCTGAATCGGTAGACCGCATGATGGTTATCAGCACGCCTCTCGATGCCACTGCCATTTCTCCGCGTTGGCTGAACGCTTCCTTGCCCGATCTGCTCAACTGGTTGACCAGCCGTTCTCCAGAAGCGCAAAGTGCCCTTTCCGATGCTCTGCGCGCCGATCCCCAAACGCTCACGGTTTCTTTCCAAACGACGAGCTTTTCTCGTCTTTTCAACGAAATGCTCCCAACTCGCATTCCTTGTCTGCTCGTTTACGGAGAAAACGATCCGGCAGTGATTGCCCCGCCGCTGGAGCAAGTCTTCTCCCTTCCTTCGCATATTCACCAGATCGTCCTTGAAGATACTGCCCATTTCCCCATGCTGGATCAACCAGCACTCTTTCAGCGCTTACTGGTCGATTTCCTGGCGCTAGCCTCCGGCGATAGCCCGCGCGAATTGCAATTGAAAGAGGAGTGGCATCGCCGCGTAAGATAGGTTATAATAGGCCCTGACAATACAACGGGGAGCCTGTGGGACAGGCTGAGAGGAGCGTGTTACGCTCGACCCGCTGAACCTGATCCGGGTCATGCCGGCGGAGGGAAAATATGTGTTCGAATGCCTTAACCATCCTCCGCCGTGGAGGATGGTTTTTATGTCCGAACGCGTGGTGATCTTCGCGAATGGGAGCCTCCCGGCTCCACAGCGCCTGCGTCTCCTTTTGCAGGAGGGGGATATCCTGCTCGGCGCGGATGGCGGCACTCGTCATATCCTTGCCCTGGGATTGAAGCCCCAGGCTGTGATCGGCGATTTTGATTCGCTTTCTCCACAGATCCTGGATTTCCTTTCTACCCAGGGGACGCACTTGCATCGCTATCCTGCCGATAAAGATGAAACGGACCTCGAGCTGACCTTGCGCCATGCCTTGGAATATCGGCCGCGTGCCATCCGCATCGTCGCCGCGCTCGGCGATCGCCTCGATCAGACCTTGGGCAATCTTGCCCTCCTGAGCGCACCCTGGCTGGAAGGTGTGGATGTGCGCTTAGAAGATGGCTTGGAAGAGGTCTTCCTCGTACGCACCGAAGCCGCTATCCAGGGATCGATCGGCGAAACTGTTTCGCTTATCCCCTGGGGCGGGGCGGCTGAAGGCGTTTTCACACAAGGATTGCGTTGGCCCCTCCACGGCGAGACGCTCTATCCCTACCGCACACGCGGCATCAGCAACGAGCTCATCCATCCCCAGGCGCAGATCCGCCTGACCCGCGGTTCCTTGATTGTCGTCCATCGCCATTCTGACTAAAAGGAGGTCGTCTATGCGCCGTTTGCTGTTCCTGTTTGCTGCCGTGGCCTTTTTGACGCTGACTGCTTGTGGCCCGCGTCAACCGGCTACGCTGACCGTGATGACCCACGATTCCTTCGCCGCCAGCGAAGAGGTCATCCAAGAGTTTGAGCGCGAGAACAACGTCAAAGTCACCTTTTTGCCCTCCGGCGATACCGGTGCTGCCTTGAACAAGGCGATTCTCTCCAAAGAAGCCCCCTTAGCCGATGTCTTCTATGGTGTGGATAACACCTTCCTCTCTCGCGCCTTAGAGGCCGATATCTTCGAGCCCTATCGCTCGCCCTTGCTGGAAGGAATCCCGGCCGAGTTTCGCCTCGATCCGCAAAATCGCGTCACGCCGGTGGATTATGGGGATGTGTGCCTCAACTATGATAAAGCCTATTTCGCCGAAAAGAACCTGCCCATCCCGCAAAGCCTGGAAGATCTCACCCGCCCGGAATACAAAGGCCTGTTAGTGGTCGAAAATCCGGCCACCTCTTCGCCAGGCCTGGCCTTCCTGCTGGCGACGGTTGCCCACTTCGGCGATCCGGGCTACCTGGATTTCTGGCGCGCTTTGAAGGCCAATGAAGTTGTCATCGTCCCAGATTGGGAGACGGCCTACTATACCAACTTCAGCGGCTCATCGGGCAAAGGGCCACAGCCAATGGTAGTTTCCTACGGCTCTAGCCCACCTGCCGAAGTGATCTTCGCCGAACAACCGCTCGAGGATGCGCCGACCGCTTCCCTAATCGGTCCCGATATGTGCTTCCGTCAGATCGAATTCGTTGGCATCCTCAAAGGGACAAAGCAACGTGCCCTGGCGCGCAAATTTGTGGACTTCATGCTCAGTCAACGCTTCCAAGAAGATATGCCGTTGCAAATGTTCGTCTTCCCGGTCAATCCCAAAGCGCAGCTGCCGGAGGCTTTCGTCAAATATGCCCAGATTCCAAGCCAGCCTGCCAGGCTAGACCCGGCGCAAATTTCCGCCAATCGTGAAAAGTGGATCCAAGCCTGGTCGGAGCTGATGCTGAAGTGAAAATGAAGGCCGTTGCTCTGCGTCTGGGTGCTCGTTGGGGAGGGAAGGGAGGCTTCTCTTCCCTCCTTCTTTTGCCGGCCTTGGCCTTCCTGGCGATTTTCTTTTTCTACCCGCTGGCGCGCATTTTTGCCTATGCCTTGGATGTGCAATTGTTGACCCAGCCTGCTGCCTGGACCCTGCTGCGTAAGGTGCTCGGCTTCACGATCTACCAAGCGGCACTTTCCACATTTCTCACCCTGCTGGTGGCCATCCCGCTGGCCTTTCTTTTTGGGCGCTATACTTTCCCTGCGAAGTCCTTTTGGAAAGCCATCGTCAGCGTGCCGTTCCTCCTGCCCACGCTGGTGGTCGCGGCCGGTTTCAATGCCTTCCTAGGGGAACGCGGCTGGCTAAACCTGGGTCTGATGCGTCTGCTGGATCTTTCTAAACCACTCCTCCCGTTCAACGGCACGCTCACAGCCATTCTGATCGCCCATGTGTTCTATAACACGACGCTGCTGGTGCGCATTCTCATCTATACCCTGGAGCACCTCGATCCTCGGCTGGAGCAAGCAGCGCGCCTTTTGGGAGCCGATGAGCGCCGCGCCTTTTGGCACGTGATAGTTCCACTTCTGCGTCCGGCGCTTTTGGCCGGTGCCTCCCTGGTCTTCCTGTTCGATTTCACCAGTTTCGGCGTGATCTTGTTGCTCGGCGGGCCGCGTTTTGCCACGCTGGAAGTCGAGATTTACGTCCAGGGGGTACACATGCTCAACCTGCCCTTAGCGGCTTTCCTTTCGGTGGTGCAGCTCATGTGCACGGCCATTTTAGGGTATCTCTATACGTTCCTCTTACGAAGGGCGGCGGTGCCTCTTTCGCCGCGTGCTGCCCCGAGCAATATCCGTCGGCCGAAGCATTGGCGGGAGCGGTTCTTTTTGACCCTGATGTGGGTGCTGCTCCTTGGGCTTTTTCTATTGCCGATGCTTTCGCTACCCTTGCGCTCCGTGTTGCGCCTGGAAGCGGCGCGCGGTGAGCGCGGCCAGGTGCAATATGGTCTGACGCTTGATTATTACCAAGAGCTCTTTATCAACCGTCGTGGTTCGCTTCTCTATGTCCCGCCGCTTGAGGCCATGCGCAATTCGCTTGTTTTTGCCGCTTTGACGATCCTATTCTCCCTTTCTCTGGGCATTCCGGCGACGCTGGCCCTGCGTCGAAGTTCCTTCCTGGCGCGCTTGGCCGATGGTCTCTTGCTGCTCCCGTTGGGCACATCCGCTGTGACGCTTGGATTGGGCTTCATCCTGGCCTTTGGCCGGGCTGTGACCTCGCCGCTGCTGGTTCCGTTGGCGCACACGTTGATCGCCTTGCCTCTGGTGATCCGCACCCTTCAGCCGGCCATGGCGACTCTTCCCATACGCTTGCGCGAGGCAGCATTGGTGCTAGGAGCTTCTCCCTGGCGTGCTTGGGGGTCGGTGGAATGGCCGATCCTTTGGCGCGCCGTGTTGACGGCGGCAACGTTCGCTTTTACGGTTTCGGTTGGTGAATTTGGCGCCACGTTGCTCATTGCGCGCCCCGAATATCCCACTTTGCCGTTGGCCATCTATCGTTTTCTTTCCCAGCCCGGCGGCTTGAATTATGGTCAGGCCATGGCCATGACCACTTTGCTGATGGGCTTTACGGCTACCGGCTTGATTTTGATCGAGCGTTTGCAATGGTCGGGTCGGGAGTTTTGAGGCAAAGCGGTTCCAAAACGTTCTTATAGAACATTGATCTCTTTCTATACGTTTTCTGATGTGGGGAAAGTACGATTAGGGCAAATCAAAATGTTTCGATAGGAGGATTCCCATGACCATCTATGTTCGTACTTTTCCCCCGCGGCGGCGCTGGAACGAATGGCGGTCAGAGGCTGAGCGCTGGTTGGCGGTCAATGTGCGAGATGAAGGAGAAGCCTACGTGCTAACGGCTTTTGTACCGGGCCTCAAGCCAGAGGACCTGAAGATTCAGGTAGTAGATGATACGGTGGCTATTGAAGGGCATTATCCGAAAGAGGAACGTGAGTATCTACTCTGCGAGTTGCCCTCCGGCTCCTTCCAGCGCATTCTGCGCTTGCCGACCTCGCTGGACGCCAATGCCGTTGAAGCGACCTTGGAGCAGGGGGTGCTTACCCTGCGCTTGCCAAAAGCCGCTTCGGTTCGTCCAAGGACGATTCAGGTCAAAGGCAGGCTGATGAATATAGGTCAAATGCAAAGCATTTGACCTACTACTTATTATTCTTCTTCTTCTTCACCCTTCTCTCCTTTTTGCTTTTGCAGTCCCCAAAAGAGCACGGCGGCTCCGCTCCCCAAGGCGAAGGCTCCCAGCGCGCCGGCGGTGGCAAAGCGCACAAAGATGGCGGTCAAGCCAAAGAATCCCAAAATGGCGGCAATCTGCAGTTGCCAGCTGCTCTTGCGGTAGGCATCTAGACTGAACCAACCAACTGCCAGGCCGAAAACGATCAGCCCAATAAAGCGCACCAGGATTCCTAGGATGATGAAAATGGTTTCAAGGGTAGGGTTCATGGTTCCTCCAAAAAGTAGAAAATCGTTGATGAGAATTATAGTCGAAGATCATGCATTGTCGAATGATTGCGTGATCGAGTGACTGTTCATGGATTGGTAAAATTGCTTTCTGCCCGTCCACAGTGGGAGAAAAGCGCCTTATCTGCCAGGTTTTGTGCTCCTATTCCCTAAAGTGACTTGATCCGCCAGGCAAAGTGGAAAGAATTTTTTCGGTCCGCTGACTTTACCAACGTTTGAACACCCGCGGATTGTCTGGCAGGGATTACCATTACAGTCGTGTATGGCGAGCCGGAAGAGGTGCAGAAACTTTTGGGCGAGCACACGACCTATGTCGAGCGCACCTATCTGACTTCTCGACAGATGAACGGACGATTGGCGTAGGGCTTTTTACTGCCCTAACGATTTTGAGTGAAAGTGAGCCTAACTGGGACTACAGTGTCAAAGAAGTGACCTATGGTAACACAAGTTTTGATAACCTTGGTAACCTAAGATCGCTTTTGCTGAAAACAGCCAAAAACTCTACGGTTATGCTGCAATCACTACCCTTAAGCGTTCTGTGTTGGGATTGTCTCTATTCAAACACGTCTTCGGCATTTCGCGAATTTCGCAAAAGCCAATTAAAGTTATGAATCATCTTCTTTACTTCGTACGACTCCGCTGTAATATAGGCTCTCTGAAATTGACCACTCAGTATAATTTGCGATTTGGACACTATGGACTCGTCAATGATGAAATAACTTTCAAGTAATTCGGGCGGCTGTTCTTCTTCAATGGCAACATATACTTCTACTCCTGCC
>JBBIGZ010000044.1:0-24313 GCA_037447295.1 Chloroflexota bacterium | reverse complement strand
CTTACTTCGCCGTCCACCAGGGCTGAAAGCCCCGTTCCCGTCGTTTGCCCGAAGGCGCTGAGCAGATAATCGCTGTACAAATCGAGGAGGTTGCTGTTTTTCATACTCTGAGTTTACCAGAAACTGCATAAGGTGAGTTAACTATAGTAATGGCGCTTAGATATTACCGTAATAGGGATCTATTAACGTCGCGGCGCTTTGCAATGATTGTCAGTGTTGGACTTGCCCTTACATCTTCTTCGTTGTACTTTTTAGACATTATAGATATCGTTACAATTGGCTTGGTAGGGCTTGGGGTGTGGATCGCGTTTCTAAATTTTGTAATTGCATACCCGCTGGCTTGGCATTTTTACAGGCACTTTGTGGAACCTCATGAATGATTCAAAAAACGGATGCAAAGACAAAGTCCGTAACGTCAGAACGTAAGACACTGGTAATTGTCCCTATTTCAAGTCTCTCCGAAAAGATGGCACGGAAAAGGCTGGACGGCTAACCATGATAGGGTAGCCACATTGCCAAACAGCGCTCAAGCCACGCGGCAGGATATAAGGGCTGCTGCGGTCAATTTTCTGATCTGGCTTGCCGCCAAGTTTTTGTAAGGTCGCAGAGCTTTTCCTATGCTTGTGGGCAATCGCCAAAGAGGAACTGTTTTCCTGACAATTCTGGTATAATTTTCTCCCGATGAAGTACCATATCTGGACCGAAGGTTGTCAAATGAATGTGGCCGATTCGCAGCGCGTGGCTTCGTCGCTCGAACGTCTCGGCTATGCTTTCACACCGCAGGCGGAAGAAGCGGATGTCATCATTTTGAATACCTGCGTGGTGCGGCAATCGGCAGAAGATAAGGCTTATGGCCGGCTTTCCTCGTTGCGCCCGATCAAAGAGCGCCGCCCAGAAGTGGTGATTAACGTGATGGGATGCCTGGTTGGGGTGCGCGGGAACGAACGCTTGCGCCAGCGTTTTCCCTTCGTGGACGTTTTTTCTCCTCCCTCCGATCCCGGCCCCCTGATCTCCTTCCTGACCCAGGGCGAAGCGCGCCGGCTAGAAGAAGAAGAAATGGCGCAACGCCACGCGATGATGGACGAAGAGCTGATCCTGCCGGCCCACGAACGCGGTCGGCTGGTTTCGGCACATGTTCCGGTGGTCTATGGATGTTCCCATGCTTGCACCTTTTGCATCATCCCCTATCGCCGTGGCGTGGAGCGCAGCCGGCGCGTCGGCGAGATCGTCGCCGAGATCCGCTCCCTGGTCGAACAAGGCGTGAAGGAAGTGACCTTGCTCGGTCAGATTGTCGATCGTTACGGCAAGGATATGCCGGATGGCCCCGATCTGGCCAGTTTGCTGCGCATTATCCATGAGATCGAAGGCCTGGAACGCATTCGTTTCCTGACATCGCACCCAAACTACTTCAGCGAAACGCTCATGCGCACCGTGGCAGAACTGCCGAAGGTCATGCCCCACATCGAGGTCCCCGTCCAAGCCGGCGATGATGAAGTATTGGCGCGCATGAAGCGCGGCTACACTCAAGCCGATTATCGCCGTCTTATCGAAAAGATACGCCAGATCATCCCCGGCGTCTCGATCGCTACCGATATCATCGTGGGCTTCCCCGGTGAAACGGAAGAGCAATTCATGCAAACCTATCGTCTCTTAGAGGACCTCAAGCTAGATGTAGCCCATCTGGCACGTTATTCGCCACGGCCGGGCACCGTCGCCCAGCGCCGCATGGTGGACGATGTGCCGGAAGAGGAAAAGATGCGCCGCTTCCGCCTGTTAGAGGCGCTACAGGAACGCATCTCTGCCGAGATCAACGCGCGCTATCTGGGGCAAAAAGTAGAAGTACTCTTTGAAGAAAAGGTCAAGGATCGCTGGAAAGGGCGCACGCCCACCAATAAGCTGGTGTTTGTCGAAAGCGAAGAGGATCTACGTGGGCGCATTTTGCCAGTAACGATCACCTGGACCGGGCCGTGGTCCATGTTGGGGCGGATCGAGATCCCGGAGCGCCTTCCCGTGATCGGTCGCGTGGTTGGTTAGTCTGTTGGTCACGGGTTGCGTGGTCTAGTACTTGTCGTCTGGTGGGCCGGTCGTTAGAGTGGCATAATCAGGGGGTAAGATCCTTATGCTAGAGCAGTCATTAGCCTCATCAGATGCTCTTGGCTTGTACCGAATATATTGGTACCGCCCGCCGTTCAGAATCGCTCCTCACCTGAAATTCACAAACATGCTACAATATAAGTCGTGATTGGCCTTCCCCAGCGCCTGGCATTTCTCAAAAAATCCCACCTCTTTCACGGCCTCAAAGATAACGAACTGCAAGAACTGGCCGCTCAAATGGAAGAGCGTACCTGCGCCGCGGAAGAGGTGATTTTCGTCCAAGGGAGTCGCGATCGCGCCCTTTACTTCATCTTTCAAGGCAAAGTTGCGTTGCAACGCCAAGTCGGGAACAAATTGCTTACCTTGGCTATACTGGAGAAGGGAGATTATTTTGGCGAAGAGGGGGCATATTCCGGGCATGCGCGTTCCGCCTCGGCAAAAGCATTGACCAACGTCACCCTGCTTGTGCTGGATCACGGCGGAGAAGTGTTGAAAAACCTACTCAAGCGGCATCCCAACCTGCGACCGAACTTTGAAGTGGCGATCGAATCCCGCCGCCTGGCGTATCACCTGCGGTTCAAGTGGCTGCGTCCAAAGGAAGTGGTCTATTTCCTGGCACGCAAACATCCTTTTGCTCTCTACCAGAATTTGATCGTTCCGCTCTTGCTTTTGCTCATTCCTTTAGGGCTTTTCGGGTTGGCCTTCCTACCACTGCTTTCGCCTCAGGGGCATGTTTCGATGGTGCCGCTGGCCGTAGGAAGTGTTATTCTGGTGCTTTTAGTGGCTTGGATGATCTGGCTTTACATTGACTGGGGCAATGACTATTACATCGTGACCAATCAGCGCGTCATCTGGATGGAAAAAGTGATCGGCATTCACGAAAGCCGTCAGGAAGCCCCGATCACAACTGTCCTTTCCGTGGGGGTTGAATCCGATTACTGGGGACGGATTTTCGATTATGGAAATGTGATCATCCGCACATTCGTCGGACAGATCCCGTTCCACTATGTGAATTATCCGAGTCATGCTGCCCGCATGATCGAAGAACTATGGCAACGGAGCAAGGAGGTTGTGCTAGGCGAGGAAAAGGAGAAAATGAAAGCCGCCATTCGGGCACGTTTGGGGCTGCCGGCACCGCCAACCCGCACTGTCACCGAACCAGAAGAAGATCTGGTCGCTCTGCCCGAATCAACCCGTCCATCTGTCTTCAAAGCATTGTTTTCCCGTTATTTCACCCTACGCATCGAAGCTGGCTCCACGATCATCTACCGCAAACATTGGGTAGTGTATTTTCGTAATATTTTCTACCCGCTCCTCACCTTTCTGTTTCTCTTCGCCACGTGGATTTACCGTCTTTGGAAGCTCTGGCTGGACCCGAATCTCAGCCTACTTGCCTTGAAACCTGCCTTTAAAGTTGATATGCTTGCCCTACTGCTCTTCTTCGCTATGTTTGCCCCGCTTGGCGTGATCTTATGGCGCTACCTAGATTGGACGAATGACGTCTTTCAGGTAACAGATGATCAGATCATTGATATCGATCGCACGCCCCTCGGTAAAGAAACACGCGTCAACGCGCCGTTGGAAAACATCCTGAGCACCGAATATCGCCGCGAAGGGATACTTGCCAACCTGTTCAATTTCGGCACCGTGTATATTACCGTAGGCGGCACGAAAATGGCTTTCGAGGAGGTCCTCGATCCGGCAGGCGTGCAGGCCGATATTGACCGTCGGCGTATGGTACGCATGGCCAAAAAGAAAGAGGCAGAAGCGGCTGCCGAACGCGAGCGCATGGCCAACTGGCTGGCCGTCTACCATCAAAGTGCTGATGAGTTAAGAGAACTGGAACGGGGCGCTTCCCAGAAAAAGGAGTAAAATTGACCTCATGAGCGTTCGTCCGATTGTAACTGTTCCCAATGTAGTATTGCGCCGAAAAGCGCGCCCGGTGACTGCATTCGATAAATCTTTACAGGTTCTGATTGATGACATGATCGATACCATGCGCGCCGCGCCAGGGGTCGGTCTGGCCGCGCCGCAAGTCGGCGTTTCATTGCGCGTGATTGTCGTCGAGTATCCCGAAAACGAAGAAATCGAGGACGCTCCGCCGCGGCTATATGTGCTCGTCAACCCGGAAATCATGCGCGTCTCGCAGGAAATGGAAAGCGGCGTGGAAGGATGCCTTTCCATCCCCGGCCTGGTAGGCGAAGTGGAACGGCACCTTTCGATCGTCGTCCGCGGCCTGAACCGCTATGGTCAGCCGGTGCGCTGGAAGCTAAAGGGCTGGACGGCGCGCATTTTCCAGCACGAGATCGATCACCTGAACGGCATCCTCTTCACCGATCGAGCCACACGCGTCTGGAAACCGCAAGAGGCCGAACTTGTGGAGGATAGCGTCTAACACCAATGTATCTTACCCATCTTTCCCTGACGAACTTTCGCAATTTCACCCGCCTGGACATTGACCTGCCCCGGCGGGTTCTTTTGCTGATCGGCGCCAATGCCCAGGGAAAGACCAATTTTCTGGAAGCCGTTTACCTATTGGCCACCTTTTCATCCTTCCAAACGCATGTCGAACGGCAGCTGATCCACTTTTTAGAGGCACGCAAATCGCCGGCCGTCGGCCGCCTGATCGGGGAGTATCAACGGCGCGATGGAAAACATCGCTTGGAATTGCGCCTGATCTTGGAAAACGGCGGGAACAATGGGCCGCGGCTGCGCAAAGAGGTGCTTCTGGATGGGGTAAAAAAGCCCCTTGGTCAGGTCGTAGGCCATTTTAACGCTGTCCTCTTTGCACCCCACATGACTCAGATCATCGAAGGGGGGCCGGAAGAACGACGTCGTTTCCTGAACCTGGCCCTGGCACAGGCCATCCCTCAATATGCCACCACGTTAAGCGAATACGCTCGTTTGCTAGAACAGCGCAATGCGCTCCTCAAGGCCTTGCAAGCTCGTAACGGGAACCCATCGGAGCTGGAAATCTGGGATCGAGAACTGGCGGCGCGAGCTGCTCCTCTCATGTACTGGCGCATTCAGGCCCTTCAGGAAATGGAGCGACTGGCCTCCCGCATCCATTTGGAACTGACGCGCCAGGCCGAAGTGTTGCGCCTGATCTACCGGCCGGCCTACGAACCTTTGCCCATGCCTGCCGCTCAAATGGCGCTCCCGATCCAGCCCCCCCTCGATCGCTCCCACTTGACCGTAGATGAAATCCGCCAAGGGTTCTTCGAGCGCTTGCAACGCATTCGCTCGGAAGAGATCACGCGCGGCATGACGTTGATCGGCCCCCACCGCGACGAGGTGCGCTTCCTAGCCAATGGCATTGACCTGGGCGATTACGGTTCGCGCGGCCAGGTGCGCACGGCCTTGCTTTCCCTCAAACTGGCTGAAATGGAGTGGATGCGCGCCCGCAACGGCGAATGGCCGCTTTTGCTCCTGGATGAAGTGCTCGCCGAGCTGGACCCTTCGCGTCGCCAGGACCTTTTAGAGCGCCTGAGCCTGTATGATCAGGCTATTCTCAGCGCCACCGATACCTCGGCCTTCCCGGCGCCTTTTACCGCTCAGAGCACAATATGGGAAGTGAAAATGGGAAGCCTTTTCCCGCAAAAGCAGGAAACGGAATAAAGTACTACATCGGCACGGCCGGTTGGATCTTTTCCAGAACTACGGAACAGGAATTCCCCGCCGAAGGTCCGGTGTTAACACGGTATGCGCGCCGCCTGAACGCTGTAGAGATCAATTCATCCTTCTATCGCCTCCACCGGCCGGAAACATACGCGCGTTGGGCTGTGATCACGCCACCGGGATTCCGTTTTGCCGTCAAATTGCCTCGGGCGATCACCCACATTTCGGCTTTGCGCGATCTCGAAACCTTGCTTCGCTTTCACGAGGCAGTTTTGGCGCTGGGCCCAAAGCTGGGCGTTTGGCTGGTTCAATTGCCGCCTCAGCTGATTTTCGAGGTAGAAAGCGTAAGGTCCTTTTTTGAGCGCGTGCGGCAGCTCTATGAGGGGCCTGTCGTCTGCGAGCCGCGCCACCCATCCTGGTTCACAGCGGAGGCAGAATCGCTCCTGTATTCTTTGCGCATCGGGCGCGTAGCCGCACACCCTGCCCCCCGACCACAAGGCGAAGAACCGGCCGCCTGGCAAGAGATCGTCTATTACCGCTTACACGGCGCACCGCGCAGATATGTTTCGACCTATCCCCTCGAATTCCTGCACACCCTGGCAGAAAGAGTACGTTCGCAGAGTGCCGCTCTGGAAGTGTGGATCATCTTCAACAACACTGCCGCCGGTGCCGCGGTGGAAAACGCTTTGCAAATGCAGTGCTTGCTTTCGGAAGCAGGAGAACAGAATCCCTCCGCGTAGAATACGAACCGTAAAACGCCCCGGCAGTTTCTACCTTCTCATCAAATGAAACAGGCAGGGAAAATCATCGAATCATCGAGGAACAACACAACCGTCCATCTTTGTAGCATAGGGCCCAATCATCCATTCTTCCCACCATCTCCCCCTCTCAAAGTAAAATAGAACCACATCCTCTCTTTCAGGAGTCTCCCAATGACCGTAATCTTGGACGGTTCTTCCTTGACGATCGAAAAGCTGGTATCCGTTGCTCGTTTTGGCGAGCGGGTAGAATTGCATCTGCAAGCGCTGGAGCGCATTCGCGTTTGCCGCGCTTTGCTGGAGCGGAAACTGGCCGCAAAGGAGATCATGTACGGCACGAACACCGGCATTGGCGAGTTTTCCGAACGCGTGCTCAGCGATGAACAGGTCAAGGAATTCCAACGCTATCTGATCTATAACCATGCGGCTGGCATCGGCGATCCATTGCCGATCGAGCAAGTGCGGGCGGCGATGGTCAGCCGCATTAACGTCCATGCCCACGGCAACTCGGCCTGCCGACCGGAGATCACTCTCACCCTGGTCGAAATGTTGAACAAAGGCGTAACGCCGGTGGTCTGTCAGAAAGGTTCGGTGGGCGCGAGCGGTGACCTGGCGCCGATGTCGCAAATTGCGCTGCTGCTGCTGGGCGAAGGAGAAGCCTTCTATCAAGGTGAACGCCTGCCAGGACGGGTGGCCATGGAACGGGCCGGCATTCCCATCCCCGGTCTGGAAGCGCGCGATGGACTGGCGACGATCAACGGCTCAAACGTTTTGACGGCGCTCAGCGCATTGCAGCTTTACGATATGGAGCGCTGGCTGAAGCAGGCCGAGATCGCCGCCGCTATGTCGCTGGAGGCGCTGCTAGCCAACCTCAAGCCGTATGACGAGCGCTTGCACCGCCTGCGCGGCTTCCCCGGCGCCATCGCTTCGGCACGCAACATCATGCGATGCATCGAAGGCTCCGACCTGACCACCGGCAAAGTGAAGACAAAGGTCCAGGATGCCTATTCCATGCGTTCCACGCCCCAGGTGATCGGCGCGGCGCGCGATGCCCTGCGCTGGGCGCGCCAACAGGTGGAGATCGAGCTGAATGGCGTGGGCGATAACCCCATCTGGATCCCCAAAGAGAACCTGACCCTCACCGGGGCCAACTTCCAGGGCACTCCGGTTGCCTTGCCGATGGATATGGTCGGTGCGGCTATCACCATGGTATGCGTGCTCTCCGAGCGACGCCTCAACCGCCTGACCAACCCGGCGCTTTCTCAGGGCCTGCCCGATTTTCTCACCCCCAACCCCGGCTTCTTCTCCGGCATGATGCTCAGCCAGTATACCGCCGATCATCTGATCGTCGAGCAACGCATCCTCTCCATGCCGGCCAGCATTCAATCCATCCCGGCCGCCGCCGATCAGGAAGATTTCGTCTCCATGGGCATGAACACGGCGCTAAAGAACGAACGCATTCTGGATAATGCCTATGGCGTGCTGGGCATTGAATTCATGGCCGCAGCTCAGGCCTTGGATTTCCGCTCCTTCCAAAACGGGCGCGGCGTTCGGGTGGCACATCAGGTCATCCGCAAATACGTGCCGCACTTGGACGAGGATCGACCTCTCTATCGCGATCATAACACCATGAAAGAGCTGGTGAAATCGGGCGAAATTCTCGAGGCTGTGGAGCGCGAGATCGGCCCGCTGGAGTAAACATGGGCAGGCTCTACCTCGTCGCCACGCCGATCGGCAACCTGGAGGACCTTTCGCCGCGTGCGCAACGCATTCTGCAAGAGGTGGCGCTGATTGCCGCCGAGGATACCCGGCGCACCCGTCAGCTCCTGCTGGCAAAGGGCATTCACCACAAGACGCTGATCAGCTACCATGCCCACAACCTGCGGGAGCGCGAAGCATTTCTGCTCCAGGCGCTGCAGGAAGGTGATGTAGCGCTGGTTTCGGATGCCGGCACGCCGGCACTGAACGATCCGGGCTATGAGCTGGTGTGCGCCGCCATTGCGGCCGGCCATGCGGTTGTTCCCGTGCCGGGGCCGGCTGCGCCAATCCTGGCGCTGATCGCTTCGGGTTTGCCTACGGATGCGTTCCTCTACCTGGGCTATTTGCCGCGAAAACCGAGCGAGCGCCGTGCCCGTCTTCAAAGCATCCGCACTCTGCCTTATACGCTGATCCTCCTTGAAGCGCCACATCGGCTGATGGAAATGTTACGGGATGTTTTGGAAGTATTAGGAGATCGCCAACTGGCGCTGGCGCGCGAACTGACGAAGGTGCACGAAGAAATTTGGCGCGGCACTGTGAGCAGCGCACTCCATCATCTGGACCTTGAGCCGCCGCGCGGCGAATTTACGCTGGTGCTGGAAGGAAGCAAAGAAGAAGAGGCAACCTTGCGCTGGAGCGAGGCCGAGATGGAACAAGCCCTACGCGCCGGTCGCGCGCGCGGGGAATCGGCGACCGAGCTGGCACGGCAATTGAGCAAAGTCAGCGGCTGGAAGCGGCGCGAAATTTACGAATTCCTGCAACGGTTAGAAGCATGAGGATCGGGTGGCGCGCCCTCTGGGCCCTTTTGGGCTTCCTGTTGTGGGGCTGCGCAAGACCCACGGAATCCCTCCTGCCTGGGCCGACGCAATTGGTCCTTTTCCAGGAAAACCCAGCACGTCTGGTCCTCTTCCAGGGCTCACAGCAGCGCGAATCTTTTGATCTGCCCCTGCCGCCCGGTTGCGCGGGGAAGCGCTTGCTGGCCGCGCCGTGGGGAGAGCGCTTAGCGCTGGAGATCGTCTGTGCTTCGGGGCCGCAGGTGCTTCGGTGGGATGCGCAGCGCAAGGTCCCTCATGATGCGACGGCTTGGTGGGCACAGGATGCTCATTTGCTCGGTTGGAGCACGGATGGGCAAGCGGTCTATTTGCGGGTGAATTCCCTCGGCGATCCGCACTTGGTGCGCTGGGAATGGGATGGAAAGGTGCGCACCCTGCCGCTTTCTCCGTTCACCTATCATGTGGATGAAAGCCGGGATGGTCGCCTGCTCTTTGCCCTGACGCAAGGGGTGGGATGGGGCAGCGCGCTCTATGTGTGGCAAGGTGGGCGGGCAACGCTTTTGCGAAGGGAGCCGCTGGATATTCTTTCAGGCGCGCGCTGGTCGCCGGATGGAAAGCGCATTGCCGCCATTCGCTTCCCGGATAGCACGGTGCCGTTCCCTTCGGGGGATCTGATCTTGCTGGAAGGATCGAGTTGGGCGCCGCAGCGCCTGGCCGAGGCCGATGCCGGGCAAGGGCTTATGCCGCTTTGGTCGGCAGATGGCAGATGGATCGCTTTTGCCAAACGGGACGGGGAAGGAGCCCCGCCTTATACGGAACTTTGGGCCATAGAGGTACAAAGCGGCTGGCTCTGGCCGATCACCTCTTGGCAGGAAACGCATTTGCTGGATTTTCGCCTCTCACCACAGGGAACGCTGGCGCTGGTTTTTGAGCAGGGGGGCAAACGCCATGCCGGCCTCACCGATTGGAGCGGAGCCCCACTGCTCCTGCTGCAAGCAGAGGAGGTTTGTTGCCTGGATTGGATAAGGTAGTATAATGCGCACCATGAGTTTGCGTACCACGTTGAAGACCTCGATTCCAGATCCGCTATGGACTTTGTTCCGAGAGATCTACCTTTCAGCACGCTTGCTACCGAACCTGCCGGGCGCCTATTTTCATCCCTGGCGATGGGAAAGCCTGCGACGATTGACGGCGCTCAAAGATGTGCACCGCGGCCAACGGGCGTTCATCATCGGGAACGGGCCGAGCCTGCGCCGGACGGACCTCTCACGGCTGCGCAATGAGTTCACCTTCGGCCTGAACCGGATCTATTTGCTTTTCCCCGAACTAGGATTCCCAACGACGTATCTGGTTTCGATCAACGATCTGGTGATCGAGCAATGCTGCGAGGAGATCGCTGCGCTGCCGATCCCGAAGTTCCTTTCCTGGCGCTCGCACCGCTATTTCGATGGGATGCTCAAGCGCCGCGAGGACTTGCCCACCTTTCTCTATACCACCTATGAGAAGCCGACCTTTGCCCGGGATGCGCGTTTCCGCCTTTGGGAAGGCGCCACGGTGACCTATGTGGCGCTACAGCTGGCCTTCCACATGGGCTTTGAGACGGTGATCCTGATCGGGGTGGATCACAATTTTGTTACTCGCGGCGAGGCGAACAAGACCGTCATCTCGGAAGGAGACGATCCGAACCACTTTGATCCGCGCTATTTTGGCAAGGGCTTTCGCTGGCAGCTGCCCGATCTAGAAACTTCGGAGATTGCCTATCGCATGGCGCGCCGTGCCTATGAGCAGGCCGGTCGCCGCGTGCTCGATGCGACGATCGGTGGAAAGCTAACCGTTTTTCCGAAGGTGGACTATGATTCGCTATTCTGAACTCTTTTTTGCAGAGTAAGTAACAAGAGCCGCCTTCTGTAAAAATCTTTGATGTGAGCATTTGAACCCCCGCTTTAAATCCGTGTTCGTCCGTAGTATCCGTGTCGCTCTGCGCCATATCCTTTGTCGGCGAGACATCGTTTTTTACAGAGACTTACTATCCTGGAGGAAAATAATATGCGCAAGCGAATTTGGGCCCTGATTCCCATTCTCCTTCTTCTCATCCTCTACCTCTGGCCGACGCACACTCCGTCTTTTGAAACCTTATATGCGGGCGTGGATGCGGAAAAGGTCAAGGCTTTCCAAGAGTTTCGCGCTCGCCATCCGATGCGTAAGTTGGTGACAGAAGATGGTCAAACCTGGGAATACCTGGTCGGCGGAAAGCGGGATGGAGAGGTAGTGCTTTTTCTACACGGGATGAGCGGCGCAGCCGACATCTGGTGGCAGCAAATCAAAGCCCTCGAGGATACGTATCGCGTCATTGCCGTTACCTACCCACCGGCGGATAGCCTGGAAAAGATGGAGGCCGGCATTTTGGAGATCTTGGATCGCGAGGGAGTGCGTCGTGCTAATATCGTGGGCACTTCACTCGGCGGTTACTTCGCCCAATTTTTGGCGGCGCGCCATCCCGAACGCGTCCTGCGCGTGGTCCTGGGGAATACCTTTCCGCCCAACGATATCCTGGCGCGGGAAAACCGCACCATCGGCACGCTCTTGCCCTTTCTGCCGGATTGGGTAGTGTTACGTTTTATGCGTCAGAGCGTGGAGCGTAGTATCTACCCCAGCTCAGGCCACGATGCTTTTACCCTAGCCTATCTGATGGAAATGAACTACGGGCGCGTGCATAAAGCGCACGTCCTGGCGCGCTACCGCTGTGTGATGCAGAAATTTGCGGTTAAGGAACTGTCCACTTCTGTGTTGATCTTTGAATCGGATAACGATCCGTTGATCAATGCTGTGCTGCGGGAACAGCTTAAGAGCACCTATCCGTATGCCGAGGTCTATACCTTCCAGGGTGCTGGTCACTTTCCTTACATGAATCGCGCAGAAGAATACAATCAGGAATTAATAGGTTTCCTGAAACGACCGATAATGGTATACTCTCCATAATTCTGAACGCTATCAAAAAAGGAGAAAGATATGTCTAATAAACGCCTCCTTGCGATCCTGAGCTTGGTTTTTGGTCTGGCATTTCTGCTGGCAGCATGCCAACGCAATTTTTCGGCGGCTCCGCAGGCCACGCCTACCCTGCTCCCTCCTGAATTTTCAACCCCTCTGCCGGACGATCCGATGGCGATGATCGCCGCCACGGCGACGGCCATGACCATGGGTATGGAAATACCGACCGATACACCTTTTCCGATCGAAACTCCGACGCCGGTTGACCTTTCCATGCCCACCGAGATGCCCACGGAAAGCGGACTAGAAACCCCAACGCCGCCTTTCATCCTCATCACGCCGCCAGCCGAAACCGAGGCAACCCCGACGGAGGCCTTACCGACCATCCCGCCGGTGGCCTTTACGCCGGGGAGCATTCCCACCACCTACACCCTGCAGGTGGGTGAATTCCCGTATTGCATTGCGCGACGGTTTAACGTGAACCCGGATGAGCTCCTGCAGCTCAATGGGCTCAGCAGTGGCATGATCTACCAACCGGGATTGCAACTCCGCATTCCGCAAAGCGGCAATCCTTTCCCTGGCGAACGGGCGCTCAAGCCTCACCCGACCACATACACCGTGGAGAAGGCAGATATGACGATCTACGCTGTGGCCTGTGAGTTCGGCGATGTCTTCCCCGAAGCGATCGCTGCGGAAAATAACCTGTCCCTCTCGGCGAAGCTCACCCTGGGTCAGGTTCTCGATATTCCGTGAAATGAGCGCAAAAAACTTCCGTTTGCTAAAGAGCGAGGTCCTTTTCCAGGGACGCGCTTTTAGCATTCGCCGGGATGTGCTCCTCACTCCGGATGGGCGCGAGACGCGCTTCGATATCGTGGAGCACCATGGTTCGGTGATCCTGATTCCCCTCGATGATGAGGGGAATCTCCTTTTCGTGCGTCAGTATCGTCATGCGGTCAGAGGGGATCTGCTGGAATTGCCAGCCGGCTCTCTGGATGAAGGGGAAGCTCCCGAAATGTGTGCCGCCCGCGAGCTGCGCGAAGAAACCGGCTACGCTGCCCAGGTTTTGGAGAAGGTGGGAGAATTCTACCTGGCGCCCGGCTATTCCACCGAAAAAATGACCGTCTTCATCGCCCGTCAACTCTATGCTGCACCGCTGGAAGCCGATGCAGATGAATTTTTGGACCTTGTGCGCCTGCCGCTGAACGAGGCTTTGCGTGCCGCCGAAGCAGGGAACATCCCGGATGCGAAATCGCTGGCGGCGCTGTACTTGGCACAGGCAAAATTACGATAAAAGGAGGCTCTTCTGTACACCGTAGCCGTCACCGGTGCTTCCGGTTATATCGGGCAACGTTTGGTGCAATTGCTGGCGAAGGAAGCGAATATCGATCGGGTGCTGGCACTGGATATCCGCCCGCTGCCGTTTGAACATGAGAAGGTGCTCTTCGTTCGCCACGATGTCGGCGAGCCGATGACGGAACTGTTTACCCGTTACCAGGTGCGCATGGCGGCGCATCTGGCCTTCATCGTGGACCCGATTTACGATCGCCAAAAGGAGCGACGGGTGAACATCGGTGGCTCGCGGCATTTTTTGGAGGCCTGCCATGCAGCCGGATGTGAAGCGCTTTTGCTCTCCAGCAGCGCGACGGTCTATGGAGCATTACCGGATAACCCACCGCTGATCACGGAGGATGCACCGCGGCGTGCTCGCCCGGGCTTTCCATATGTTGAGGATAAGCTGGTGCAAGAGGAGATGGCCTGGCAATATGCGCAAGAACATCCAAAGGTGCGTCTGATCATCACACGCGCTACGGTGGTCACCGGGCCGCATATGGATAATTTCATGTCGCGCTATTTCTCGCGGTCACTGGTCTTTACGATCCGCGGCGCGAATCCGCCGGTGCCCCTGGTTCACGAGGACGATACGGCACAAGCTACGGAACGCTTGTTGCTGCAGGCTCCTTCTGGGGCTTATAACATCAATGCGCCCAATCCGGTGCCATTGCAGGAAGTGATCCGCAGGATGGGGGCGCGGGTGTTGGCCTTACCGCCGGCGCTGATCTACCCCATGGCTACGATAGGATGGAAGTTGCGTTTGCGCTTCCTGACCGAGGTTCCGCCGCGCATGTTGGATTACATCCGCTATGCCTGGACGGCAGATGGGAGCAAGGTGACCCGCTTGACCGATTTCCGCTATCGCTATGATGGCTACGCGGCGATGGAGGCATTTTTGGCTGCGCGCCGCAGGTAACCGAGTGCTTTTCTAAGGAGGGGAGGCAATGGGCGTTTTCCGTTCCACCGAAGAGCTCTATGCCGTGATGGGAGCGCTCTTTGAGCGTCTGAAGCAGGATGCGCAATTGGCAGAGCGCCTTTTGGAGGGCAATCTGGTGGTACGCTTTCGCTGGCGCAACCCAGAAGGCGAAGCGACGATCGATTTACGCCGAGCGCCGATCACCTACACGTTCGGCCCCTGCGATCTGCAGCCGGATGTGGAGATGATCCAAGATGCAGATGTGGCGCATTTGTTTTGGTTGGGGAAGCTGAACGTGCCAGGTGCCATTGCGAGCCGACAGGTGATCGCCAAAGGTTCGGTGCCGAAGGCGCTGAAGCTCCTGCCGGCCATCCAACCGGCTTTTGCGGTCTACCGGCAAGTCCTGATTGAAAGCGGACGGGAGGAGCTGGTCTCTACGGCCGCGCCCCGCCCAAGGTCCAGGAAACGACCCGCTTGGCCCAGGTGGTTGAAATGGCTCCGAGCGGGAGAAAAAGCACCGGCGGAGATCGATCCTCTCAAGCGGCATTTTATTCCTCTACTAGATTCTGAAGCGCCGATCACACCCCCTGTGGGTTCTCCGCTTCCACTGCCTTCGGATGAGAAGGAATTGAAGCGCGAGATGCTGCGACGGATGATGTTGATCCGCGCTTTTGAGGAGCATTTGAGCCGCGCCTTTGCCGAAGGGAAGTTGCCCACCGAGGCAATCCATCTTTCGATCGGGCAGGAAGCGACGGCCGTGGGCGCGTGCTTTGCGCTTTCGGCTCAGGATACGATGGCGACCACCCATCGCGGTCATGGGCACATGCTGGCCAAAGGAGCCGATCTGCATGGGATGATGGCTGAGATTTACGGGAAGGCAAGCGGACTGTGCAAGGGAAAGGGCGGTTCGATGCACGTGACCGATGCCCGCGTCGGAGCGCTGGGTGCGAACGGGATCGTGGGCGCTTCGGCGCTGATCGCCACCGGGGCGGCACTGGCGACGAAGTTACAGGGAGAGCGAAGGGTAAGCCTGGCGTTCCTGGGCGATGGGGCGATGAACCAGGGGATGTTCCACGAGGCGGCCAGTTTCGCTTCGGTGTTCCAACTGCCCGTGATTTTCATCGTAGAAAACAATCAGTATGCGGAATTTACGCCGCTGGCTAAGCATACACGCGTCTCCAGGCTGGCCGATCGGGCTGCGGCTTATGGCATGCCCGGCGTGAGCGTGGACGGGAACGATGTTTGGGCTGTGTATCAGGCGGTGAAAGAGGCAGCGGAAGAGGCCCGGGCGGGCAAAGGACCGAGGTTGATCGAATGCATCACCTACCGCTGGCACGGTCACATGGAGGGCGAAACGGCCAACTATCGCACGCAAGAGGAAATTGAGCATTGGCGAAAACGGGACCCGGTTGCGCGCTGGAAAGAACACCTGCTCGCCGAGGGAGTTATCACAGAGGACGAGTGGCAAACACTGGCGCAGAAAGTGGAAGCGCAGCTCGCCGAAGCAGTGCGTTTTGCCGAAGATTCTCCGCTGCCGGGGATCGAAACCCTGACGGAAGACGTCTTCGCGCCGGAGCCGGTTGCCCTCTACCGTCCCCAGCCTTTGCCGCCGGCAACCCGCGAAGTGACTTTTTCGCAGGCGCTTTGGGAAGCCTTGGCCGAGGAGATGAGCCGCGATGGGCGCGTCTTCCTGCTGGGCGAGGATGTGAGCCAGGGCGGTTACTTCGCCGTCACCACAGGGTTGGCCGAGGAGTTTACCGGCCGGGTGCTGGATACGCCGATCAGCGAGTATGCCATTGTGGGCGCGGCGGTGGGGGCGGCTATGTGCGGGATGCGCCCGGTGGCCGAGATCCTTTTTTCGGATTTTTTGACGACCTGCATGGACCCGCTGGTCAATCAGGCGGCAAAACTGCGTTATATGTCCGGCGGGCAATATGCGCTGCCGTTGGTGGTGCGCACTCCGGGAGGTGCCGGTCTGGGCATGGCGGCACAACACAGTCAGAGCCTGGAAGCGCTTTTGACCGGGATTCCCGGATTGATCGTGATCGCTCCGTCTACGCCACTGGATGCAAAAGGGTTGCTCAAGGCCGCCATCCGTTCCAACAACCCCGTGCTCTTTTTTGAAAACAAATTGCTCTATCTGCAAACCGGGAAGATTCCGGAGGGAGAATACCTGATCCCTATCGGCGTGGCAGATGTAAAACGTGCCGGGGAGGATGTGACGGTGGTGGCGATCGGGAGCATGGTTTCCCTGGCGCTTTCGGTGGCGGAGGGATTGGCCCAGGAAGGGATCGAAGTAGAAGTGATCGATCCGCGCACACTGGTGCCGCTGGATATGACCACCATTCTACGCTCGGTGCAGAAGACAGGACGGCTGGTGACGATCGAAGAAGGCGCGCTTCATCATGGGTTTGGCGGCGAGATCGCAGCGCGCGTGGCCGAGCTGGCGCCTCAATGGCTGCAAGCACCGGTGCAACGGGTGGCTGCACTGGATATTCCTATTCCCTACGCACGCAATCTGGAACGGGCGGCAGTGCCGGATGAGGAACGTCTGAAGCAGGCGATCTATCGCGTGCTGGGGTAAGCAGTGAAAGATTAGAGGTAATTATTGGATTCGCAGAACAATCCAAGCAATTTGTTCTGACCTAAAGGACTTCTGAACTGAGTAGACAGCTTATCCTTGTGAGCCAATCGGTGGATAGCGATTGCGTTTTTGCTTGTACTCCCTTCATGGTTGTGTTAAACTAATCCTATGAGCGAGGAAACGCTTCTTCAACAAGCCATTGATGCCTTGCAAATGGGAAAGAAGGGGGAGGCACGGGAGATCCTTACCCGCCTGATCCGTGCCGATCAGGAGAATGCCCTCTACTGGGTCTGGTTGAGCGCGGCGGTGGAAAGCGAGAAAGAGCGTCGCTACTGCTTGGAGAAGGCCTATCAGATCGATCCGCAAAATGCCGCCGCACGGCGCGGTCTCATGCTCTTGGGCATTCAGGTGGCCGAAGAAGAGGTTTCGCCATTTTCGGTGAATCGTCCGCGCGCCTGGGAAAAGCGGCTATTGGCCGTTCCTGAGGAAGAAGAACAGGAAAAAGCCGCTGCCGCTCGCCCAGTGCGACGCTTGGTAGGCTGGGTAGCATTGGTCCTGTTGCTGATCGGGCTTTCGATCGGTGGTTTTTTCCTCTCTCGTCCACAGCGAACGATCACGTTTCCCACGCGTACTCCCGGCCCTTCTCCCACCTATACCCTAACCCCTACCTTCATTAACGCCACGGCGATCCCGGCCACGCCCACCCTCGCCGGTCCACCTCCACTCTGGACCCTATTGGATGCTACCTACACCCCCACTCCCCTCTATGTGAATACGCCGCGCCAGCCTCAATCCGTCGATCTGCAGCGTTCGGCGAGCAATGCCTACGCCCGCCAAGATTGGGAGGCCTTTATCGTTGCCATGCGACAAATAGCCCAGCTGGAGCCGCAAGCCGCCGATCCCTATTACTACATTGGCGAGGCCTATCGCTTCCAAGGCCGGTACACGGAGGCCTATCAGGCCTATCAGCGTGCGTTGGAGATCGAACCCCGTTTCGCGCCGGCCTACCTGGGCGAAGCGCGCGTGGTGCCGGCCATCGATCCGAAGATCGAGATCGAATCCCTGCTCAACAAAGCCCTGGAATACGATCCGAACTTTGGGGAAGCCTATCTGGAGCGCGCCCGTTACTACCTAGCAAAAAAGAAATACGCACTGGCGCTCAAAGATCTGGAACGCGCCGAGGAAACCTTGCCCGGCTCCCCGCTGGTTTCTTTACTCCGGGCACAGATCTACTGGCAGCAAGGCGAAAAGGAACAGGCATTGACCTTTGCGGAGGAAGCCAACCGTCGCGATCTGACCCTGCTCCCCGCTTATGCCTTGCTCGGCGAAATTTACGCCGACCGGGGGGAGTACGCGCAAGCGATGTCCAACCTAGAACGTTATCTAACCTATCAGCCGAACGATCTCTCTGTTCAGCTGCTGCTGGGCAAGGTGCAATATCAGGCCGGAGAATATCAGAAAAGCGAGAAAACGCTTTCGCTCCTTCTGGAACGCGCTTCGAACCAGGTTGAAGCCTATCTCTACCGTGGATTGGCACGGCTAGAACTGGAAAAAACCGAAGCGGCCATCAACGACCTAAATCGAGCCCTGCTTTACTCTCCCGATTCGTATCCGGCGCATCTCGGTCTGGCACGCGCCTTTTTCGCCCAAGGAAAATATGGGAATGCCTATCAGGAATCGGAACGCGCTTACGGCTCTGCAAAAGACGACGCGCAAAAAGCCCAAGCAATCTACTGGCGAGCCTTTTCTTTAGAGAAGCTCGGCGATTTCCGCACGGCCATTCGCGATTGGAATCTCTTGTTGACTACCTACAAGGATGTGGTCGGAGAAGAAATCCTTCGCACGGCTCAAGAGCATCTGAACCGGTTGCGCACTCCCACACCGAGCCCCACTCCCCGCTTCACCTCTACTCCTACGCGCACCCCTCAGCCGACGAAACCCCCTTGATTTTAGATTAAAATGCTTGACTTCTTGAACATTTGTGCTATACTCTGGAACGTAAGAGATGCTTGGACCATAGGAGTTTCGCATGCCCCGCAAATCATCTTCTTCTGATCTTTTCTCACAACCCAACCGTCCCTCCATAGACGAAGCACGGCGCGCTGTCTTGGAAAAAGCGCTGAGCGATATTACCAAACGATACGGTGATGGAGCGATCATGCGCCTGGGAGAGGCCCATAGCATGCATACCGAAGTGATCCCTACCGGTTCGCTCTCCCTTGATATTGCCCTTGGAGTCGGTGGCATTCCTCGTGGACGGATTACCGAGATCTTTGGACCTGAATCTTCCGGAAAGACGACGCTTTGTCAGCATATTGTTGCCGAGGCCCAGCGCATGGGAGGGGTAGCCGCTTACATTGATATGGAACATGCCCTAGACCCATCCTATGCCGCCCGCTGTGGAGTGGATATTGAGAACCTGCTTATCTCGCAGCCGGATACCGGCGAACAGGCACTGGAGATCGCCGAAACGTTGGTGCGCTCTGGGGCGGTGGACGTCGTGGTCGTTGACTCGGTCGCCGCGCTGGTGCCGCGTGCCGAGATCGAAGGCGATATGGGCGATCCTACCATGGGTATCCAGGCGCGGCTCATGTCGCAAGCGCTGCGCAAACTTTCCGGCGCCATCAGCCAGACCAAGACGGCCGTCATCTTCACCAACCAGCTGCGCCAGAAGATTGGGGTCATGTTCGGCAACCCCGAAACGACCACCGGCGGCCAGGCGCTGAAGTTCTACGCTTCGGTGCGTTTGGATGTGCGCCGCGTGCAGGCGATCAAGTTGGGCGCCGAAATTATCGGCAATCGTACCCGCGTGCGCGTGGTCAAAAACAAGGTGGCGCCGCCGTTCAAGACGGCTGAATTCGACATTATGTACAACGAAGGCATCTCCAAAGCCGGCGATGTGCTCGATTTGGCTACGCAGCTCGGCATTATCGAAAAGCGCGGTGCCTTCTTCTCTTATGGTGATATTCGCCTCGGACAGGGTCGAGAAAACGCCAAAGAATACCTGCGCCAGAACCCGGATCTGATGGCGGCGATCGAAGCCATCATCCGTGAAAAGGCATTGGGCGGGGAGATCACAGTGCCCCTTGCCAGCGCCGATGACGAAGGCTTAGAAGAACTGTAAAACGTGCTCCAGCACCTTCGCCGCTTGTTGCTCTTCTGGGTGGTCGTAATGGTGGGCTGTGCACCCTTGCCGGGCTCACCAACGCCCACCCTTTTCCACGCTCCGCTCCAGCTCCCCAGCCCAACCCCTTCCCCAACTCCCACCCTGCCTCCCACGCGTGCTATTCCAACCCGCACGCCTACCCCTATCCCTTCTCCTACGCCCTGCCAGGATAACCTGCGCTATCTGGAAGATGTGACATTCCCCGGTGAAAAAGTCCAGGTGATTGCCGGCCAGGTGATTGATAAACAATGGCGCGTGGAAAACAACGGTACCTGCCCATGGGGAAAAGGATATACCCTGCGATTGACGGCCGGCTCTGCCTGGGGCGCTGACGAACAGCAACCGCTTTATCCGGCCGTGCCGGGTGCGCAGGCGATCTTGCGCATTCTCTTCACTGCGCCGCAGGAACCCGGTGAACACCGCACCGAGTGGCACGCCTTCAATGCTCAGGGACAGCCTTTCGGCGATGTGCTCTACTTGGTGATCGAGGTCTTGCCGGCGCCTGCATCTACTCCTACCCCATGAGAATCCTTGGAGTGATATAATTTAAGAACAACCTTCCCTTTGGAGCATACGCTATGAGCGACATTCGCGTGCAACGTCTGGCAAAAGTTCTGGTCGAGCATTCGGCAAGGGTTAAATCAGGGGATCGCATCCTGATCGAGGGCACCACCGCAGCCATTCCCCTGATTCGGGAACTCTATCAGCAGATCCTCAAAAAAGGAGGGCATCCCCATGTGGAGCTTTCCTTCCCAGAGCAAGAGTATTTACTTCATCGCTATGGCAACGATGAACAACTCGATTTCGTCCCAACCTTTCGGTTGCTCGCCTATGAGCAATTCGAAGGGCGAATTCGCATCCACTCATCTACCAATACGCGCGGATTGAGCGGCATTGATCCCTCGCGCCTGCAACGGCGGCAAAAAGCGCTAGGGGTCATCACTGAGGTCCAAATGCGACGGGGGGCAGAAGGTTCGTTCAAATGGGTAACTACGCTTTTCCCGACCGAAGCCTATGCCCAGGATGCCGGCATGAGCCTAAGCGAATATACCGATTTCGTTTTCCGTGCCTGCCATGCAGATGATCCAGACCCGATCGCCTATTGGCGCAACCTGGAAGCCCGCCAGCAGAAAGCCATTGATTGGCTGATGGGCAAAAGCCAGGTGGTGCTCCGCGGTCCGAATGTGGACCTTACGCTTTCCATCCGTGGAAGGCGCTTTATGAACTCTGTGGGCGTGTACAACATGCCTGATGGAGAGATCTACACAGGACCGGTGGAGGACTCCGTCAACGGTTGGGTGCGCTTTACCTACCCGGCGATTTACAACGGCGTAGCGGTTGAGGGAGCGGAGCTCACCTTCTCCAACGGTCGTGTCACCCAGGCCCGCGCCGAAAAGAATCAGGATTTCCTGCTTCGCATGCTAGAAACGGATAGCGGAGCACGCTACCTGGGCGAATTCGCTATTGGTACGAATTTCGAGATCAACCGCTTCACCGGTCAGATCCTCTTCGATGAAAAAATCGGCGGTTCCTTCCATATGGCGCTTGGAGCCGGCTATCCCGAAACCGGCTCACGCAATAAATCCGCCATCCATTGGGATATGATCTGCGATATGCGCACCGATTCCGAAATCCTGGTGGATGGAGAACTGTTCTATAAGAACGGCGAATTCGTGTTCGATAAATAAAGCATCTATACATATCCAAAAGCAAAGAGACACAGGAATCTTCCCGTGTCTCTTTTTTGTACATATCGAGAGCAGGTGTACTCAAGATTGGCTTTGTGCTTCTGCCGGCAAATACAGATGGCTCAGGTACTCTTTGAGCATGCGTCGTGTGTTGAAAGTTGGGATGATCGAGCGCATGGATTCCTTCACCCGTTCGAGCCACTCCTGCGGAATATCGCGCCCATCGCGCTCGTAATAGAGAGGGATGATCTCATTCTCTAAGAGGGCATAGAGACTTTGCGCGTCGGCGGCATCCTGGGCTTCCGGGGAATCATAGTCACGATCGTCACCGATCGCCCAGCCATTGCGTCCGTTATAGGCCTCACGCCACCAGCCATCGAGCACCGAACAATTGAGCACGCCGTTGAGCGCCGCTTTCATGCCCGAAGTGCCGCTGGCTTCCATCGGACGGCGCGGCGTATTCAACCAAAGATCCACACCCTGCACCAGGTAACGCGCCAGATTGATATCGTAATCCTCCAAAAAGACCAGCCGCCCTGCCGTTTCGGCACGTTTGACCTGGCGATAAATTTGCTGAATGAGTTGCTTGCCGGGTTCATCGGCCGGATGGGCTTTGCCGGCAAAGATGATCTGTACCGGCATGTTGGGGCGGTTGATCAAATGTAGCAATCGCTCGACATCTTGGAAAAGCAGGTTGGCGCGCTTATAGGTAGCAAAGCGACGGGCAAACCCGATGGTCAGGGCATAGGGGTTGAGCAGCACGCCCGAGGCGATCACCTGAACCGGGTGGAAGCCACCGGCCCGCCATCGCTCCCGCACACGCTCCCGCAGGTAGAAGACCAGGCGACGCTTAAGGTGCAGGCGCACTTCCCAAAGGTGCTGGGAAGGCAACGCATCCAGTTTCTCCCATAGGGCCGGATCGTCAAGGGATTCCATCCACTCTTCCCCTAGCACTTCATCCAGGAGAAGGCGTAATCGCCGTCCCATCCAAGTGGCGACGTGCACGCCGTTGGTCACATAAGTGATCGGCACGTCTTCTTCCCGAAGTTCCGGCCAAAGGAAATGCCACATGCGCCGCGCCACGCGTCCGTGTAGTTCGGAAACGGCATTCCGCCTTTCCGAAAAACGCAGCGCCAGAATCCCCATACTAAAGGATTCGCCCCAGGGTTGCTGATGACGCGCAAGGTCCATGAATTGATCACGACTTAAGCCTAAAGCAGGCCAGAAGTGCGCCAGGTACTTTTCAATCAACCAAAGCGGAAACTCATCGTTTCCGGCCGGGACGGGGGTGTGGGTGGTGAAAACGTTCGCTGCGCGCACCTGCGCTGCCGCTTCTTCAAACGAGAGTCCTTCGGCGACTTTCTCGCGAATGCATTCCAACGTCAGAAAGGCGGCATGTCCCTCGTTCATATGCCAGGTGGAGGGCTTGTGACCCAGCATTCGCAGGGCACGTACTCCACCGATCCCCAAGAGCACTTCCTGCATCACCCGCCGTTCCAGATCCGACCAATACAATCGAGCGGTCAGAATGCGATCTTCTGGGCGATTGATCTCCAGGTTAGCATCCAGCAAGTAGAGCGGCACGCGTCCAACCCGGACCTCCCACAATCTTAGCCACACCTGGCGATCGGGGAATTCGACGCACACCTTGCGCGGCTGACCGTTTTCATCCAAAACTGGCAGCAACGGCAGGGAGGTTACATCCAGCGGCTGGTTGATCGCTTCTTGCCAGCCATCTTCGCTGATGCGTTGAGTGAAATAGCCTTCCGAATACAGGAAGCCTACCGCGACCAGATTCAACCCAAGATCGGAGGCCTCTTTAATGTGATCCCCGGCCAGCACGCCCAGACCGCCGGAATAGATCGGCAACATCTCGTGCAAGCCGTATTCCATCGAAAAATATGCGATCAGATGATCTTGAAGCCCTTGGCGCTCGGCCCAGGTTTGAGAGGGATGCAGATAAGCATCGAAAGCTTTGAAGACGCTCTCATAACGGGCCAGGTAAGCAGGGCGCAACGCAGCGGCGTTCAGCGTGGCCCGTTCGGCCAAACGCAACAATCGGAGCGGATTGTGACCGATGCGTTCCCACAGCTCGTTATCGAGATCCCGAAAGAGGTGCTCGGCCTCCGGGTTCCAAGTCCACCACAGGTTGTAAGCCAATTCTCCCAACCGTTCAATCCGGCGGGGTAAATCAAATCCATTAGGTATGCGGGTAAGGAAATGTACGGGCATGGCGATTAATATACCACAAATGGCTTCAAGTTTCGCATGACCGTTTCTGCTCATCCAGGCTTTTCAAGATTCCTACAAAAACCATGTCTGCCGCACAGGCTCGATTCAATAGGACACGGGCAAATACGGATGACACGGAAAAATATAAACGTTCTATGACCAAAACTGTTTTTGACCACAATGGCTCACGATAAAGATATTTGGGTCTCAAAATTTGAAATGCTTGGACGGCGTGTCCGTTTGTAAAGGAGTTTCTGCAGTGAAATCTCAAGATGCAACCTTTTTTACCGAACACCATCCAAAGGAAATGTGACACACCAAACCTTTCTGGAGGTCTTAACCTATGGAGATGATCATTGACTTTCCCGGCGGTGCACGGGTGGACGCCCATTTTGGTCCTTACACC
>JBBIGZ010000043.1:0-24491 GCA_037447295.1 Chloroflexota bacterium | reverse complement strand
ACCATGGTCAGCGAGAGTGGGCGCGGGATGATGACGGTGACGGCAAGCGAGAGGTGCACGTGAACACCTGCGAGGGATTGTGGACAACGGTGCGCAATTTCCTGCGCCCTTTCCGTGGCGTGCATAAAAAGTACCTGGCCGAGTATGTAGCGATGTGCGAGTTCCGAATCAATTTGAAACGAATCTCTCCTGCTTTTATCTCTCAGTTGGTTGGGCTGCACCACTTTTGAACATGAGCCAACCTGTATTGCCACAGGTCACTCTTTTGACACTGTAGTCCCAATGAGGCTCACTTTCGCTCAAAATCGTTAGAATAATGAAAATTCTACAGAGTTACAAACCCTTGACAAAATTCCCCAATTCCATATAATTTACCGCCAATATGGCAAACTTGGCTCTCTCCCTTAGCCTTATCCTGACGATTGCGGTCCTCATCCTTATCGAGGGCCTATTTGTGGTTAGGATGGCTAAGGTAAGAGTGAAAGCATAGCAATTCATCAAAGCATATCTTCTACCAGGCCACCCTAACCACAGGGTGGCTTCTTTTTTTCAAAAAAGCGAGGGCTTATGCGTTCAGATGTCATCAAAAAAGGCTTTGAAAAAGCACCCCATCGTGCCCTGCTCCGGGCAACCGGTGTGCGAGAAGAGGACTTCGATAAACCGTTCATCGCCATCGTCAATTCCTATGTGGACATCGTACCCGGACATGGCCACCTTCAAGAATTCGGCCGTTTGGTGAAGGAGGCCGTCCGCGCCGCAGGCGGTGTCCCGTTTGAATTCAACACCATAGGGGTAGATGACGGGATCGCCATGGGGCATTTCGGGATGAAATATTCCCTTCCCTCACGTGAGCTGATCGCCGATTCCGTCGAAACTATGATCGAGGCCCACCAATTCGACGCCATGATATGCATTCCAAATTGCGACAAGATCGTGCCCGGCATGCTGATGGCTGCCATGCGGGTAAACATCCCCACCATCTTCGTATCCGGCGGCCCGATGGCCGCGGGCAAAACACCCCAAGGCGAGATTATCGATCTGATCTCGGTCTTTGAAGGAGTAGGCGCTTATGCTGCCGGGCGGATCGATGAAGAGCGCTTGCACACCTTAGAGCGCTTCGCCTGTCCGGGATGCGGTTCTTGTTCCGGTATGTTCACCGCCAATTCCATGAATTGTTTGAGCGAGGTGCTGGGATTAGCACTCCCCTTCAACGGCACCGCCCTCGCCCAAAGCAAGGAACGCAAAGCGCTGGCTATTCAGGCTGCACGCCAGATCATGGAGCTGATTCGCCACGACCTGCGACCGCGGCAGATCGTCACCGCCGAAGCCATTGACGATGCCTTTGCTCTGGACATGGCCATGGGAGGCTCGACCAACACCGTGCTCCACCTACTGGCAATCGCCCAGGAAGCAGAAATCCCCTACGATCTGGCGCGCATTAATGCCATTGCCGAACGTGTGCCGCATATCTGTAAAGTCAGCCCCTCTGGAAAATGGCATATGGAGGATGTGCACCGCGCTGGCGGCATTCCGGCCATCCTGAACGAAATTCAGCGCGGCACGGGCATATTGCACTTCGAGCGCCCCACAGTGAGTGGCAAAACGCTTGGAGAAAGCATTCGCGGCTACGAAATTCAGGATGAAGAAGTTATACGACGCTGTGAGCAAGCACATTCTCCCAAAGGAGGGTTGGCTATCCTCTTCGGCAACCTGGCTCCGCGCGGCGCGGTAGTTAAAACGGCAGGGGTTTCGCAAGAGATGATGCGTTTTGAGGGACCGGCGTTGGTTTTTGAATCCCAAGAGGAAGCCCTGGAGGGCATTCTCGGCGGAAAAGTCAAACCCGGCGATTGCGTTGTCATTCGCTATGAAGGCCCGAAAGGCGGTCCGGGAATGCAAGAGATGCTGGCACCAACTTCCGCAATTATGGGCATGGGATTGGGAGATAAAGTAGCTCTGATCACTGATGGACGCTTCAGCGGTGGCACGCGCGGCGCCTGTATCGGCCATACCTCTCCGGAAGCGGCCGCCCGAGGCCCGATCGCTGCACTGCGCAACGGTGACCTCATCCGCATCGACCTGCATGCCCGTCGGTTAGAAGTTGTGTTGAGCAATGCTGAGATCGAAGCGCGTTTGGCGGCGCTGCCACCGTTTGAGCCAAAAGTCCAATCCAAATGGCTACGACGTTATTCCCATTTTGTCACCAGCGCCGATACAGGAGCGGTGTTGATGGAAAAACACACTCAGGAGGTACGGATATGAAACTAAAAGGAGCGCAAATCTTATGGGAGGCATTGGTCCGCGAAGGTGTGGAGGTCGTCTTCGGCTATCCCGGCGGAGCGATCATGCCGGTCTACGATGCTATGTTGAGCTACCCAATCCACCACGTGCTTGTGCGTCACGAGCAAGGCGCAGCCCATATGGCCGATGGCTACGCACGCGCTTCGGGGAAAGTGGGTGTTGCTATGGCCACTTCCGGCCCCGGCGCTACCAATCTGGTGACCGGCATCGCCAACGCTATGATGGATTCGGTGCCTATCGTCTGCATCACTGGCCAGGTACCGGCCCATTTGGTAGGCAGCGATGCTTTTCAGGAAACAGACGTTACCGGCATTACCCTCCCGATTACAAAGCACAACTATCTGGTCACCCGTGCTGATGAGATTGCCAATGTGGTCCATGAAGCCTTCCATATTGCGCGCAGTGGCCGGCCTGGACCGGTTTTGATCGATATTTGCAAAAATGCCCAATTTGAGGAGGCAGAATTCGGGTCCTATCCACCACCGATCCGCCTGCCGGGTTATCAGCCGATCATGCGCGCACCGGCACACCTGGTGAAGAAGGCGGCGCGTCTAATCAATCAGGCCCGACAGCCGGTCATCCTTTGCGGTCACGGCATCTTGATGGCCGGAGCCGAACAAGAGCTACTCTACCTAGCAACCAAGGCCAATATCCCGGTGGCAAGCACCCTGCTTGGCCTAAGTGCCTTCCCGGCCTCTCATCCCTTGAGCCTCGGCATGATGGGCATGCACGGCGAAGTACACACCAACATGGCCATCCAGAACGCCGATCTGTTGATCGCTCTGGGCATGCGCTTCGATGATCGCGTCACCGGAGTGCTGAAAGCGTATGCTCCAAAGGCCCTCAAGATTCACATCGAAATCGATCCAGCCGAGATCCATAAGAACGTTTACGCCGACATACCCTTGATCGGCGACTTGAAAACGGTGCTCAACGAGCTGATCCCGCTGTTGGAAGAGAACGACCACTCCGAATGGATGGCACAAATCCATGCCTGGAAGGAAGAAGCCGATCGGCGAAGCATTATGCAATGGGAACCGGATGGCAAGCTCTATGTGGCACATATGATACGCGAGATTTGGAACGCAACCGGCGGGGATGCGATCATCACCACCGACGTCGGCCAACACCAAATGTGGACGGCGCAATACTATGCCTTTGACAAACCCAATCGCCTGATCACTTCTGGCGGTCTGGGCGCCATGGGCTTCGGCCTGCCGGCGGCGATCGGTGCATGGTTTGCCAACCGTGAGCGCGAAGTCTGGGCGATCGTTGGCGATGGCGGCTTCCAGATGACCTCTGCCGAGCTCACCACTGCCGTCCAGGAGGGGGCTAACATCAAAGTGGCCATTATGAACAACAACTTCCTGGGAATGGTGCGCCAATGGCAAGAATTCTTCTTTGAAAAACGCTACTCGGCTGTCGAAATGCTCACCCCGGATTTCATCAAACTAGCCGAAGCCCATCGTGTGCCGGCCCGGCGCGTTACCCGTCCCGAAGAAGTGCAGGAAACGCTTCAATGGGCGCGCCAGATCAAAGGTCCAGCCCTGATCGAGTTCGTCGTCGAGCGCGAGGATGCGGTCTATCCAATGGTACCCCAAGGCGCAGCCCTACACGAAATGATTCAACGTCCTATGCGAGGAAAGTGAGGAGGTGCTATGCGTTATACCTTTGTCGTCCTGGTCGAAAATAAACCCGGCGTTCTGAACCGTGTGGCTTCCCTGTTCCGAAGGCGCAACTTCAACATTGAATCCCTGGCAGTAGGTCCCACCGAAAACCCGGAAATTTCTCGTATGACGATCGTGGTCGAATGCCCAAATGGCGATACCGATGCCCACCGGCTGGAGGCCAATTTGTATAAGCTGGTGAACGTGATCGATGTGCAGGATGTCACCCACCTGCCCACCGTCACTCGCGACCTGGCATTGATCAAAGTCAAAGCCGGGCCGGAGCGCCGCGCCGAAGTGAACAATTTGGCCTCGATCTTCCGCGCGCGGATCATCGACGTGGCTCAAGATTCGCTCACCCTAGAAATCACCGGCACAGAAGACAAAATCGAGAGCATGATCGAATTGCTCCGCCCGATCGGCATTCTCGAAATGGCACGTACAGGACAAATCGCCATGACCCGCGGCACTCAAAGTGGCATACGGCGCATGCCTGGCTTGGGCAATTACTACGAAGCTACTCTCGATCCCGGCGAGATGGCTTTCTAAAATCCACACCCAGGAGTTTGAAATGGCAAAGATCAATTTTGGTAACGTAGAGGAAGAGGTAATCACCCGCGAGGAATTTCCTTTGGAAAAGGCCCGCGAGGTGCTTAAGGACGAAGTGATCGCCGTCATCGGCTACGGCGTGCAAGGACCGGCACAGGCACTCAATATGCGAGATAACGGCTTCCATGTGATCGTTGGCCAACGCCCAGGGACCCCGAGCTGGGAACGCGCCCTGAGCGACGGCTGGAAACCGGGAGAGACGCTCTTCTCTCTCGAAGAGGCCGCCGAACGCGGCACGGTGATCCAATACCTGCTCTCAGATGCCGGCCAGCGAGAACAATGGCCGCACATTGTTGAACACCTGAAAGAAGGCGATTTGCTCTACTTCTCCCACGGCTTTGCCGTCACCTTCAAAGACCTGACCGGCGTTGTTCCGCCGCCCTATGTAGATGTTGGCTTGGTGGCGCCAAAAGGATCGGGGCGCAGTGTGCGGACGAACTTCCTGGCCGGCTCAGGGATCAACGCGAGCTTCGCCGTCTATCAGGATTACACCGGGCGTGCCCGTGAGCGCGTCATCGCCTTAGGAATTGCTATTGGCGCTGGCTATCTTTTCCCGACCACTTTCGAGCACGAAGTTTATTCCGATCTCACCGGTGAGCGCGGCGTATTGATGGGTGCCTTGGCTGGGATCATGGAAGCCCAATATACCCTGCTCCGTCGCCACGGTCACTCTCCCTCCGAAGCTTTCAACGAAACCGTGGAAGAACTCACCCAATCTCTGATTCGCCTCGTGGGTGAAAATGGCATGGACTGGATGTATGCCAACTGCTCCACCACCGCTCAACGCGGCGCCTTGGACTGGAAAGATCGCTTCCGGGATGCAGTCATGCCCGTCTTTGAAAAATTATATGAAAGTGTCGTCTCCGGTCAGGAAGCACGCATTGTACTAGAGGCCAATAGCCGCCCGGATTATCGTCAGCAACTGGAAAAGGAGCTGACAGCCATGCGCAATTCCGAAATGTGGCAGGCCGGCGCCATGGTGCGCGCCTTACGCCCCGAAAACTGGGGAAAAAACCGAAACCAGACACCTTGATAAGGAGGTCCATATGATCCTGGAAAAGAACGAAGCAATTAGCAGTAATATCGTCAAAATTTTCGATACTACCCTCCGAGATGGAGAACAATCGCCCGGTGCTTCGATGACCTCAGCAGAGAAGCTAGAGATAGCGCGTGCGCTGGTACAGCTGCGCGTGGATATCATCGAAGCCGGCTTCCCGGCGGCCTCGCCCGATGATCTCGAGGCCGTGCGCCGCATTGCCATCGAGCTCGGTAACCCGAAAGATCCGCAAGAGGGACAGAAAATCCCGGTCATCGCCGCGCTGGCAAGGACCAACAAGCAGGATATTGATAAAGCTTGGGAAGCCGTGCGCGAAGCCCAGAAACCGCGCATTCACACCTTCTTGGCCACTTCTCCGATCCACATGAAATATAAACTGCGCATGGAACCCGAAGAAGTCATCGCACGCGTTGCCGAAATGGTCGCTTATGCCCGTTCGCTCTGCTCCGATGTGGAATTCTCACCCGAAGATGCCGGACGTTCCGATCCCGAATTCCTATACGTTGTGCTGGGAGAAGCCATCAAAGCCGGTGCTACCACCCTGAACATCCCGGATACCGTCGGTTACACCATTCCATCCGAGTTCTATCGTCTGATCAAAGGGATCATCGAAAACACACCGGGCATGCACGAGGGGATCACCATTTCCGTTCACTGTCACAATGACCTTGGCCTGGCGACGGCCAACACCTTGGCCGGTATCCTGGCTGGCGCCCGCCAGGCAGAAGTAACCATCAACGGGATCGGCGAACGCGCCGGCAATGCTTCCCTTGAAGAGCTGGTTATGCTCTTGAAAACGCGCTACCCAGTACTCGGATTGACAACCGATATCGATACGACCCAGATCGCCCGCGTGAGCAAACTGGTAATTAACTACACAGGCATCATCGTCCAGCCGAATAAAGCCATCGTTGGAGCGAATGCTTTCGCCCACGAGGCCGGCATCCATCAGGACGGCATGCTTAAGCATACGCTTACCTATGAAATTATGCGTCCGGAAGATGTCGGTGTGCGTCAGAGCCGCCTCGTCCTTGGAAAACATTCCGGCCGCCACGCCTTGCGCAAGCGATTGGAAGAACTGGGCTATCCTTTGAGCGAAGTCGAACTGGATAGCGTCTTTGAGCGCTTTAAGGCACTAGCCGATCGCAAGAAAGTGATCACTGATGTCGACCTGGAAGCGCTGGTCAACGATGAACGCTATCAAATGCGCGAACTCTACAGCCTGAGCAGCATGGAAGTCACCTGCGGGACCGTGAACACACCCACCGCCCGTGTGCAGCTGCGCCTGCCGGATGGCACCTTCCACACGCAGGTCGCCCAAGGAACCGGCCCGGTAGACGCAACTTACAAAGCGATTGACGCCATCGTCAACGTGCCTTGTGAGCTGGTGGAATACAACGTGCATGCCGTCACCGAAGGGATCGATGCCATCGGCGAAGTGACGGTGCGCATCCGCCCGAAAAACGGCAAAAGCAGCACCATTTTAGATGCACAAACCGAAGAAGAACGCCTACGCATTTACGGCGGTCATGGCGCCGATACCGATATCGTCGTCGCCAGTGCCAAGGCCTACTTGAGCGCACTGAACAACATGATCGTTTCGCGCATGGAACGGGAAACCGGCGTGAGCAACGATTACGGGATCATCCTCTAGGAGGCCGGGATGCCGAAGACCCTCTTCGAGAAGGTTTGGGAAGCTCACCTCGCGGCCCAGGAAGCCGGAGCACCAGCCGTGCTCTATATTGACCTGCACCTGATCCACGAGGTCACCTCGCCGCAAGCATTCGATGGGCTCCGTCGCCGCGGCCTGAAGGTGCGTCGTCCCGATCGCACCTTTGCGACAATCGATCATTCTATCCCTACCATTCGACCCAATCTCAGCCTAGCCGATCCACTAGCTGCCCGACAGATCCGTCACCTGCAGCAAAACGCCGCCGAATTCGGCATCCGTTTGTTGGATCTGGATCATCCGCAACGCGGCATTGTCCATGTCATCGGCCCGGAGCTCGGCCTGACCCAGCCCGGCATGACGATCGTCTGCGGAGATAGTCACACCTCCACACATGGCGCTTTCGGCGCGCTCGCCTTCGGCATCGGCACTTCCGAAGTCGAGCATGTACTGGCCACCCAGTGTCTGCTCCAAAATCGCCCCAGGACTTTCGAGGTGCGTCTAGAGGGTCAGCTTCAGAAGGGTGTTTCGGCCAAAGATATCATCCTGGCGCTGATCGCCCGCATCGGTGTCGGCGGTGGGACCGGACATGTCTTTGAATACCGCGGGAGCACTATACCTCTGCTTTCCATGGAAGAACGCATGACGATTTGTAATATGTCCATCGAAGCCGGAGCACGAGCCGGCATGATCGCGCCGGACGACACCACCTTTGAATACCTCTATGGACGCCCTTTTGCTCCACAAGGGGAAGCCTGGGAAAAAGCACTAGTACGTTGGCGTGCCCTGCCCACCGATGATGGCGCCATCTTCGATAAAAGCATCACGCTCGAGGTCTCCGCCCTGGAACCCATGATCACCTACGGAACGACCCCGGCTATGGCCATCCCGATCGGCGGCCGCATTCCAAACCCCGAGCAGATCGCCGATAGCAATCAACGCGCCACGCTGGAAAAAGCCTTGCGATACATGGACTTGCACCCGGGCAACTCGCTGCTGGGGCAGAAAATAGACGTAGTATTCATCGGCTCCTGCACGAATGGGCGGCTCTCGGACCTGCGACAAGCGGCAACCTTGCTCAAGGGACGCAAAATCGCTCCGGGGGTGCGCATGATCGTCACCCCTGGTTCGGAAAGCGTGCGTCGCCAAGCCGAAGCGGAAGGACTAGATCGGATCTTCAAGGAGGCCGGCGCCGAATGGCGTCATGCCGGCTGTAGCATGTGCATTGCCATGAACGGCGATCAACTTCAGCCCGGCGAATATGCCATTTCAACCACCAACCGCAATTTTGAAGGTCGCCAGGGCAAAGGCGGGCGTACCTTCCTCGCCAGCCCATTGACCGCCGCGGCCGCTGCCGTCCACGGCTTCATCGTCGATCCGCGCACCCTTTTGAGCTAAGGAGCCTGCCATGCCCCAATTCATCACGCTCACCTCGCACGTCATCCCGCTGCCGATTGACAACATTGATACTGATCAGATCATCCCGGCACAATTCCTCAAGGTCACCGATAAAAGCGGCCTGGCCGAAGCGTTGTTCTACTCCTGGCGCTATTATCCAGATGGTCGCCCAAACGAGCAGTTTATTCTCAACCAACCACAAGCGCAGGGAGCCCAGATCTTACTTGCCGGGGATAACTTCGGCTGCGGATCGAGCCGTGAACACGCCCCCTGGGCCCTAATCGCCTGGGGCATTCGCGCTGTGATCGCTTCTTCGTTCGCCGATATCTTCCGCAACAATGCCCTGAAAAACGGCCTGCTTCCCGTGGTAGTAGATGCACAAACTTTGCAGAGACTTTTCGAAATTGTCACCCGTGATCCGAAGGCTGAGTTCACAATCGATCTGGCTTCCCAAACGCTGTACTATCCTGATGGGCAAACTCACTTCCCGATCGATCCCTTCAACAAAACTTGCCTGCTGGAGGGGATTGACGAGATGGGATACTTGTTACGCTTCTTGCCCCAGATCGAAGCCTTTGAACAATCCCATACCTTCTAGGAGGTGGAGAGATGGTATTTTCCAAAGTGGTGCAGATATACGATACTACGCTACGCGACGGTACGCAGGGAGAAGGATTCAACCTTTCGGCTCGCGACAAAATCCGTATTGCCCAACGCTTGGATGAATTCGGCGTCGCTTTTATCGAAGGCGGATGGCCGGGTTCAAACCCCAAGGATGCCGAATTCTTCCGCCGCGCTGCGGATATCGAATGGAAACATGCACAGATCACCGCATTTGGATCGACCTGTCGCGCCCACATTGCTCCAGAAGACGATGCAAACCTCCAGGCGCTTCTCGAAGCCGGCACAACCTGGTGCACCATTTTTGGAAAATCTTGGACGCTGCACGTAACCGAGGTCCTGCGCACAACCTTGGAAGACAACCTGCGCCTCATCGAGCAAAGCGTTGCCTTTTTACGGGCAAACGGTCGGCGGGTGATCTACGATGCCGAGCATTTCTTTGATGGATACAAAGAAGACCCACTTTACGCCTTGGAAACGGTTCAAGCCGCAATGCGCGGCGGTGCAGAAATGGTTGTACTTTGTGATACCAACGGCGGCACGCTTCCCTGGGAAGTAGAAGCGATCCTTCGTGCCGTGCGTCCCCATCTCAGTGTGCCTTTTGGCATCCATGCCCATAACGACAGCGAATGCGCCGTGATCAATTCTTTGATCGCCGTGCGCGAAGGCGCAATACAAGTGCAGGGCACGATCAACGGCGTCGGGGAACGCTGTGGCAATGCTAACCTATGCTCGATCATCCCCGATCTGCAGATCAAGATGGGCTATTCCTGCATCCCACCAGAGAACCTGAAACAGCTCTATGCCCTCTCGCATTTCATCGCAGAAGTAGCCAACGTGACCCCTAACGAGCACCTACCGTTCGTCGGACGCTCAGCTTTTGCCCATAAAGGAGGCGTACACGTTGCCGCAATGCGCCGCAGTGAGCGCTCTTACCAACATATCGATCCTTCCCTGGTTGGGAACACTTCGCGCGTCGTGGTTTCCGACCTCTCCGGGCGCGGCAATTTGCTTAGCAAGGCGGAAGAGTATGGGGTAGAAGTGGAAGGAGAAGAAGTTTTGCCTGTGCTCCAAAAGGTAAAGGAGTTGGAAGCGCGCGGCTTCTCCTTCGAAGCGGCCGAGGCTTCGGTGGCCCTGATGCTCAAGCGTCAAGAGCCGCACTACCGTCGCCCGTTTGAACTGGTGGACTTCTTCGTGAACGTCGAACATCGAGATGGGCGTGGCATCTTTGCCGAGGCTACAGTCAAAATCCGCGTTGGCAACGAAATCGTGCACACGGCTGCCGAAGGAGTTGGCCCGGTCAACGCCTTAGATCGCGCCTTGCGTAAGGCCCTTTTGCCATTCTATCCGCAATTACAGGCCTTTCAGCTGGCGGATTACAAGGTGCGCATCCTCGATCCAGATAGCGGCACCGAAGCTACCACCCGTGTGCTGATCGAAATGCGCAACGGCACCTCGCGTTGGAGCACCGTCGGCGCAAGTGCCAACATCATCGAGGCCTCCTGGCAGGCCCTGGCCGATGGGCTGGAATATGGGTTACCACTTGCTCATCAGTAAGCCGGTTTTGTCAGGAAATTCAAGGTTAGACGGGACTAGGATGGTCTTAAGCAAAACTGCTTTTTGGTAGAAATTATAGGTTTTGAAAACACCGCCTGCTGATTAGGACACAAACAAACACGAAACAAAATCCGGTTTCTTTAGACCGGTTAAACTGTTTGGCCCTCCCTATTGGAGCACAGCGACCCTTACTGCGTGATGTTTTTTGGGGACAAGATTGGGGCCGCTGTGCTCTTCTGTTTTTCATAACAAAATGGAGCTCGTGAATAAGCGCAGGGACGAGGCCTTAAAATCCAAGCTCACCAATCCCCAGATAGACCAAGCGACAGATTAAGGCAAGAAGAGAACTATTATCTCGCAAGAGAAAAAAGCCATGCGCGCTGGTTGAGGCCTTTGCCGAGTAGAATGCAAGCACTTAAACAATCTTTGTATCGCCTATGGATTCTAATCTTACCCTCAGCATTGGATAAGCGAAATATCGAAAAACACAATCTTGGAATCACCCTATGGCTGATTTAGCGTCTGAATTGCGAGCGTTTTTGATTGTTTTAGATCTTATAAGATCTAAAACCTTGACAAAAAGAGCGATTGCGATTATTATGACCAAAGAAAGCGCTCAATCCATGACTTTTTATGAGCAATTTTAGTCATCTCAAGAACACACAAAGAACATTTTCCAAAACGAAGGATCGACAAAAAATCGTATTTTTCTGCGTGTTCCTTGTCTCCGTGTCTGTCTATGCCGTATTGCCTATGCGGCAAGATATGTAGTTTCCGCAGAAGATTTGTTAACAATAGGTGAGAAATGACCAAAGTAGAAAGCCGTTATGCATACGAACGCCAATTAGAACTGCTCAAGTGGCTTGAGCAAGCAGGCCGTATTTCAACAGAGCAAATTTGTACTCTTTTTAATGTTAGTCCTGCCACTGCGCGTCGCGATCTGCAATCTCTTGCCCGGCAAGGGAAGATCCAACGTGTTCACGGAGGAGCTATTTCGGTTCATCGGACGGCTCCGGAAGCCCCTATGTTACTTCGCATTCGGGAACAAGAAAAAGAGAAAGCTTGCATCGGCCGAACAGCGGCCGAACTCGTCCAGGATGGAGAGACGGTTTTCCTCGGTTCTGGCACCACTGTCCTCCAGGTAGCACGTAACTTGATACACAAAAACCTAACCGTGATCACGAACTCGTTACCGGTGATCAACTTGATGGCAGGCAAAGAAAACATCAACTTGATCGCTCTAGGAGGCAATCTACGAGGCAGCGAACTTTCCTTCATCGGTCACATTACTGAACAAGCCCTGGCAGAAGTTCGCGCCGATAAAGTGATCATTAGTGTACGTGCGCTTAGCTTGGAGCACGGTCTAACCAACGATTACCTACCAGAAACGCTAACCGATCGTGCCATTTTAAAGATCGGGCGTGAAATTATTCTAACGATTGATCACACAAAATGTGAGGCTGTTTCTACTGCGTTCTTAGCTCCTCTTAGCGCCATTCACACGGTTGTCACAGATTCCAAAACGGACACAAATTTCATTGCTGCCCTAAGAGCCAAAGGCATTAAAGTGATCGTTGCCAAGATGGAGACATGCGCCTAAACGAATTTCGCCCTCGCTCCAAACTGGTTACAAAGGTAACGACAGTCGAAAAACCTCGCTTTCCGGTCATAGATGCTCATAATCACCTTGCGGAACCATTCGGCGGAGGCTGGGATCGAAAACCGCTTTCTGAACTGCTCGATCAGCTTGAGGCTGCAGGAGTTATACACTACGTAGATCTGGATGGCGGTTGGGGGGAGAAAATCTTACAACACCATCTTGAGTACTTCAAAGCAAAAGCGCCCGAACGTTTCCGAATCTTTGGTGGAGTTGAATGGCAACGATGGGCAGATCTGGGAGAGGCTTTTCCGGAGTATGCCGCCCGAAGGCTTGAAATCCAAAAATCCTGGGGTGCAGAAGGACTGAAAATTTGGAAGCCCTTTGGCCTAGAGGTGCGCGATCACAAAGGTGAGCTGGTGAAAGTGGACGATCCGCGGCTCGATCCTATTTGGCAAACGGCCGGCGAGTTGGGATTACCAGTCCTCATCCATGTAGCCGATCCTGTCGCTTTTTTCGATCCAATTGACGAAACCAACGAGCGCTGGGAAGAATTGAACCAGCATCCCGAGTGGGCCTTTACTAGCCCTCCCTATCCCTCATTCATGGAAATCTTGAACGCCTTCTATAACCTGGTCAAACGCCACCCGCAAACGATCTTCATCGGTGCCCATGTGGGCTGCTATGCTGAAAACCTGGCCTGGGTAGGCAAAATGTTAGATGATTGCCCAAACTACTACATTGACATCGCTGCGCGTCTGGGTGAATTAGGACGTCAACCGTATACTGCCCGACGCTTTTTTATCCAATATCAAGATCGCATTCTATTCGGTTCCGATTTTGGCCCGAATCTACAGGCCTACCGCATCTACTATCGCTTCTTAGAAACAGACGATGAATATTTCAACTATAGCGACGGCGAAGTGCCCCAACAAGGACGTTGGTATGTATATGGAATATACCTTGCGGAAGACATCCTACGCAAAGTGTATTATGAAAACGCAGCCCGTCTCTTTAACTTATCGGTCCTATGATTGAGCTCGCAAGAATCACTCCCTATCTTTTTTCTCTCCGCTCCAGAAGCCAGGAGTTAGCAGGATTAACTCTCCTGCTCGGTGAAGACGATCCCTGGCTTGAAAAGGAAATTGAAGCACAGAGTTTACCTTCTCACCTGGGTAGTAGAGCATGGCAAGTGCGCTTTCGGTTGAAAAATTATGGATCCGTTTCTCGTTCCTTTACTCCTCGATTGGAAGTTTTCTTGCCCTCCACATCTTGGACAGGATCGATTTGGAGCGCTCAAGGAGCGGCAACCGGCTGGGGGCAAGAATTCGTCTTCCCGCTTCCGCAAGCATTCTACCGCGAGAACTACTTAGGTCATCTTCAAGATGCAGAAGGCGGAGGAGTCCCTTTTGTATATTGCTGGAAACAGCATCAGGGTATCGCCCTCATGCATCTAGAAACGGTGCCACTGGAATGGTGGATGCCGGTGCAACGTGATGCGCAAGGCATTCGCATGGCATTTGAAAACCGTCGTCCGCTTACCGTTCGCCCTGGAGAAGTTTACATTTCCCCTACCTTTGCACTGCTCTGGCAAGAAGGAGGGGATTTCTTTGCCCCTCTAGAGCGTTACCGCAAATGGATGCGAGAGCGCGGTCTTTCGCCGCCTTTACCAACTCCTGCTAGTTACCAAGCTGCCTGGTGCTCTTGGGGATATGAGTTCGATATCCACCCGCAAGAAGTGCTTGATGTTCTCGAGATAGCACGTTCGATGAAGATCCGCTGGTTCACGCTCGATGATCGTTGGTTCGATGCGTATGGGGACTGGAATCCACGCGCGGAGCTCTTTCCCCAAGGTATCCAAGATCTCCAAAGGATGAATCAAAGCATTCATCAAGCTGGCGGTTTATCCCAACTATGGTGGTATCCGCTCTGTGTGGAGGATGGACATGGACAATGGGAAAGTCATGTACATGGGAAAGCGAAAATCTTCCAGGAAAATCCGGATTGGGTGATCTTGGATAAGGAAGGAAAGGTAGCCCGAAACAATCGTCACTTGGCAATGCTTTGCCCAGCACTTCCCGAGGTGCAGGAATACACGCTTAATTTAGCCCGCAAATTTATTGAAGAATGGGGATTTGACGGCTTCAAAATGGACAATATCTACACCGTTCCCTCTTGTCACAACCCGGCCCATCGCCACACCGATCCGACAGATTCGCTCAAAGCGTTTGCTGAGCTCTACCGCCGTATCTTTGAACAAACCCGTCAAATACAAAGTGAATCTGTGATTCAGATCTGCCCTTGCGGCACACCGATCACATTCAGCCTATTATCGACCACGGATCAAACCGTCACCGCTGATCCCACCTCCAGCGCTCAAGTACGCCAACGCATCAAGTTCTATAAGGCACTCACCGGGCGAAACGCTGCCATTTTTGCCGATCACGTGGAACTTTCCGATGGAGGCAGCGATTTTGCTTCCGCAATCGGCACTGGAGGGGTGCCGGGCAGCAAATTTACTTGGAATGTCTCCCCTGAACGCCAAGCCCAACTCCGAGAAAACTGGCAACTTTCTCCTGAAAAGCTGAAAATTTGGCGATTCTGGTTCGAGCTCTTCGATCGATATCGCCTGGCTGAAGGTGAATATCTACCCCTCTACGATCTCGCTTTCGACTTTCCGGAAACTCACGTCATTCAGAAAGAAGAGAAGCTGTACTACGCTTTTTTTGCCCCTTCATTTGAAGGCAAGATTGAGCTGCGTGGCCTAGAATCACGTTCTTATCACCTTATAAATTATGAGAATCAAAAATCCTTTGGTAAGATAAAAGGTCCTTTAGCAAGAATTTTGGTTAAATTTGAACACCATCTCCTGCTGGAAGCTTCCCCCATCGCCGAGTAAATTCTTAGCATTTGTCAGGAGTATTTATGTCTACAAACCAGACACATACCTACCACGAAATTCTTTCACAACCCTCGGTCTTTGAAAGCAGCCTTGCTGAAGCCAAAAGAGTTGCTCACAACTGGAAACATGTTTTGGGAGATACACCTACTCCTTTGATCTTTATCGGGTGTGGCTCAACATATTACCTTTCGTTAATCGCAGCGGCGCTTTTTCGCCGTCTTACCAATCGCTTAACCTTTGCCCTACCGAGCGGTGAACTTCTCTTTCAGCGTGAGGACATGCTTGGGAACCTATTGGAACAAAATCCGAAACCGCGAGTGATCGCCATCAGTCGTTCGGGAGCTACCAGCGAAACCATTGCCGCCGTGCGAAATTATCGCAAAGAAGGTGGTCAAGTTTTAGCTGTTACCGTTGAACCTGGTTCCGAGTTGCTCCAAGAATCAGATGAGGTCCTTCTTCTGTCTGATGCTCAGGAAAAAAGCGTTGTTCAAACACGGTCATTTAGCTCCATGCTGGTAGGGTTGAATGCCATCGCCGTTCTCATAGGTATGCAAGATGTTATCTGGCAGGCAATGCAACGCCTACCAGAAGCTACTGAACGTATACTGCAAAAATATGCGCTCCTAGCCCAAGAACTAGGAGAAGACCCAAATCTAGAACGTTTTTACTTTCTTGGTAGTGGGATGCGCTATGGCCTGGCAAGCGAAGCCAGCTTGAAGCTAAAGGAAATGTCCCTCAGTCACAGTGAGCCTTTCCACTTTTTGGAATTTCGACACGGGCCAATGAGCATGGTCAATCAACAAACTCTCTTAATCGGATTACTATCCGACAGCAATTACTCTCAAGAACAAGCTTTACTTGCAGAAATAGAATTACACCGTTCTCGCATCCTTTCTCTGGGTGAAAAAGGAGCTCAGGTCCGATTCGAATCGGGAATTCCAGAAGAGGGACGAGGAGCTCTTTATCTACCTCTCTTACACTTACTGGCCTATTACCGTTCCATCCACAAAGGACTCGATCCAGATCACCCAAACAACCTAACAAGCGTTGTGAAGCTCAATCTTGAATAACCAAAATTCTATTCCCAGGAAAGGAGAAAAGTGATGAAACTCAAATCGATCTGTATTATGCTCCTGTTGGCAATTCTCTTAGCAGCCTGTGCCGGTTCAACACCCGCTCCTTCAGCACCATCAGCCGGTAGCAATCAGGAGACAAGCAACAACCAGCAAAACACCCCAGAAGCCGGCCCAGGCCCATCTCAGGGAAGTAGTGAGAAAATCGTATTGCGTGTTTGGGCCCATCAGAACAATTCCTTCAACCAAGCCCATCGCGACATCATCCAAAAATTCATGCAAGAAAATCCAAATGTAGAAGTTAAGTTTGAAACCTTCCCTTGGGATGTATTCATCCAAACGATTCAAACTTCTCTACCTTCCGGACAGGTAGCCGATATCATCGAAATGCCCGGCGGAATGGGATTACGCTATGCTAAAGGGGGACAATTGCTTGAAGTGCCTGCAGAAGTCATGACTATAGAAAAAGCACAAGAAACTTTTTTCCCCGCTCCGTTGGGCGGATACATCTATGAGGACAAATTGTACGGTTTGCCTATCGAGTTCAACCTGGAGTACGGTGGTGCTTATGTAAACCGCAAAATGTTTGAAGCAGCCGGTTTACCCTATCCCCCAAAATGGCAGACCTGGGACGATGTGATCGCCGACGCCAAAAAGCTGACCAAATGGGATAACACAGGAGCAATGGAAATAGCCGGCCTGCACTATACCAATAACGATCAGCTCTACACCTATTTCCTATCCGGTATCCTCGAGCAAGGCGGAGAATATTTTGCCGAAGATGGCAGGCATTTCAATTTCAACACGCCGGAAGCCCGAGCTGTGGTGCAAAAAATGGTGGATATGGCTCTGAAAGATAACGTCGTGGATCCGGTGACATATAATGCCGAAAGCAATTGGGTCGGCGCATCTTTCGCTCAGAAGCTGACTGCTATCGCCGTGCTCGGTTCATGGTTTGCCGGCGAGGCCCGCATCACCTACCCAGACCTGGAATTCGATTACGTTAAACTCCCCCCGTTCATGGGAGATCAATACAAATTTATCTCCATCTCCGGCTGGGGCATTGTAGTGACCAAGTATACGAATCATCCCGAGCTGACCTGGAAACTGGCTGCTGCGATGGCCACAGATCACGAAAATGCGCTCCATTTCAATCTGATGACCGGCACCATTCCGGCCATGAAAAGCGTGGCAAACGATCCACGACTCTATGAAAAGTATCCTTTCATGCAGGATTTGGTATCCATTCTGCCATATGGAATTTTCCAGGGAGATGTTACCGATCCAGCACAATTGGAGTTCGATATCATTTATCCGAATCTAATCCAAGCTATCCAGGGCGTGATTTCTGTGGATGAAGCTATACAGAATATTCACGAAGAAGCAAACGCAATGGTAGATAGCGCAAAATAAATTCCTTCCCTGCTCTGGTACCTGCTGAGGTATGAGAGCAGGGAATATCTATGGAGCGGAAAAATGGCAATTTCGGTGAAAAAATTGCTCATCGAGGCCATCGGCACCCACGAAGGCGGCAAGTTGACCGCCCATCAACGCCGTTTTGCTCTGCTTGCTTTGCTCCCTATCTTATTTTGGGTTGTTATTTTTGTCCTCTTCCCAACCTTTTGGGTATTTATCATGAGCCTCTTCTCGTATACACCCGTTCGAGAAGGTAGCTGGTTTCTGGGATTAGGCGGAAACAATCCCTTTGTTGGCCCGGGAAACTATATCGAGCTGTTTACCGGAACAACAAAGGTGGCTCGGATCTTTCGTCAAGCGATCGGCAACACACTCCTCTTTGCCATATTGGCCGTTCCGTTCTCCGTTTTCACCGCCCTACCCATGGCCGTGGTTCTGGAAAGTGTCCACCAACGGGTAAAAGCATTTTTCCGCTTTATTTACTTTCTACCAGTCATTAGCGGTAGCGTTGCAGTTACCATCATTTGGTTATACGTCTATGCGCCAAACTGGGGCTTACTCAGCCAAATCATTAAGTCAATTGGCCTCACTCCGCCACGTTCTTGGCTTTCAGATCCATCGCAGGTCTATTTCGGAATTCCCCTAGCAATGCTTGCCGTCACTCTGGTGTATGTATGGGTAACCTTTGGTTACAACACTCTACTCTTCATTGCCGCACTCCAAGGCGTTCCAACTATTCTGCGTGAAGCTGCTCGCATTGACGGGGCAAATGCCTGGCAGGAATTTTGGCTGATCGTTATGCCACTATTGCGTCGCACCATCTTATTGACCTCGGTCCTCACCATGATTTCGGCACTCCAGCAGTTTGTGCTCTTCCAATTGCTCACACGCGGCGGACCGGCCTATCAAACGCAGACGATCTTGCTCAGCATTTACCAGAACGCTTTCGTTTATGCCGAAAATATGGGAATGGCGGCAGCCATGTCCATCTTCCTTTTCGCGATCTTATTCATACTAACAATTGTTCAATTCCGTTTGCTGCGTACCGAATGGGAATACTGAAAAACAAGGAGTGCTCAAAATGTCCAAACGCTTTTCCCCTCTTTTATTCCTCTCACGGAGCGCCGCTTACATCGTGCTGATCGCCGGCTTGACCTTTACTCTCTTGCCGTTCACTTACATTATGTTAGCTTCGTTCAAAACAAATAAAGAATTAATGCGCGTCCCACCAACCTTTTTGCCGGAACATCCCACATTAAGCAACTATGTTACCGTACTAACCGATCCGAACATCTCTCTGAGTCAAGTTTTCTACAACAGTGGAATAGTAGCCATTACCCGAACCGTCCTCACGCTTCTGATCAGCTCCTTTGCCGGCTATATTTTCGCCCGCTATCGTTTCACAGGAAGAAATCTGTTCTTTGGAATGATCTTAGCTCAGCTCATGATCCCATTTCAAGTCGTCATGATCCCAATCTACCTGCTAACAGTGAAAATGAAGCTGGTGGACAACCTTCTTGCATTGATCGTCCCGATGCTGATTGATGCATATGGCATCTTTGTGGCAAAACAATTTGTAGAAAGCTTGCCTGGCGAAATATTGGAAGCTGCAAGGATCGACGGCGCAAGCGAGTTCAGTATCTATTGGCGCATCGTCTTGCCGCAGCTTGGGCCAGCCTTGGCTTCGCTCGGCATTTTTACTTTCATGGCTTCTTGGAACGACTATCTCTGGCCATTGATCGTGATCACTTCTCCGGAAAAGCGCACCATCCCTCTTCTTTTGATTTGGTATTCAACTCAACATGGCGCTAATCAGGGATTGGTGCTGGCCGCTTCGATTATCACATTGCTCCCCATCTTCATCGTGTATTTCTTTGCCCAACGTTGGATCATAGAACAATCCACTCAAAGTGCATTCAAATAGCCTGGAGAAAAATTGTGAACCGGCTGGGCTTCTTTCTAAATGAGGAGGTAGCGATGAAACTCAAAACTGTACCGATACTATTTATTTTGCTCTCGGCTCTAACGGCCTGCGCCACCAAGCCCACTCCTACCCCGTTACTGCCGACCAACACCCCCCTTCCACCTACGCCTACAGCTACGGCCACACCTGTTCCTCCTACGCCCACAGAAACACCTATGCCGACCAACACCCCCGAACCACTAGGAGGTGGACCGGTAACGAATGCCTCGATTAGCGAATTTAAAGTGGAAAAGCAAGATACTCGGTTGCTCATCTCCTTCAAGTTCAGCAATAATGCCACAGACTATAATGCCTTCCACATCTTCGTAGATGCCGATAACTCAGCCGCCAGCGGATACAGGGTAAGCGGAATAGGTGCAGAATTCTTAATCGAAAACAACGTGTTGTTTTCCTATGGCGGCGATGGCACAGGCTGGGCCTGGAATGAAATAAAAGACGTCGACGTAGGCTTCTCTGTGGATCAACCATTTGTGTCCTGGTCAATTGACTTTGAAGCTTTCAAGTTCAAAACGAATTCGGCCGCCTTTGTCGCTCAATTGGTCAATACAAACTGGGATGCCGCCGCTATAACTCCAAAGCTGCAGGTAGATTTCAAGTAAATTTCTTCCCAGCCGGTTCACAATTTTCCACAAGCGCACGATTTCTGATTTCACTTCACTACGAAAGGACTTGACATACACAATCCTGGCATTATGAGACCCTACGCATTTAAATCGCTATAACGTTTAATACTTCATTGCAAAAAGATTTTCGACCACCAAGCACAGCAAGTACAAAAAGGATTTCAGCCTCCAACCCCAAAAAATATTATGCAAATCAATAAAGTAAATCGCATTTTATATTAAAAAACTTTGTGATCTTTGTGTGCTTCGTGGTAAACACAATTTTTGCTGGAGAGTCATTTTGCAATCAACTCGACTTAAACATCCATTCCAGTACCTGCAGAGTATCATCATGAGAAATAGATCCACCATCCATTTACTTGCCCATGCGGTATTCGTCCTGGCACTCCTTTCAGGATGCACCTCACCATTGGCATCACCTACCCCTTCACTCATTATCCATCCGTCCATCACCCCGTCCACCGTATCAGGAATAACACTAGTCTCCGCAGCTACTTTAACGGCAACCCCGATTGAAAAAACCATCAACAACGCCATCCAATCGAGATTTTCCCAGCTTAGCATCCAACTCCAAGATGACACGGTTAGATTGCAACTCCTCATCCAACCATCCACCATTCCTGTTAATGCCTACCAAGTCTTTATTCAAACAGCTGGAAAACAACAAAAAGGCTACTTCATCCGCTCCATAAGGGCAAACCTTCTTTTGGAAAATGAAGGATTATTTCTATATTACGGAGAGGGCAAAAATTGGAAATGGATGGAGATCACTCCACCTGAGCTATCGTTTGAACGCACCGAAAATGGGGTGATCTGGAAACTTCCGCTAGCTGCCTGGGAAACAACCTGTACAACGTTGGCTCTAGAATGCACCTCAATCGCCGTGGTTGCTCAAATTGTGGATTCGCAGTGGAATGCTATTGAAGCTACCAACGTCCTATCCATAAACCTGAAATAACTTTGCGGAGGTCATAATGCAATTCGCAAAAAGTAAGATACTGCGTTTGATCACGTTTTGGACTGTTTTGGCCCTTTTCAGCTCTGCTTGCAACCCTCAACCCATCCAAACACTGCCCCTTACCGCCACTACTTCTGCGGCAAGGACAATGCCGCCTGCTCCATCCCCGTCTCCCACCCCCATGCTGGCGCTCAGCGCTTCTCTCCACACCTTAAGCTATTCACCGCTCAATAGCGATGTGATCAATCCAGAACGCGGTTTCCGCTATTCTTTTGACGATTTTGCCCCCTCCGATTTCAGTGTCTACCGCAACCTGGGCACCTCACTTGTCTACTCGGATATCGATCTGCGGGAATACCGCCGAAGCGATATCCCTCAACAAAAGCTCGATCAAATCCAAGAAGCTTTCGATGCTATCCGCAAAGGAGGGGTGAAAGTCATCCTAAGGGTCAAATACAACGATGGACCTTGGCCGAATTCCGAACCGGATGCCTCGCTAGAACAAATTCTACGTCACATTCAGCAGCTTAAGCCTTTATTCCAACAAAATGCCGATGTTATCGCCTGGTTGCATGCCGGATTCATCGGCGCCTGGGGCGAATGGCATACTTCTACCCACGGATTGGATCTCGATCCACAGGCAAAGCGCGCCGTGCTCGAAGCATTATCCGATGCCCTACCGAACAATCGCTTTATCTTGTTGCGCTATCCTTTCGACATCATGAGCTTCTTCCCTCAACCGCTTACACGCGAGCAGGCCTTCAATGGCTCTCTTCAGGCTCGTATCGGCTTTCATAACGATTGCTTCCTCTCATCGGATACGGATGTCGGCACATACGATCGCGGCGGCGTCAACGAGCGCGCTCAGGCCATTGATTACCTTTCACAGATCACCCACTTCGTCCCGGCCGGTGGCGAGACCTGTCAGGTCTATTCACCTTTGCAAGCCTGCGAAATAGCCATCCAAGAAATGGAAAGATTACACTGGACCGAATTGAACCTCAGCTACCACAAGCAGGTAATCAAAAATTGGCAAAAGGACGGCTGCTTCGATGAAATCAAAAAACGGCTGGGATATCGGCTGATCTTGGAGGAAGCTACACTTCCCACAGTTGCCCAAATCGGTTCCACAGTCAACCTCATCATAAAATTACGAAACGAAGGTTTTGCCTCCCCGTTGAACCCTCGCCCGCTATTCATCGTGCTAGATGGACCGCAAACGATCGCCATTCCGCTGAACGAGATCGATCCGCGCTCCTGGTTACCAGGAGAACACATCCTCCATGTTTCTATCTCCCTCCCTGCAGACCTGAATGAAGGCGAATATCGTCTGGCACTCTGGCTACCCGATCCCGCAGATAGCTTGCGCAATGACCCACGCTATGCCATCCGTTTTGCTAATGAAGGCATTTGGGAGGAAAGCAAAGGCTGGAATATTCTAGGCACCCTAACCCTGACCAAGCAAACGGTCCAGATTAACTCCGAACAAGTTATTTCCGAAACACCCTCTCCCATAAGCACAGAAACGGTGAGCCCAAGTCCAGCACCTAGTGAAACAGCTCTTGCTCCCGTTGCACTCCGTCGCCCGGACTCGAATGGATTGGATATGAATGCCGTTTATCTGACCGTTCCCATTACCATAGATGGAGACTTGGATGATTGGCCATCTTTTCCTTGCTATACCCTAGATCGCGCCGAGCAAATCGGCTATGGCGATCCGACAAAGTGGATCGGTCCTGACGATTTGAGCGGCTCTTTTTGTTGGGCCTGGAATGAGAATGCGCTCTATCTAGCCTTTGACGTGAAAGATGATGTCATTCGCGCACCAAAAGGTGCCAACTTTTGGGAAAACGACTACGTCGAAGTTTGGCTAGATGTGAACCTGAACGGCGATTTCAACCTAGCCAAGAACAACGGAGATGATTTCCAATTTGGCTTCATGCCGGGTGATTTTGCCACCGTACAATCCAGAGCCACGATCTTTGTACCACCCGTCTCCAGTAGCCGCATCAAGCAAATAGAAATTGCCTTCTTGCAAACCGAAAAAGGTTATCGCGGTGAAGTCAAAATTCCCTTCACCATCTTCGGAGAAGCCCTCGATCTCTCATCCGGCGTGCTAGGTGCATCGCTTTCGTTCTCGGATAACGATTCCGAAAAGCCGGCCCAAGAAATGATGATCTCTACCGCCCCAGCCTCCATTGCTGAATGGGGCAATCCGACGTTATGGAATAATTTGACATTGGAAAAATGAAATTCTAACTCACCGAAAAATTTTTAGCCACAAAAGTAGAACACGCTCAAGAAATTGAAATTTTTAGATGAAGTATATGCAATGAAATCGCGTGCTTTTCAGGAAAATACCCGGTGCCCTTTATGCTTCGTCAAAAATCGTTTTAGCAGCAAATCAACTTTTTCTAAACGAAATATTGCACACAAATCCCAAACCGTAGGAGGATCTGATGAGAAAAAACTTTTTCCGCATCCTATCTGCTGCTCTAATCCTGTCGCTTGCAATTAGCGCTCTACCAATTCGGCATGCCCATGCAGCATCGCTTGTTGTTGACACCCTCGTAGATGAAAATGATTGGAGCTGCGGTGATGGTGACTGCTCGCTAAGAGATGCAATCGCAATTGCTAACTGGAATGGGGTTTCCGATTCCATCACCTTCAGCGTTAGCGGAAGCATTACGCTTTCGGGGCCTCTGTGGGTAGGAGGCGATACTGGTACAACAATTGATGGTAGTAATAGTATTACTATTGTAACAAGCGGCTTTGCTGCATTTCAGTTTGTCAGTGCTTCCAATACCTTGAAGAATATCACGGTACAAGGGGACGCTGGTTCAAATAATCCATTGATCGATGTATTAAGCAACAGTATCACTATTGATAATGTTATTGTGCAAAACAATACCAGTGGACCTGGCATTCAATTCAGCAATAATTTGAGCACAGTCACTAGCGGCACGGTGATAAATAGCACAGTCCAAAACAATGGCGGGAATGGCATCCTCATTTATGATGCTACAGGGATCACCATACAAAACACGCTTATCAAATCCAAT
>JBBIGZ010000042.1:0-24672 GCA_037447295.1 Chloroflexota bacterium | reverse complement strand
AGTGGCGACCTTCTTCCTCGGATTCGCCATCGTCCTGCGCGTCCTGGCTCCGCTGGCCGGCCTGCTGGTGCTCCTTGTGGCCCTCATCCGCCGAGCGCGTCCACCGTTGGCACACCTACTCACCTACCTTTTTGGCGCCGCTTTAGTCACCGTTGCTCTCTGGCCCTACCTTTGGAGCGATCCCTTGGGGCGTTTCCTCCAGGTCTTCCTGCTCATGTCGAACAACGCCGCCACCTTCAAAGTGCTCTTCAACGGCTACCTCTATCAACCGACCAACCTGCCAGGGCGCTATTTGCCCTTTTTGATGTGGATTACGATTACGGAACCGACCTGGCTGCTTGCCGGCCTGGGCCTGATCTTGCCCTTTGGCTCGATCCTGCTCCGAGTCCAAGCGCGCCTGCGCAACGCTAGGGACCCGCAGCCGCCTGCTGCGCCCCCAAGCTCCATCCTGGCCGAAGCCGGGATCGTAGCCGCCTGGTTCCTCGTTCCTGTCCTCTACGTCCTGGTGCGGCGCCCTCCGATGTACGATAACTACCGACACTTCCTTTTCATCCTACCGCCGATCTTCTACCTCGGCGGCTTTGGTCTGGAAATCCTACTTCGTCGCTTACATTTTCCTACCTTTTGGCGGGTGATGCTAGCTTGTCTGCTGATCTTTCCGGGTGTGCTTGGCATTCTCGTCCTGCACCCTTATGAGTACACCTACTATAACAGTTTGATCGGAGGGCCGGCAGGTGCCTTTGGTCGCTTTGAGACTGATTACTGGCTTACCTGCTACAAAGAAAGCGTCCAGCGACTCAATGAGTTGGTGGATCACCCGGTGCGGCTTTTTGTCTGGCGCGAGGCCTATATCGCCGCTGCCTATGCCGGTCCGAATGTCCAGGTCCACAGCCTGCGTGATGAGCCGAAAGGTCCAAAACGGGGTGATTACCTTCTAGTCAACACCCGTGCTTTTGAAGATCGCGGCATCAACCCCTTTGCGCCCGAAATTTTCCGCATCCAACGAGCCGGGGCCACATTCTGCATCGTTCGTCGGCTGGGAAAATAACCTGACCATCTTGCATTCCCGGCCACACTTGATTCACGGATACTTCTGCCGCAGAGCACTGCCCATGCGGATGGTCTGGCCGCTGGATGGTGGATGGAGCGGAAGCAAAACATGGAACTGGCTTCCCGGGAAGTGCACTTCGTCATAGCCAGGGCTCTCGACCCAAATACGCCCCTTGTGGGCATCAACGACTGCCTTGCAGAGTGCCAATCCTAGTCCTGTGCCACCACCCATAAAGCGCACCTTGCTGGTAGAATGTCGTTCCACATCGCTGCTCTGATAGAACTTTGTGAAAATTGCCTCGCGCTGCGAAGGGTCTACCCCCACGCCGGTATCACTAAAGCTCAGTTCCACCCCACCGGTTGGTAAGTCCGGTGTTGGGCGCTGCAATTTTGCCTCCACGCGCAGTTGTCCTCCATCGGGGGTGAATTTAATTCCGTTTTCGATCAGCTGGAAAAATACCTTGGAAAGAAGGGTTCGATCGCCCGGAACGAAGGGCAGAGCAGGAAGGTCAATTTGGAGGACCTGAGAACGCTGTGCTAATCTGGGTGCCAATGCCTCTGCTGCCTCCCGTACCAACATACCGATATCTACCATCTCCGTTTCTAGAGGGGACGTATGTTGCGTTAGCTGGGTGATGGCGAACATGCTTTCCAGGATGTTGTGCATGCGCAAGGTGCTCTCGTGCATGCTTTTGAGGAAGGTGCGCACGTCCGCATCGAGATCCTCTTTTTCCAGCAGCATTTCAACATAGCTGCGGATGACCGTCAAGGGCGTGCGTAGCTCATGGGAGGCAATGCTGATGAAATCAGCACGCGTCCGATCGAGGCGTTCCACTTCCCGTTGAGCCTTTTCCAATGCATAGGTGGTCTGGCGCAGCTCACGGTTCAGGCGCACCAGGTCTTCCACCAATTTGGCGTTTTCCAACGCGATGGCCGTTTGTTGTGCCAGAGCGGTCAGCAGGGCCAAATCCTGTTCGGAGAAAGGTTGAGCGTTCAGGTGCGGCCCGAAAGCGAAGAGGCCGATCCAGTTGCCTTTCGAAAAGATGGGCACGTAGATTTCCGCCTGCAGCGCTTGCAACCACTCTCGTTCAAAGGAGGAGAGCTCCCGAAACTCCGGCAGGAAATCCACGTCGTATTGAAGCAGTGGTTGACCACGCAGCAAAAAATCGGTGAGGGGATGGTTTTCGGGAAGTTCTAGCGGTTTGATCGAGCGCTCGGCAGGGTGACGTACAGCGCGCAAACGATAGCGCGTTATTCCATCGCTATTGAGTTTTTCCACCAAAAACAGAAAACCGTGCTGGAGTCCCACCGTTTCCATGATCAGGGCTACTGCAACCTGCGCCAGGCGCTGCATTTCCAAAATATGGCTAATATTCTGGCTATAGAGCTGAACAATGCGCGAAACATTCGGGCGTTCTGCGCGCAGCCAGCGATTAATCACCTTTTGCACCTGGTTTAGAAGGGGAGCGAAAATAAGCGCCAATCCCAGTGCGATCAGGCTGCCGCTCCACAGAGGGTTGTAATTTGGCCGATTGCTGAACAGGCGTTCGGTCACTACGGTGGTGACCAAATAGAGTATCCCGATCAACAAAATGGTGGAAAGGTAGATCAGGATCACCCGCAGAATTTCGCGTAGTGCCCTCACCCGATGATGGGTGAACAGATAGATCACCGTCCATACCATTGCTGCGCGCACAGGGTGAAAGCCGGGCGTGGGCCAAACGAAGGTCATCCAGCCATCCAGGGCAAAGAGAAGCAAGATGAGCCCCCAATAGGCAAAACGAGCGCGGTGCATCGGTTGATGAATGCGCCGCGCTTCGCTCAAAGCGAACAAACTCATGATTAGACCCAAGATGAGCCACCCGACGAAAGCACCCATTGCGGGGAGCGCCGCGGAGGGCAGAATATAGAGACCTCGCTCCCAGATAATTGCCGGCAGGCGCGGCTGAAATATCGCCAAGCCGATCACCAGCAAGGGCCAGGGCCAGGCCGGCAAACTTGCCCGGAGCACATTGCGCCTCCGAAAGTTCACCAGGAGCAGCCACAATGCAATTGCTGTTCCCAGGGCAATATAGGTTTCCCAGAAAGTTGCCGTTTGCGTTGCTCCCTGTAACATCTGGAAGAGCACCAGGCCTCGACCCAGGAGGGGGATCCCCAGCAAAAATGTCAATAGGAAGCCGCTTTTTCTTTCAGGGTTGGAGCGCCAGGTATGCCATATCCCACCGGCGTAAAAGAGAATCTCAAGTCCTGCCAGAAGCGGGAGGGATAGTTGGGCCATCAATCTCTAAGTATACCTGAAACAGATTTATAATGAGTGCAGGATCGCAAATTTTTCTTTCGGAGGTCCTCTTATGTCCTATACAAACATCCTCACAGAACGGCGCGGGCGGGTTGGTTTGATCACGCTGAATCGTCCGCAGGCCATGAATGCCCTCAACCGCACCTTGCTGAGTGAGCTGATGGATGCACTGGAAGCCTTCGATGCCGATCCGGAAGTGGGGGCTATGGTGATCGCAGGGAATGAAAAGGCGTTCGCTGCCGGAGCAGATATCAAAGAGATGGTAGAGGCTTCGGCAGTAGAGATGCTCGAACGCGATACGATTGGCCTATTCGATCGCATTCGGCGCATCAAGAAACCGGTTATCGCCGCCGTTTCCGGCTGGGCCTTGGGCGGCGGATGTGAATTGGCCATGTCCTGCGATATGATCGTTGCCTCGGAGACGGCGCGTTTCGGTCAGCCGGAGATCACGATTGGCGTTATCCCCGGTGCTGGCGGCACCCAGCGCCTGACGCGCACCGTGGGCAAAGCATTGGCGATGGAAATGGTGTTGAACAATCGTACGCTGAGCGCCCAGGAAGCGCTGCAATTTGGCCTGGTGAACCGCGTCGTCCCGGTGGAGCGCTACCTGGAAGAGGCCTTGACCCTGGCGGAGGAGATCGCTGCTCGCGCGCCGCTGGCAGTGCGCCTGGCAAAGGAAGCCGTCAATGCCGCTCTAGAAACCAGCCTGACCGAAGGCTTGGCCGCCGAGCGTCGTAATTTCTACTTGCTCTTTGCAACCGAAGACCAAAAGGAAGGGATGAAAGCCTTCATCGAAAAGCGGAAACCGCAGTGGAAAGGGAAGTGATGAAATGTGGCGCTTCCGCGATCTGCGCGCAGCGCTTCGTTTGCTAGAACTGCCGCGAGTGCCGCTGATCGTCCATGCCTCGCTGCGTAAGATCGGGCCGATCCAGGGCGGTGCGGAAGCCTTACTAGCTGCCCTCCTGGAGATTGCTTCGGGAATCTTGGTGCCGACCTTTACGTACCGCACCATGGTCACGCCGCGGGTGGGACCGCCCCGAAATGGAGTGGACTATTCGGCAGAGCAACCTTACAACAGCCGGGCGGAGTTTTTCCGCCCGGATTTGCCTGCCGATCCCCTCATGGGCATATTGCCGGAGGTCCTGCGAAGGCATCCGCTTGCCCGACGCACCCGCCATCCGATCCTTTCTTTCGCAGCTATTCGGTTAGAGAAAGCACTGCATGCCCAGACCTTAGATGAACCGTTGGCACCGATTCGGGTGCTACATGAGATGGGGGGCTGGGTGCTACTTTTGGGGGTCGATCATACCGTCAATACCAGCATTCACTATGCCGAACGTCTGGCCGGGCGTAAACAGTTTCTGCGTTGGGCGCTCACGCCGCGCGGTGTGGTTGCCTGTCCCGGGTTTCCCGGCTGTTCTTTGGGATTTGAAGGCATTCGCCCATACCTGGAAGGCCGGGCGCGTTGCGCCTATCTCGGTGAAACCCGCTTGGAGGCCATCCCACTTGTTGACCTGGTGACGGTGGTGCGTGAGCGATTGGCCGAAGATAAGTTGGCCTTGCTCTGTGCAGAGCCGAATTGCCTGCGTTGTGAAGCGGTGAGGGCCGGTTTGTAAGGCGAATTTTTTAAACGCCTGTGCTCATCCGTAACATCCGTGCTATCCGTGCCCCGCTCCGCAGAGCGTAGGCGGGTAAGACATGTTTTTGCAGGAGACTCTATCCTTCGGGAACTTTTTGTGCCTCTTCGATGTCTTATTAGGAAGAGAGAACCGAGTTTGCTTTCAATGCAGAAAACGGTTCGCGTTCAGGGTTTTGCGCAAGAGGTGCGAGAATGATCTTTAGAACCTGGCGCTTTATCTTCCTGATTCTGCTAATGCTCTTTGCCTGTGTGCCGCTCGCCGAAAAGAGTGGCGTGATTCTATCAAACGGGACGCAGGTTCCCATGCCTTCGGCGGTGGGGATGGACTCCGATGAGAAGGGTCAGATTCAACCCGCCGCAGCGGAAGGCGAAAAGAACGCCGAACCCGGTTTACCTGCTTCTATAACCATGAGTCTCTATGAGGATCCCGTCTATCGCTTCTCGATCGAATACCCTGTGGCGTTTCTCTTCCGCCGTGTTTCCGAAGATCGGCTAAAGGGCCTGAACCCGCGCCCGGTTGCGGCTTTTGTCATCTTGCGTCCCGATATGGTCAATGCCGTGGAAGAGGGGGTGGAGTCTGCGGACCTGGAGATTCACATTTTTCCGCTCGGCGATAGCCTCTCTCTGGAGTCCTGGTTGAAATCCAACGGAGTTCTAGAGAGTTCCTTTGTGCGCCGCAGGGTTGGATCAGGGCTCGAAATCTGCGCTTCCACTTTGATCGCTCCTGGTTGTAGCTACTTCTTTCTGGGACAGGGGTGGGTTTATCGCTTAACGCCGGCCACCTTGGAAGGTGAGAATCTGGTTTCGACGTTTCGCATCTTGCCCTGAATTTTGGGCACCTCTTTATACAGAAACAAAAAGGCACGAAGAACGTCTCTTCGTGCCTTCGGTGGGTCAGGGAGCAACCGATCAGGCCGCTGGAGCTTGCGGTGTGGGCACTTCGTAGCCCAGGGAGCGCAATTTGCGACGGGCATCGATCAGCGCCTTACGACCGAAGCCTTCGATAGCCAGCAGAGCTTCGTCTCCTTCGGCCATTTTCTCGATCAGCTGACCGATGGTGGCAATGCCGGCATTTTCCAGCGCCTTTTCGACGCGCGCCCCAAGTTCCAGATCGCTGATCGGGCGCGATGGGGCGCGACGTTCCCGTTCACGGGCTTCGCGTTCGGCCTCGTAGGCCTGGCGCGCCTGAAGTTTGCGCTGGAAGCGATCGACCTGACCTTCAATATCAACGATGCGTTGCTGTTCGCCGGTAAAGAAGGGATGGCATTTGGAGCAAATTTCGACGTGGATCTCCTTCTTCGTGGACCCGGTCGTCCAAGTGTTCCCGCAGGCGCAAATCACGCGGGCATTCGGATAATAAGTGGGGTGAATTTTCGCTTTCATAAGAGCCTCTATCTCTTGTTATGCTTCTTCAAGGACCGGGATGACGTTAACACGCTTTTGGCCGCGGACCACGTCAAAGTGAACAATGCCATCCGTTAGGGCAAAGAGCGTATCATCGCCGCCAATGCCAACGTTCAGACCGGGCTTAATGCGCGTGCCACGCTGCCGTACCAAGATATTCCCTGCCAGCACATATTGGCCGGCATAGCGTTTCACGCCTAAACGCTTGGAATTAGAGTCACGCCCGTTGCGACTGGAACCGCCACCTTTTTTATGTGCCATAAGAACCTCCGTTTACCCTTTGCGGCTTTTCTTAGGCGCTTGGCCTTCTGAAAACTCAATGGATTCGATCTGCAGGCGGGTATACTGCTGACGATGCCCACCCTTCACGCGGATGCGCTTCTTCGGTTCGTAATGGAAAGTGATCGCTTTGGGACCCTTGAAGTGCTCCAGCACCGTGGCGCGCACGGTCACACCCTCGACGAACGGCGTGCCCACACGCACCTCGCCATCATGGGCGAAAAGAAGCACACGATCCAACTCGATCTGTTCGCCAGGCTGATTGGGCAGGCGATCCACTTCGATCGTTGCCCCTACGCCGGCACGATATTGTTTGCCACCGCTTTCAAGAATTACGTATTCGCTCATCCTTTTTTACTCCTGGCATTCGCTTCGCCGGGCGTCACGCGGGAGATCCAACGCGCGCGACCGGGGAAGCCGGGATACATACACTCGCCCCAGCACCTTCTGCCGGGGCAAAGCGGGCTTATTATACTGCTAACAAGTGGAAACGTCAATGAAAATGTGATGTTGCGGGTTTTGGTTGTTTTTTCCTTGACGTAGCCCTTCGATCCGGCTACAATTTGGTCACGCCTCCAAAAGGAGGCACATTTTTTGCCTGGAGGGTTGCTATGTCAGAAGTGCCGCAAGTTGTGAATGTCTATCAGGCGAATGTTGAGCAACTCGCTGCAGAAATGGTACGTGCCTCCCAATGCGGAGTGCAGGAACTGCGGGCAGAAGAAGTGGATATGCGCCAGACGGCAGTTCAACAAGCACATGCCGATCACCTGAAGGCCCATCAATCGGCTATCTTCTCCCTCCAGGCTGGAAATGCCTCGCTGGAGCAATGTTCCCTGGCCTATGCCCAGAGCGGTACGTTGGCCCTAACTTCCACCCGCGCTTTGGTTTTGCGTGGCGGACGGGTTCGGGTAAACGATGCGCGTGTCGGTATTTTGTTGGCGGATCACGTTGAAGGGAATGTTCAGGTCTTGTTCTCGCACCGCGAGGCCGTGATCATCGGTCTGCTGGCCGGTTTGTTTTCCGGCCTTTTTTACCTTTTGGGTCGCGCCTTGTTTTGCAGCAGATCATAATTGGTGAATAGCCACCTGGTGTAAGCCGGGTGAGATTTTCTAAAAAGGGCGAAGGTAACTCCCTGTGGCGGGAGTGAGAGGCGCCCGAGGAGTGTGAAATGGAAAAAGTCGTTCTCAAAGCCACACCCCGGCAGGTGACCGGGAAAAAAGTCAATGCCATGCGGCGGCAAGGTTTGCTGCCGGCCATCATCTATGGCAAACATTTCGATCCCATGCCGATCTTGCTGGATGCCCATCAGGCGGCGAAGACCTTGGCACATCTCTCTACCTCTAGCCTGGTCACGCTGGAGATCGATGGAAAGGAATATCTGGCCTTGGTGCGTGAAAAGCAACGCGATGTGCTCAAGGGACACTTATTGCATGTGGATTTCCTGGCCGTCTCGCTGACCGAGAAGATCCGCACGACCGTGGCTATCGAACTGGTCGGCACGGCTCCGGCAGTCAAGGACTACAATGCCGTTTTGGTCACCGGCCTGGACGAGGTAGAGATCGAATGTCTGCCTTCCGATCTGCCGGAACGCATTGTGGTTGATCTTGCCGCGCTCAAGGAGATCGGCGATGGTATCTACGTGCGCGATCTGCCCGTTTCGGATAAGGTGCGCATTTTGGAAGATCCGGATGAGCTGATCGTTGTAGCAGCCGCCGCCGAGGCCGAAGAAGAGGGCGAGGCCGCTGCCGAAGAAGCCGCCGAACCGGAAGTCATTGAACGTGGCAAGAAAGAAGAGTCCGAAGAGGAGTAAAACACTCTCTCCCTGTTCTGAGATGACAGCCATCGAGAAGGATGGCTGTCATTTTTTTAACAGCGCCTCTAGGAGCATCAGGGTCATTCGAGCGGTGGCCCCCCAAAGCAACTCGCCATCATAGGGATGGTAGGCGAGCAAGACGCCGCGATCGGGACGATAAAATTCCCAACGGTTTTGTGGATCGGCCAGCCAGGTGAGCGGAATGGTGAAAACGCGGGCCACTTCGATGGTGGATACTCTAAGCACCGCTGGCCACTCGATCACTCCGACGACCGGCGTAACACGAAAGTGGGTCACGGTGATCATAGGAGGCAAGCGTCCCAACACGCGCACCCGCGCCGGGCCCAGACCGATCTCCTCGGCGGCTTCGCGCAGCGCCGTTTCTTCTGGTGTGGTCTCGCCGGGGTCACAGGCGCCGCCTGGGAAGGAAACCTGTCCCTTATGGCTTTCCACGTGCTCGGTGCGGCGGGTGAACAATAAATGCCATTCCCCCTGTTCTTTCAGAAGCGGCACCAACACGGCGGCACATTTAATTTTCTCGGTTGGCCGGATTTCATCCCCGGGGTGAATATGGGCGAAGTTTTCGCGTAGCCGCCTGGCGATCTCCTCCACTTCCAGATGGGCCAGCGATTCGCTACTCATGATGTCCTTTGGTCACCAGACGAATGGGGGTGCCGAGAAAACCGTATTCTTCTCGAATGCAGTTTTCCAGGTAACGTAGGTAAGAAAAGTGCATCAGCGAGGGATCATTGACATAGATCAGGAATGTCGGCGGATCGGTGCGTACCTGGGTGCCGTAGAAGATCTTGAGCTGCCGCCCGGCGTGGGCAGGTGGGGATTGGCGATCCTGGGCCCGTTGCAGGATTTGGTTTAGCTTCGATGTGGTAATGCGTGCCAAGCGTTCTTCCTGGACCCGAAGCGCGGTGGGCAGGATTTGATCGACGCGCTGGCCGGTACGGGCCGAGACGAAGAGGATCGGCACGTAATCCATGAAATTCAGCTCCTGACGAATGCGCTGTTTCCACTGCTCCATCGTCTGGCTATCTTTTTGGATCGCATCCCATTTGTTCACGATGACCACGCACGATTTCCAGGCATCCAGGATAAAACCGGCAATATGAGCATCCTGGGCTGTGATCCCAATAGTGGCATCGATCACCAGGAGTACCACGTCGGCTCGTTCAATCGCACTAAAAGAGCGTAAAACGCTGTATTTTTCGATACCCCGCTCGATCCTTCCGCGCCGCCGAATGCCGGCGGTATCGATCAGCGTGATCGGAATTCCCTGGTATTCCAGGTGGGTATCTATGGCGTCACGCGTCGTACCGGGGATGGGGCTGACGATCACCCGATCTTCGCCCAGCAGGCGGTTTAACAAGCTGGATTTCCCCACATTGGGCTTGCCGACAATGGCGATCTTTACCGTTTCGTCCGCTTCGGTTTCTTCTATCGCCGGCAGCAATTCTACGATTCGATCAAGCAGGTCCCCGGTTCCGGTGCCGTGTAATGCCGAAACAGCATAAGGTTCTCCCAGCCCCAGTTCATAGAAGGCGGCGACCTCGGCGCGGCGCGCTTCCGATTCGCATTTGTTCACCACCAGCAAGATCGGTGGGAAGGGTTCTCCTCCCTCGGCCGTTTGGCGTTGATGGCGACGCAGAATGCGGGCGATCTCGTGATCGGCAGGGGTGGGGCCCTCTTCCCCATCGGTGATGAAGAGCACCAGATCGGCACTTTCCACGGCCATTAGAGCCTGCTGGCGGATTTCTTCGATAAATTCCGCCGAGCCGATCGAAAGGGGAGTCTGACTGCCGTGTTGGGGATCGATGCCGCCGGTATCCACCACGTCGAAGACCCGCCCGTTCCACTCGCAGCTGCCGAACAGGCGATCGCGCGTTGTGCCCGGGGTCTCGTCCACGATCGCTAAACGTTCTCCGATGAAGCGGTTGAAAAGAGTACTTTTGCCCACGTTGGGGCGTCCGACAAGAGCGACGAGAGGCTTACGTGGATTCATGGCGTTGGTGTTGGAGTTTCTGAGGAAGTGATCGTAACTTGCACTGTGACCGGAAGCACCGATTCAACTTTCAGGCCTTCGATGAGCACTTCTACTTGTGGAGTTACCTGGTATGTTCCGCTTGTCAGGTTGCTCAGATCTACAAAAATGCGCACGTCTTCCTGTGGGCGAAGGGCATTCAGAAGCGGTAATGGGCCAGAGAGGATGATATCCACAATTGAGGGGGTGAGCGTGGCACTCAGGTTCGGCGCCAGGCCGGTGATCGTGATTGGTTGATTGGTGAGCGTTAGGCTACTTTCAAGCGCCGCCACGTTGACCTGCACCAACACGCTTTGGTCACCGATCACCGAAATTCCGGCCGGTAATAACAATCCGAGCCGGGTGGTGAGGTTCTCTTTCAGGCCGCTCAGGTCAAGCGGTTCGGTCTCAATAACTCCAGGAAGGCCGCTGATCAGCTGCGGGTTTTCGGAATAGAGCGTTACGATAGGTGGGAAGACGGAAATTCCGCTGAGATGGTAGCCGTTGGCTACCTGACCGCGCACCACGACTTTTACCACGGCATCGCGATATCCGCCCATTTGCTGGATGGGAATCACGATGTGGGCGTTGGCTGGGAGCAGGTTAATGCCACTGATAGTTTGACCTTTCTCATCGAGCGCCTGAATCGGCAGGGTGCGATCGATCGTCTCGCGCACACCGTTCAGATTGACTTCCACCTTGAGGCGCGCCACACGTGAGACCAGCGATTGAGGGCCGCTGACGATCACCTGGGAGGGTTCCAGGGTAATGCTACCGGCCTGATAGCCAATGGCCGGTTGGCCGCTCACGACGGCTTCCAGGGATATTTGTCGCGAAAGCACATTTTCCAGGGTGAGCGTGACGCTAGACGGGGAGACGCCGATCACGCGCACGGGCCCTGGCGCGATCTGAAGGCGGACCTTGATCGTGTGCGTGCCTTCTCCTAAGCCGGTTAAGTCCAAAACGGCACGTACCGATTGAGGTGAGGCCAAAAGCTCTTGCCAGACCGAACGTGGCGCGCGCAAGGTCACTTGCACTTTATCGGGGAGTTTTTCCAGGCTCACCAGTCCGCTCTCCATGCCTACTATTTCCAAGGGCACCGCTGAAGGAAAAACACGCACCTCATCCGGATCGGTGGAGGTGACCGCAGAGATCCAGACTGCTAAGGCCAGGACGAAGGCCAAGAGAAAGGTGCGTAGCTCGGCAATTATCTTTTCCATAGCCAAGTCCACCAGGATCGACTTTTCTCTCCGGAAGGGCGGAACAGGGTGAAAAGGATATGTTCCAGGCGCTCTGTCTCCAATCGACGCCAAAGTCTTCCGGCGTGAGCGATTGAAATGCTACCGGTCTCTTCGGAAACTACGATAGCCACTGCATCGCTGACTTCGGAGATGCCCAGTGCGGCGCGGTGGCGCAATCCCATTTGGCGATCGGTCGCCAGAATCCCGCTGGTCGAAAGGGGCATGACGCAGGCGGCGGCGATGATGCGGTTATCGGCGATGATCACGGCTCCATCGTGGAGTGGCGTATTGGGATAAAAAATCTGCAACAGGAGCTCTGCCGTGACCTGAGCATCCAACCGAACCCCGCTTTCGATATAAGCCTCCAGGCTGTCTTTGCGCTGCAAAATGATCAGCGCGCCATGTTGCCGCGCCGAAAGGCGATTGGCCGCGCTGACGATGGCATGGAGCATTTGTTCTGTGGCCAGGATGTCTCCTGGGGTTTTGATCCGCAGCGTGCCGGCGCGACCGATCCGCTCCAGCGTCCTTCGCAGTTCAGGGGCAAAGATGACCGGAATGGCCAGCAAAAGGGCAGGGAGGGTGTTGCTTATCAGCCACGAAAAGGCCGGCAGGTCCACCAGACTGGTTAGAAGCACAAGCAGGATGATCAGGATGATCATCCCGCGCAGCAGCGCCATGGCCTGAGTATCGCGCAGGCTATGCAGGATGAAGAAGAAAATGAGCGTCACCAACAGGATGTCAATGACGCTCGCCCATGTCAGGCGCTGAAGGACGAAGAAGAGATTATCCAGGATATTCGACACAATCCATCAAATGGGTCGGAGCACCCGATCCTGGCGCAATTGTTTGAAGAACATCACATGCGGCTCTGCCGGGCGCGACTCGCGTGCCGCTTCCTCCCAGGCCTGTATGCCCAGGGTTTCCGGCAGGCGCGGTTCGTACCCCAAGATTTTCCAGATTTCTATATGCTGTGCCAGCGATGGGCTGACGAAGACCAAGGATGCTTCGCATTGCAATTCCCGCGAGGCATGTTCAATTTCGTTGATGATTGCCTCCAGGGCTTTGCGCAGATCGATTTTTTCGTCAAGGTAGAGATCGGTGGTGCGGGCAACTAAGTTCTCCACTTGCCAACCGGCCACCCCTACGATTTGTTCTCCCTGGTTCAGGAGCACGAAGGCCTTATCGCCGAAGGCTGCCATAATGTCATCGGCCGTCGGTTGACGGCGACCGTGGCTCAGGCGCGCGATCGCTTCGGCGATCTTGGCAGATTCACGTGGACGTCCGCGAGAGATGCTGAGCTCACCGGCCGCCGCGGCCTTGACGACCATCGGCATGGTATCGGTGTGCGAGGTGATGGCACGCCAATGTTGACTGACTTCTTTCCAAAGATCTTCGTAGGACCCCTTGTTTTGAATGGCTACATTTGCCTGGGCGATCTTCTCTTCCTGTGGCGGTTGGGCCTGAATGCGCTGAAGCGCATCCTCGCGGCTCATTTGACGCTTTTTCATCAGGCGTTCAAGTTGGACATTGGTGGGAGCATGGATAACCCAGATCGCATCGCAGGCGTAGCGCAGTTCGGTTTCCAGGAGCTTGATAGCCTCGATGACAACGATGGGCTGAGAAGCGTGGTGCACTAGGCTATCAATGGCTTGAAAAACCAGCGGATGCACGATGCTTTCCAGTTTTTTCAGCGCTTCTGGATCTGAGAAGACAAGTCGTCCCAATCGCTCGCGGTCGATCTCACCGTTGCTATCTAGGATCCATTTGCCGAACGTTTCCACTACCGGCTGGTAACCAGGCGCACCTTTGGCGAGGGCGCGGTGGGCCAGCACATCAGCGTCAATCGTGTAAGCGCCGAGATGTTCCAACATGCGCCGCACCACGCTTTTCCCGGTGGCGATATTGCCGGTAAGGCCGATGACATACTTCCCAGGCCAACGACTCACAGTGTGCTCCTTAAGGTGTATTGGTACTTCAATTTTACCCTATCTGACGAAAAGCGGAAACCTTAACCGACCGGGAAACATCACTTCCACCAAATTTTGCGCTCGCGTTTCTGATTCAGAAAGAGTTTGCCTTTTTCGATCCATAAGACTGCCGGACGAGCCGCACCGTTATAATTGCTAGCCATGCTCAGCTGATACGCTCCGCTGACAGGGATGGCGATATATTCCCCTTCTTCTATGGTGGGAAAGAGCAGGTCTTCGATCAACACATCGCCGGATTCGCAATAGGGCCCACCGATCCACACCCGTTCTTCCCATGGGCGGGAGAGCGCGCGCAGAGGAAGGGCAGTGTAGCGGGCCCCATAGAGTGCCGGACGTGGGTTATCGGCCATTCCACCATCCGCTAACAACCAGGTCCGTGATGGGCGGCGTTTGATCGTTCCGATGCGGTAGATGGCGAGGCCGGCTTGGGCAATCAGGCTACGTCCGGGTTCTACATGCAGGGAAGGGAGCGGAAGTCCTCTTGCTCTGACCCCTTTTAAGATACAAGCGATCATCTCGGTGAGGTACGTTTCAATAGGTGGCCAGGGAAGATCGTTCTCATGATACGGCACACCCCAGCCACCGCCCGGTGAAAAGTGCCATTCTTCTGACCGGAAAATTCGTGCCGCAAGGTCCAGGGCTTGCTCGATTGCCGCACATAACGATGATGTTTCGCGGAATTGTGAACCGATATGAAAGTGAAGTCCGCGAATGCTCAGGCCGTTGTGCCGGGCTTCCTTTACGGCATGCAGCAGTTCTTTGGCGGTCATACCGAACTTGCTTTCGTGGTGGCCGGTTTGGATATGGCTGTGGGTGTGAGGGGCAATGCCGGGCTGGAAGCGCAGCCAAAGGTCCGGCATGTGGGCGCCGTTCTTATGGCACGCAATCAGACGGTGCAATTCGCTTGGATTGTCCACGACGATCACCTGCGCGTGACGTCTGACGTGTTCCAGGTCCAAGAGAGATTTATTGACGCCATGCACCAGAATTGGGACGCGACGGGATGATGCTCGCGTAGTCAAAATTTCCCCATAGCTACTACAATCAATCCATGCCCCGTGGCGCTCCAGCCAGTGGATCAGCCGCGGTGAAAGATAGGCTTTACCGGCATAGGTGATGGCGCACGGAGCAGGATAACGGTGCTGCAGCGTTTCTACGTAAGCCGCGTAGTGGTGTTCTAGCGTGGCAGCATCATAGATATAGAGTGGGGTGCCGTATTGCGTGGCCAAATCCTGCAGCCGATACCCCTGGAGGGTGAGCTGGTCATCGGCGATGGCAGTGGAAAGGGGGAAAAGCGAAAGGCGTTTGTGGAATTCTGGGTTGTCCATGGGCGAGAGATAGGGAATATCAGGATTGGAAGCGGACGGTTTTTAGACAATGTTATAACACATCCAGGATGACAAAGCCCCCAGCTAGTGCTATAAAAGGCGAATTTCAATCGGCATGCTGAAAGCTTTGAACAAAGCCCCCGCTCAAAAGGCGGAGGCTTTGCTCGATTCCGATACCTATGCCAACGGTCTACCGTCTACGGTCCACGGTCTACCGTCCACGGTCCACCGTCTACCGTCCGATTAAGGTGCCGGGGTGGCCTGGCTTTCCACGATCACAATGACCTGGCCGGCGTAAATCAAGGGTCCCTCTGCCGGCACATTGGCCGGGCGACCCAGGGGCATGGCCTGGCGCCCGATGGTCGTTTGACCGTTCGGGGCGTAGAGCATCTGGTAAAGCAGTGATTGCTCCCAAACTCCGCCGCCCAGAATATCCTGCCCTTTGGCTTCACCGTTGGCGCGGCGCGAGCCAGCCAGAATGCCGGCGTAGCTACTCAAATCCATGTTCATGATGGAAGTAGCCACATCGGCATGGTGACAGGAGCTACATCCTTGCGAGCCCGGATACCAGATGTTAGACTCGATGAAAAGGGGCTGCACATCTTTATAGAAGGTGGCTTGGCAGGTGCGCCCTTTCACATCGGTGAAAGTGAACGGGTCGTTTTCCGGATAGCCGGCCGAAACCCAGGCCCCGATCAAGTTGAGCGCGGCGATCTGGCATTTGTTGAATTCACCGGCGGCAGCCCGCTCCGGTGCCGGCATGGTGGCCGGGATCAGGGTGGGAATGGGGGTCAAGGGCGGCAGGGTGGAAGCTTTCCGGCAACTCAAGGAGAACCCGCAGGCAGTTACGTATATGTAAGCAATCCATACCGCTATTAGGATCACGAATCCTGCAAGAACACCGTAGATCAGTTTCTGAACGTCATTGCGCATAACTGGCTCCTTAGGGTTGTTGCTTTAGGGCGCGCAAGAAGTTGATGATATCCCAGCGCTCGCGTAGGGTCAGGTTTTCGTTCAGCGCGGGCATCCGTCCGGCAACGCCGTTGGTGATTGTCAGGAAGAGAGCACCATCGCTTTTCGCTTGTACCACATCCGCTGTCAGATTGGCCGGTTTGTTCGCCAGGAAAGCGGCGATCGTCCCGTTCCCTAGCCCTTGCGGACCGTGGCACATAGCGCAATGGATGGCATAGAGCTGCTGACCACGGGCGAGCGAAACCTCATCTGCCGGGACGGGATTGCTAGGCGCACCCATGTTCGGGATGGCAACCGGACCATCTATGGGTACCGAGCGCGGCGGGACGGGCAGAGGATTTTTGTTCCACTTATACGAGGGCTGGATCTCCATAAAGCTGATCCAGTCAATCTTGATAACGTCGTAGCTGAAGAGGAGCAGGATGCCCAAGAGAAGCCCAACTCCCGCAAAAACGGCAAAGAGTCGCTTGTACCATTGGAAGTTCATATCTGGACCGCCTCCACCGGGCTGACCGATTCAGCCCCGAATTTTTTCAAGGTTTCCATCCAACGAGCGCCTTCTTCTTCAGCACAGCGGAAAAGTACGCCGATCTTCCCATCGCTGATCTCCAGCACGTATTCCATCGGGCGATAGTTGGGAAAGTAGCTATCCAGGAACACACCCAGAAAGGTAGAGATCAGCATTCCCAGCATTGTTAGCTCGAAAAGTGCGATCACGCTGGGTGGAACGGGGATCAACGGTTGGCCGCCGACGTAGATCGGATAGAGTCTTGGCGTGCCGATGGCGAAAAAAAGCCCCATGAGAAACCCGGCTATTGCCCCTCCGAGCGCCAGACGGGGCACGTTGGTCCAGTGATGTGGACGTCCGAGCATCGGCCCGGTGAAGGGAATGCCGGAGATTACGTTCATTTGCTCATCTGCAACGCCCATCTCGCGCAAGTGGGCAATGGCCTCAGCCGCAGGGTCAATATCCGAGAAAAGAGCCAGGAAAGTTTTTTCGCTCATTCCAACCTCCTATTCCAGTTCCTTGACCACCGGCACGTATGCTTTCCCGACGCGTTCCAGAGAGTGGGCCATTTGTCCTTCCTGTACTTCCCAAACGGGCACCAGCGGGATGAAACGCGAAGCGAGCATGTACAGCAGGATAAAAAGTGCCAAGGTGCCGATCCCTAGGGGGATCTCGATCCCAGGTACGTATTGCCGCCAGGTGAAGGGCATGCGGTTAATCGTCAGGGAGATCGGCACGATCACGTAACGTTCTAGCCACATGCCTACGTTAATCAAGGTGCCGATGATCATCATCAGCCAGGGAGTGCGGCGCACGCGGCGATTCCAGAGTAAAAGCCAGGGCACGGCGACATTGCAGATCAGCATCAACATCCACATCCAGCCAAGAGGGCCGGCCTCGTGGTATTCCAGCAGCAAGCGAGTCCACCGATCGCCGCCATACCATTGGACAATGTAATCGTTGAAGAAGAAATAAGCCCAGGCCATGGAGACAATCAACATGAGCTTACCGAGGCCATCGAAGTGCTCGGCGCGGATAAAGTACTCCATGTGCTTCATGCGCCGCACAAAGAACAAGACGACTACCACCGCTGCGATTCCAGAATGTAGCGCGCCGATAACAAAGTACGGCCCGAAGATCGTTGAGGACCAGCCCGGTCGAGTGGCCATGGCAAAATCCCAGGATACGATTGTGTGGACGGAGAACATGACCGGGATAATGGCAAACGCGAAGATGTTCATCGCCGTGCGCAAGTGGGTCCATTCTCCTTCGGTGCCGCGGAAGCCCAATGCTAGGGTACGATAGAGCGTCTTGCGCCAACCTGTGGAGCGATCGCGCGCCATGGCCAGATCGGGAATGAGTGGCAGATAGAGGTACATCAGGCTAGAGAGCAGATAGGTGGTGATGGCCAGGAAATCCCATGTTAAGGGGGAATGGAAATTGGGCCATAGCTGGCGCTGATTAGGGTAGGGGATCAGCCAGTAGGAGAGCCAAACGCGACCCATGTGCATGAAAATGCTCAGGCCGGCCTGTACCAGACCGAAGGCGGTCATCAGCTCGGCAGCGCGGGTGAACGGGCGGCGGAACTCGGCCTTTAAGACGCGCAAAATGGCCGAGATGAACGTCCCAGCATGGCTGATACCGATCCAGAAGACCGTATTCACCAGGAAAATACCCCAGTAAGCCGGGCGATTGACGCCGGCCAGACCCAAACCTTCGGCGATCATCCATCCCCAGGCGCCGATCAGGAAGACGAGCACGATCAGTGCTAAGAAGGCAACGACAGCCCAAAACTTCCACGAAGCTTCGTGCATTGCCTCCATTGCCCAGGCGTTCATCAACCCACGTGGGCGCGCATCGAACATCAGACTTTCACGATGGTCGTGGCCTCCTGCTTCGTGAGCATGAGGATGGGAGAGAGAGTTCGCGGTTACCGTCATGGTTTATCCTCCCAAAAGGTAAGTCACACGGGGTAGAGTGCCCAATTCTTCGAGCAATTTCTGCCCGCGTCGGCTTTTTGCAAGTTGGCTGACGCGGCTTTCCGGATCGTCCAGTCGCCCAAAGACGATCGCATCGGCCGGGCAGGCTTGAGCGCAGGCCGGTAGAACCTCCCCATCGCGGATTTCCCGACCTTCCGATTTGGCCACATCTTCCGCCTGGCGAATGCGCTGAATGCAGAAAGTGCATTTTTCCATAACACCCCGCCGGCGCACGGTCACACTGGGATTGAGTTGGTTTTCCAGCGGCGTGGGGCGCGGCCAATCGCGCCAGTTAAATACGCGTGCCTGATAGGGGCAGTTGTTGGCACAATAGCGCGTGCCAACGCAACGGTTGTAAACCTGCAGGTTGATCTCCTCGGCTTTGCTATGAACGGCGGCAAAGACTGGGCAAACCGGCTCGCACGGGGCATGCCCGCACTGCTGACAGAGCACCGGCTGATAGGGCGTCATGTGTACTTCGGGGTATTCTCCTTCCCAGAAGCGCTCAATGCGAATCCAATGCATTGTGCGTCCGTAACCTGCATCCTCCTCGCCGACGAACGAAATGTTATTCTCCATCGCACAGGCGGCGACACAGGCCTGGCACCCAGTGCATAGGTCCATATCAATGACCATGCCCCACTTGCCGTTTTCACCTTCGGCCCATTCGGCCTTGTATTCGGGGATTTGTACTACTTCGCTCATGTTCGCTCCTCAGATCAATGTTCCATACCGTAAACGCCCATGCGGCTTTCCAGGCGCGAGAGGGCTTGCTTTTTACCGGTTTTTTCCAGTCGCACGCGGGTGGCGGCAAAAGCGAAGTCACCGGCGGCGTTGGTGACCGGGCTCAGGAGATGATTCGGATTCACGCCCCGCCCCTGCGCATAGCGCCCGTAGGCGGTGTGACCCTGCCCGAAGACGATCGCCACCACATCCGGACGAATGGCCGGGTAGCGGTAAACTGGCACCTCGACGCTCCCGTGCTCGGAAACGACGCGTACCACGTCGTCATCATCCAATCCTAGCTCTTCTGCCGTTTTGGGATTGATCTCGATCCATGAATTCCACATCACCGTGGTGGTCGGATCCGGCACTTCCTGGAGCCAGGGCTTGTTCGCACCGGCTTCGCCCAACACCGGTGAGACGAAGGGGAAGAGATGGAATTCACCTTCACCGGCAAAATTTGCCGCTTCGATTTTGATCTTCCGATTGAGAGCATTGGCCAAATTGAGGTTCGGTGCTTCCTCCACCGTCTTCCACCATCCGCCGTATTGCTGGAAGTAGGCAAAGAAGGTGTTGATCTCCGGCGCGCTGAAAAAGCCGTTGTTTTGTTCCACCAGGGACAATAGTTTTGCCTGCAGGTAGGCTACCTCATCGGCATAGGGCAACGCTTGGGCCACCGCGCCTCCCAATTGAGCCGCTGCAGCCAGCAACACATCGGCAGTTGCCTGGGTGTTGTAGAACGGCACGACCACCGGCTGGGCACCGGAGATGGCGGGGAAGGTGCTCCCTGTAGCCAAACGCTGATATCCCCAGGATTCTAGCCCATGGTGATCGGGGAAGACGTAATCGGCCTCCAGAGCCGTTTCATCCGGGAAGGTAGCAAAGGAGATCACCAGCGGCACTGATTTCAATGCCTCGACGAATCCGAGCGCGGCCGGCAGTTCGAAGATCGGGTTGGTCCCGTGGATGAAGAGCACGCACACTTCGCCGCGGCGCATGCGCTCGATCAAAGCGCTCATCTCCTGTAACGTAACTGGTTGGTGATAGGCATCGCCGAAGGGGGAAAGCGGCGAAAGGGAGATCGGCGCGTTCAGCAAGCCGTTCAGGGTCAGAATGGCTTCGGCGTTTTCCAGGCCGTTGCTATGGGCCAGGGCGGGGCTGCCGGGGATGACCAAGGCGCGTTGCGCACCCAAGAGCAGGTCTGCTAGCCGTTGCAGCTCAGCCACTTCGATCCCGGAGGCCTCGGCAACCGCCTCTACCTCTACATTTGCAAAGGCAGCGGCTTGTACACCGCGCCGATCGGCGACGATCTTGCCCAGTGCCAAGGCCACCAGTCCTTCCGTGCCGGGGCGGATCGGCACCCACTCATCGGCTTTGGAAGCCGTTTGCGACATGCGCGGCTCAAATTGGACAAAATGGCCGCGCTTGCCGTTGCGTTGACCGCGGCGCATTTGGCTAAAGAGGCGGGTATAGGCTACTGGCGAGAGCCAGGTTTCCAGGAAATTGGCGCCGAAGGAGAAAACGACATCCGCCGCGCCCAGATCGAACCAAGGCAACCCCTGCTGACCGAAGACGTTTTGCGTCGCTTTCCGCAGGGTGGCGCGAGCTTCAAACATGCCCAGCGCGCCAAAACGGATCGGCGCCGGTGCGTTCAGGGCGCGGGTCAGATCGCTCACCAGATCGAACAGATGATCCGGGGCCATGCCGAGCAGGAAAGCAATGTTCTCAGGTGGCGTCTCGCTCAGGGCCTCGGCAACGACCTGAATGGCCGCATTCCAGTCCAGCGGGGTGACCCGGTCACTGCCGCGCGCTTCGCGGCGGAATGGACCCTGAACCCGATCTGGGTTATAGAGCCCGTGTAAGGTCGCCTGACCACGGGCACAGGTTTTGCCGGCATTCACCGGATGATTCGGGTTACCTTCCACCTTGATGGCGCGCCCCTGGAAAGTGCGTACGATCAGCCCACAACCGGCTGGGCATTCGCGGCAGGTAGTAGCGAAGTAGGTGCTTTGACCGGTGAACGTATATTCCGGCATTTGGGTGTAGGGAGTGCGGCGAACGTAACGTGCTGCCGGTCCACAGCCGGTGAGTACGGCGGCTGCGGCCGTTCCTAACCCGGCCAGTTTTAGAAAGTCACGACGTGAAATGTGCTGGCTCATATGGTTCTTTCCCTCTCTTCTAGTAATGGCAGGTGCTGCAATCGATTAACTTCTCCCGCTTTACGGGATCGTTCTGCGTCTGTTCACGGTGACAGTTCAGACACCATCCCATGTTCATCACCTGTGGGTTTTGGGCGATCGTCACTTTGCTCATATCCCCATGGCAGGTTTCACAGTTCAGGCCGGCAGCGATGTGAGGACGATGGTTAAAGCGCACAAAGTCCGGCACGATGGCGACCGGCACCCACGGGATGGGCTGATTGTTTTGCACATATTGGGCCAGCTTGGCCAGCTCGGGCGTCTGCTTAGCAATTTGCTGGTGGCATCCCCAGCATTTATTTTGCGTTGGCAGGCCGGCATTCGGGCCGCGTGCTGCGCCGGGGTGACAATAGAGACATTGGATGCCCAATCCAACATGAAGGTTATGGGGGAATTGGATGGGTTGTGCTGGGACGGCTTGATTCTGGCGAATGCCCAGAGCGATCAGGGTCAGGAAGATCAGGGCGATGACGAGCCCGCCGGCACGCGCCAAGGGATGCTTCAGGAGAGAAGAGATAGAGTTCATATCGGGAACGCTCCTGGATGGATTATTTCTTCTTTCGTAGGATGGTGACGATCAGCGCAATGACCAGGATGAGGACTGAAAAGAGCAGCAGGCTACCGCCTAAAGTTCCCAGGAAAGCGAGGATACCGGTCAGGATGCCGCGCCCCCAGCTGGTGGCCGGGCCGCCGATATTCGTGGCCGGAGTGGCAACGGCAGCGGCAGGAGGGGGTTCGGTGCTCACGCGACCGGCTGGCAGGGTTTGGGCATAAGCCAGCACGTCCCGGCCATCGGCAGGAGTCCAGCCCAAGTTGTAGCCGATGGGCATTTCCGTGCCGGCTACGCCAAAGCGCGTACGGTGCAGGAAGCGCCAGGGATCGCGCCGCGCCACATCTCCGAGCGTTTCCTCAATCCCTTCGCTGCGGAAGATGATCTTTCCCCCATCATCACCGTGACATTTGCGGCAGGTTTCGGTATAGAGCAGCTTGCCGCGTTCGGGGTTGGCGCCGATCGGTTTGAGGGAGATCGGATCGATGTATTCGGAATCGTCGATCAGGCCTTGTTTCAGGAAAAGGGCCAGGCGGCGCATGGAGGCCTCGTCCAGATAGGCCGAGAAGTTGTGTTGCGGATCTTTGCCGCCTTTGAGATGATTGACGATCTCTTCTTCCGACATCTGCGGCACCAGGATCATCAGGCTGGGAAAACCGGTGAAGTGCGAGCCACTTTTGTAGGCTCCCTGGTTGCCTTTGTAATCCCAGCCGTGACATTCCACACAGCGCCAGGTCTCGGCTCCGGAACGGGTGTTGGTGGATTGGCGGCTCCAGATGGGCATATTTCCCGCCGGAGGCTCAATCCCCAATACGGCGTACCACTTGTCATAGAGCTGCGCGCCGATGACCAGATCGTTGTTCTGTTGGGCAGAGACCGTGCTCAAAAGGAGCAGCGTCACTCCCCCCACGATCGGCAACAAAATCAAACGTGTCCAGCGGAACATGGTTTTCTCCTTGTGTGGCAAGTCAATCGAACGGGATGATTATACCGTAAAAATGCCCTATCTTGCCATAGTTAGTGAAATTTGACACATTTGTCCGATTTTGCTTTGCCCGAAAAGATGTTGGATGGCAGATCGTAGATTGGGATGGCGGTGATGAGGTGTGAGTTTTATGTCGAGCGCCGATCGCCGCTTTAGAATCGCTGTTTTGGCAACAAGTGCTTTGACAGGACGATCGTGCGCAGAAGATCAGGCCGGTGAGACGATCGGAATGAGGGGGGTGGCAGTTAGGTCGTAGGCCATGGCGCCGTTGATCTGAACAGGAACGATCGTGTTCCTCGGCAGTTCTCCCTCGATGAGCACCAGGCCGTCAATTTCGGGAGCATCGCGGTAGGATCGGCCAATGGAGATGCCGTTTTCTACGCCCTCAATGAGCACATTCATTGTTTTGCCGATAAACGATTGATTGATCTCCAGAGAAATTTGCTGTTGTAACTCCATCAGGCGCTCGTAGCGTTCCTGTTTGATCTCGGCAGGGATCGGATCGCCCAGGACCTCGCTGGCCGTGCCCGGTTCAAAAGAGAAAGTGAAGGCGCCGACGCGATCAAAGCGCATTTCACGCACGAAGTCCAACAAGGTATTGAATTCGGCCTCGGTCTCCCCCGGATAGCCGACGATGAAGGTGGTGCGCAGGGCGAGACCCGGCAAGGCGCGGCGCATTTTCTCGATCGTGCGATAGACCCAATCTATGTTCGCCGGGCGGCGCATGCGCCGCAGGGTATCCGGATGGGCATGTTGGAGCGGCATATCCAGGTAGGGCAGGATTTGGGGATGCTGCGCCATGACCTCGATCAGGCGATCGGTGACGTAGCCGGGGTAAGCGTAGAGGATGCGAATCCAATCAATGGAAGGCGCGGCGCGCACCAGGTTTTCCAGCAGGATCGCTAGACCGTCTTTCATGCTCAGATCGTGGCCGTAATCGGTAGTATCTTGAGCGATCAGGATCAATTCGCACACGCCCTGTTCCTGCAATCGGCGAGCTTCTTCAAGGATGTTTTCCATTGGGCGGCTGACGGCGGTGCCCTTAATCAACGGGATGGCACAAAAGGCACAGGGGCGGCGGCAGCCATCGGCGATCTTCAAGTAGGCGCTGGCACCGAAACGGCTGGTACGCATGATGCCGGGCACATCCGGCCCGATCGTGCGGGCTTCATCTGGAAGGTGATACAAGGGTTCCGGATAAGGCGTGGTGCGCAGTTGCTGCACTACCTGGACAATATCCATCCAGCGACGGGTGCCGAGGATGCCGTCAATCTCGGGGATCTGTTGCAGGAGTTCTTTGCCGTAGCGTTGGGTGAGGCAGCCGGCGGCGATCAACACCTGGCCGCGGCGTTTCTTTTGAGCCAGTTGTTTTAAGTGGGCGATGGATTCTTGGCGCGCCGGCCCGATGAAGCCACAGGTGTTGACGATCAGCACTTCGGCGCGATGGGGGGCAGGGAGGGCGCGATACCCTTCCTGCATCAGGAGCTGAGCCATCGAGTCCGAATCTACCGTGTTTTTGGCACAACCAAGCGAAACCAGGTAAAACGTCTTCTTTTCGAGCTTCATATCCGTTCCTTTAGCGTCCCGGAGTAGATGTTGATGCGCGGGTTGGAGTAAGGGTGGATGTGGCGGCGGGGGTGGGGGTGATGCTAGGGGTGGGGGTGATGGTGGGCGTTGGGGAAAGGGT
>JBBIGZ010000041.1:0-24937 GCA_037447295.1 Chloroflexota bacterium | reverse complement strand
TCGATTTCTTCGGGCGTGAATTCAATTGTGATCATGATGCTCTCACAACAATTAGGATTTCTGCACAGATATACCAGAATTTGCCCAAATATGAAAGTTAAAATTTGCCCCGTTCGGAGTATATTTTGCCGGCATCGTCGGTTTTTCCAAAATGACCAATCGGGTCCAGGCCGTCGCGCGAGCGCGTCCTCCTCAAGCGCTCTTTAATGGCAATGCTATCGTTGGGTTGGCCCCTACCGAGTGCAAGGCAGTAGAGTTCCAGGGCAACGCAAACATGACGATTAGCGGGAATGGCATCTTCGTTAACTCGAATTGCTCCTGTGCTCAAACGGCGGCATTTTTCAATAACAGTGGATCAGGAACTCTTATCACACCCTATATTCAATCCGTGGGGTGTGTAAAGTACAAGGAAGGTGCTGTGCAGGCGGGATATATCGAATGGGGTTCCTCCGTTCCACCCTTCCCTTACCCCCCCGCATGGTTGCCACCTATACCCGCTTGTGATTACACCTGGGGCAACTTAAGCGGTAGCCGTACATTACAGCCAGGTATCCATTGTGTTAATGGGAACTTTACCATCAATGCAAATGATTCGTTGAACGGGAATGGTGTCACCATTGTAGTTTATGGAGAGGTGCGTTGGAATGGTGGCACGGTGAACCTAGTGGCTCCCACTTCTGGCCCTACTGCCGGCTTGCTCCTGTATTTACCGATCACGAATAGCAATCCGATTACTTTCAACGGAAATGCTTCCTGGAATATGCGCGGCACCATCCTCGCCCCGGCATCGGATGTTACCATTAACGGTATAGAAGATGGCTTCTCGCTGCGGAGTCAGGTCATCGGATATACCGTCAAGTTAACCGGCGGTGGCAATACAAGCGTTACGTATGATGATAGCGATAATATTGACCGACCACCGGCGATCGAGCTCTCTAAATAGTTTTTCTGTATGGAGGTGTTCTATGATTTCTAATAGCTCTAAGGGTCAAGCATTGATTTTGATTGCCATTGCCATGGCAGCGCTGATCGGGTTGACCGCGCTGACCGTAGATGGCGGCAGTGCCTATCTTGATCGGCGTTCGGCCCAAAATGCAGCAGATAGCGCTGTGTTGGCAGCTGCGTTTGCACGGGCTAAAGAGGATCCCAACTGGAAGCAAGCGGCACAAAACCGTGCCCAACAGCAAGGCTTTAACAACGACGGTCAATCGAGCATTGTAGAAGTTTATCGCTGTGATGAAGCTGGCGCATCCTGTGGCCCTTACCAGGGAAATGAGGAATACATCCAGGTGATCATTACGTCGAACAAGCCGACTTTCTGATGATGATTATGATGATGATGATTATGATGATGATGATGATTATGATGATGAAACGGACGAGGAGTTGTTTGGCGGTGCAGCTGTGGTCACTACTAAACCTACCGGGGCTTTTACTTTCCTTATGAATGGGAGTGCCTATCTTCGCACTGTTGGTGGGAGCATTTTTGTCAACAGTAATCATAGCCAGGGTCTCTTCCTTAACGGTGGTTCACGGATCGATATGTTCGCTGATGACCGTGTTACTTACATCAACGGATACACGGTTAGTGGAAGCTATGGGAAAAATGGGAATGCCCAAGTGCTGGCCGGAATAGTTTCGGCGCCCCAAATGACTTTTGATGCGAATACATTCTCGTTTATTCCACCCCTTCCATCTCCACCTACTTGCTCTTCAGACGGTACCCGGACAATTTCCGGTAATGTGATCACTCTCACGCCTGGAAGGTTTACGAATGCCATTATTGTTAATGGGGGTCAGCAAGTTGTCTTTCAGTCGGGTACGTATTGTCTCCAAGGAGGCCTGATCTTGAATGGAAGTGCATCGATGACATCCTCTGGCAGGGTGACTTTTGTGACATACAACAACACAGTATAATCTTCAACGGTGGTAAGTTTAACTATTCCAGATATAGAAATCTATACTCAAAACGGTGACTGGACATTCAATGGCTCTAATACCTTTACGCCGAACAGAATCCGCTTCTATGCGAGTGGCTCAGGGCACTGGATTGTAAACGGTGGCTCAACCATTTCAGCTTCCGATGCTTTCTTTTACCTAATATCGGGCTATATTATCTGGAATGATTCGAGCAACATTAATCTCCATGCCCCAGCAAAAGGTGATCCGTTTGGAGGCTTGCTCGTTTACATGCCATATGGTAATACATCACCGGTTATTTTCAACGGTGGTTCAAACATTCGAATAACCGGCAGTTACATTGCGCCCAGCGCACCCATGACAATTAACGGAAATGCTTCTGCTAATGCCATCAATAGCCAGTTCGTTATTTATACCTTGACGATCAATTGCGGTTCGCAATTTGTCGTCAATTACGATGTGTCGGAGAACGTGAGCCAACCACAGTCGCCGATGATCGAACTAGTTCGCTAAAAAGTTTCCCGGTGCAAGCAGAGTGATGCTTGAAGAGCATCACTCTGCTTCTTTGGATGACCGAGATCAGGGCTCCACACCTATATCAATCTGTTCACTGATCAGCGCCTTCAGAATTTCCTGCGCCAACGCCTGCTTGCCGGGTGAGAAGAGATCCGGGTTGGCATCCTGAATACCGAGCTTAGATGGGATAGCCTGGCCTCCTTGACCAGCCAGGAGTTGTGGCCAAGCAGCGCGAATAGCCTCGATTGGATCGGTGCGCAGCGTAGCAACCAATCCCGGGTAGCTTTGCGAAAGGGAAGTGGCGGTGATGAATTCCAGGCCGTTGGTGACAATCGCATCTAACATTTCCGGCACTGCTAGGGTGGGATACACGTAAATGAATTCCACCTGATAGCGCATCAGGTACGAGACGTAAGCCGAATATTGTTCAGGCGGCGTATCGGAAGGCACTTCCACAGCAATAGGGTAATTGTAGAAAGGTCCGGCAAAGGGGGAACATAGCCCACAGTAAAACGTTTTGCCGTTTTCGTAGGCCTTGAGCGCTCGCTGCGCTTGTGGATCGTCTTTGGGCAGGATCATGCCGATGTGGTAATCCTGAATCAGCATAGCACCGATATACCCGGCCAGGAAAGATGCTTGTTCGACGGAAATATCCGTGCGCATCACGCTGATATTGCTTCCCGGCTCCACTCCTGGCATGTTGATGGCCAAAAATTGCGCTTGGGGTGCGGCGGCTGCCAGTGCGGGTAAATCCACATCCGAAGCAACGGCGATCACTACTTTCAAGGCCGGTTCTAGAGCTAGATCCTCTACAGAAAGTCGGTTGCGCAGTTGATAGCGGATGCCTGCTTCCTGGGCCAACTCATATACGGTGGATTGATATAGATTCGAGCTGTTTTCATCCATATTTGGCGGCAGGATCAGAATAGCCAGTGGTAGGGCCGGCGTAGCTGTCGGTGCCGTGGTGGCCGAAGGAACGGGGGTAGTGGTCGGTGTAGAGGGCGTGCTGGTACGCGCATTGCAACTGAGCAGAAGGAGTGCAAGAATTGTGAAGATGAGGAAACGGCGCAACACAGGTTTCTCCTGGAGATGGTCTCAAAGTGAATCGCCCCCGTGATCATGTACAGGGACGGTGAGCGTAGACCTTATGTTCATGCAGGATCTGATAGAGTGATAGAGCCGCCTGCAGTTTGAACTATTTTGGGGGTGAGATCCCAGGGCTCGCTCCAACAAACGTTGCTATTATAATATGCCAGGCAGCGATGTGCGCTTTGGCTATAATTCTCACCCGAGGAGATACTTCCATGTCACGCTTAGACTGGCTTGAACAAGAGCTCCAAGCTCTCCGGGAGCAAGGGCTATATAATCGTATCCGCACCATTCAGTCACCCCAAGGGGCCTGGCTGAAGGTAGATGGGAAAGAAGTGCTCAACTTCTGCTCCAACAACTACCTGGGGCTGGCAAACCATCCGAGGCTGGTGGAAGCTGCTCAACAAGCGGTAGAAAAATACGGCGTCGGACCGGCCGCCGTGCGAAGTATTGCCGGCACAATGGAACTGCATGTGGAGCTCGAACGTCGTCTGGCGGCCTTCAAAGGTGTGGAAGCCGCTATCACCTTCCAAAGCGGATTCAATGCCAATTTGGGCACCATTCCCGCGCTCGTGGGGAAAGAAGATGTGATCTTTTCCGATGAGCTCAATCATGCCAGCATCATTGACGGTTGTCGCCTTTCCGGAGCGACCATTGTGCGTTATGCGCACAACAACGTCGCCGATTTGGAACGCGCTATTCAGGAATGGCAGGGAAAGTACCGGCGCGCTCTGATCGTCACCGACGGCGTTTTCAGTATGGATGGCGATATTGCGCCTTTGCCCGAAATCTATGAGATTGCCCGTCGTTACGATATTTTATTGATGGTGGATGATGCCCATGGCGAAGGAGTTCTTGGCCGGGGCGGACGTGGCATTGTGGATCATTTTGACCTTCATGGAAAGGTAGATATCGAAGTAGGCACTCTCTCAAAAGCTTTCGGCGTGGTGGGAGGCGTCGTTGCTGGCAACGCGCGCATTATTGAATGGCTCCGTCAGCGCGGGCGCCCGTTCCTGTTCTCTTCGGCGATGACCGTGCCGGATGTCGCGGCTTGCTTAGCAGCGCTGGATTTGCTGGAAGAATCCACCTATCTGGTCGAAAAGCTTTGGGAAAATACCCGTTATTTCAAGGCAGAAATGAAGCGGCTTGGTTTTGATACCGGCCAGAGCCAGACCCCGATCACCCCGATCATGCTCGGCGAAGCGCTGTTGGCGCAGGAATTCAGCCGCCGCTTGTTCGAGGAAGGGGTCTTCGCCATGGCCATCGGCTATCCAACCGTGCCAAAAGGCAAAGCGCGTATTCGTGTCATGATCTCGGCAGCCCACGAACGGGAAGACCTGGATAAGGGGCTGGAAGCCTTCGCTCGGGTGGGTCGCGCCCTAGGAGTGATCGCCGGATGATTCGCCCACGTCGCTCATTGCTCTATGTCCCAGGTGACGATTGGCGCAAGATCACCAAAGCGACAACCTTGGGCGTAGATTGTGTCTGTCTGGATATGGAGGATGGCGTTGCCTTAAGTCAAAAGGAGGTAGCGCGGGCAACTATCCCAAAGGCCCTGGCGGAGCTGGATTTCGGTCGTGCCGAGCGCCTGGTGCGCATCAATGCCATCGGCAGCGGATTGGAAGAAGAAGACCTGCGAGCGGCATTGCAGGTGCTTCCGGATGGGATCGTCATTCCCAAAATAGAATCGCCGCAACAATTGGCTTGGGTAGAAGAACGTTTGGCTGCTGAGGAACATCGGCGCGACCTGCCAAACGGCTCGCTGCGGCTCTGGATCGGCATCGAGTCGCCGCGCGCTATCCTGAACCTCAATCAATTGGCGGCCCATCCACGCTTGGAAGCGCTGATCTTCGGTTCGGAAGACCTGGCGGCCGCGCTCGGCGCCACCCGCACCCCCCAAGCCTGGGAAATTTTCTATGCGCGTAGCGCGGTGGTCCTGGCCGCTGCCGCCTTTGGCCTGCAGGCGATTGATATGGTCAGCATCGAGCTTCAGGATATGGAACGGGTACGTGCCGAGGCGATCTTCGGGGCTCAGATGGGCTATAGCGGCAAACAGATCATCCATCCCAATCAAATTGCTCCGGTTCACGATGCTTTTACGCCTTCTGCCGAGGCCGTTGCCCAGGCCCGACGGTTGATCGAGGCCTATGAGACCCATTTGCGCGCCGGGAAAGGGGCGTTTGCCTTGGATGGGAAGATGATCGATCTCCCCCTGGTCAAAGCAGCGCGTAACGTGCTGGCGCGCGCCGGAGTCAGGCCTGACCCGAACTTCTCAGCCTAGAATAAGCTTATGCGTATCCGAAGCTTAGTGTTTTTGCTGCTTCTCCTTGCCGCCTGTGTACCTGTTTCGCCTGGAGCGCTCTCAACACTAACCCCTACCTCTTTACCGGCAACCCAGGGCCTTGCTGCTTTCACGCCCCAGGTTACCTGCCGCAAGATCGATCTCTGGCCGACGCCCAAACCGGAAGATCCCTCCCACTATCCGCCGCCGAACGCCACCGATTTTATCCTTGGCCCGGCGCAGGCACCTATCACCTTGCTCTATTATGCTGATTTTCAATGTGCCTCCTGTGCACAGCTGGCGCTGGTGCTGCGGCGCATTCAGGCATCGTATCCGCAACAGGTGCGCTTGGTGTTTCGCCTATACCCCTTACCGGAAAAGTACGATAAGACGCAGTTGGCTTCTATAGCTGCGCTGGCGGCGGCCCGGCAGGGGCGATTTTGGGAAATGCACGATTGGCTCTATACCCATCAAGCGGATTGGCTTTCGCTTTCGCTGCAAGGATTTGCCGGGCGGTTAGAAGAAGTAGCTCCCACGCTAGGGTTAGAGGTAGAAACTTTTCGGCAAGCGCTTCGTGATCCGCAGCTAGCCGCCGAAGTTCAGGTCCGCGTTCCGAGTGCCGAGAGCTCGGTGCTTGTCCCTTATCTGCCCTTTTTGTTTCTAAATGGGCAAATCTACACCGGTCCGCTTTCAGAGCAAGCCCTTCGGGATGCGGTTGCTCTGATTCTCTTGGGACAGCGTCAGTTTTCCTGCCCTCCGCAGGTGATCATGCCGGGACGCCGCTACGATGCGATTCTGCAAACGGAAAAGGGAAACGTGCGCATTCACCTGCTTGCAGAGAAAGCGCCGATCGCCGTGAATTCTTTTGTCTTCCTGGCGCGCCAAGGTTGGTATGATAATATTACCTTCCATCGCGTCATCCCTGGCTTTGTGGCCCAAACCGGCGATCCCAGCGGCACTGGTCAGGGGATGCCCGGCTATCTCTTCGTCAATGAGATTGCGGCGGATTTACGCTTCGATCGGCCTGGGATGGTCGGCATGGCGAATAGTGGCCCAGATACCAACGGCAGCCAGTTTTTTATAACCTATGCCCCTGCTCCCCATCTGGATGGGCATTACACGATCTTCGGCTATGTGGTTAGCGGCATGGACATGTTGTTGCAATTGACGCCTCGCGATCCGCAGAGCAACCCTTTTGCCCCACCCGGGGATCGATTGATCCGCGTCACAATCGAGGAGTATTGATGTTTACGTATCAACCTGTGGCATGTGCCGGTGATCTAGCACAACTTGTAGGTCTGCGCCATAAACATTTTCTCATCACCCTCACCCCAGGTGCAGAATTGCACACCCATCGGGGCATTGTTCGTCATGATGATCTGATCGGACGCCCTTGGGGAAGTCGCATTACTACGCATTTGGGCGCAACGTTTTACCTTTTGCAACCCTCGCTCGCCGATCTGCTGATCGACCTACCGCGCAATACGCAGATCCTTTACCCCAAGGACATCGGCTTTATCCTGGTGACCATGGGCATTGGGCCGGGCAAGCGGGTGATCGAGGCCGGAAGTGGCTCTGGTTCTATGACCATTGCTCTGGCCTATGCGGTTGGCTCGCAAGGGAAAGTTTACTCATATGAAGTTCGTCCGGAGATGCAGGCCCTGGCACGGAAAAATGTGACCCGTCTGGGATTGGCGGAACGTGTGGAATTCAAGCTGCGCGATTTGGCCGAAGGTTGTGATGAGACCGATGCCGAGGCCTTCTTCCTGGATGTGCCGAATCCCTGGGATTACATCCCGCAAGTGCGGGCAGCCCTGCAACCGGGTGGCTTTTTCGGCTCGCTGGTGCCCACCACTAATCAGGTAGTTCAGTTGGTGGAGGCCTTACGCCGCGAGGGATTTGCCTTCATCGAAGTTTGTGAAATCCTGCTGCGGTATTACAAGCCGGAGCCGCAACGCCTGCGTCCCACCGATCGTATGGTGGCCCATACCGGTTACTTGGTTTTTGGTCGAAAGGTAGTCGCCGTGGAAAGCACTCTTGAAGGGGATGAAGAAAGGGATGCGGAGGAACCTAATTCGGAGGAGTGAAGACAGTCCACCATCCATCATCCGCCGCGGTCCACCGTCCACGGTCCATCGTCCGCCGCGGTCTATCGTCTACCGTCCACGGTCCATTGTCTACCTTTTACGGTCCTCTTTCGTCCCGAGCCTGCGCCGCGGAAGTTGATAGTTCCTGATAGTCTTCCCTGATAGAATAAGTGGCAGAAATCTGGTTCTAGGAAAGGAGTGACTTATGGAAATTCCACGTCATTGGAGATTGAAAAAACAGCGCTATGGCTTAGTCGGCGAAGTTTGTCCCCATTGTGAGGCCAAGATTTTCCCGCCGCGTGATGTTTGCCCGAGCTGCGGTGGCGAAGCGCGTGAACTCTACACCTTTAGTGGTCGCGGGGAGGTCTATTCCTATACTACCATCTATGAGGCACCCTCTGGGTTTGAGCAGCAAGTGCCTTACACGGTGGCCTTGATCAAACTGGAAGAGGGTCCGTTGGTCACTGCGCAGTTGACCGATGTCGCTCCGCAAGAGGTGCAGATTGGTATGCCGGTTGAGATGGTGACGCGCAAATTGCGCAACGATGGGGATGAGCGCGGTCTGATTCTTTACGGCTACAAGTTCCGCCCCCGTTTGCAGGGAGTGCAATAACTTATCCGGCAAAGCCCGATCAGAAGACAAAACGGATGAATGCGGATTTACATCCACGTTCATCCGTTTTGCTTTCTATGAGGTGAGATGTTCAGGCAATGGCCTCGGCGGATGCGATTTTCGCCGAGAATTGGCCGATCAAATGGTGAATGACGGCACCTAAGTAAATGCCGTAAGGCAATAGGATCAAGATGCTGAGCACCTGACCGATACAAGGGATGAAATTAAGCACTGTAAGGATAATCGAAAGTACGGCCGAAGCGACGAAGCTTACTCCGAGTATGCCGAGCCAGAGTAGCAGGTAATCTCCTGTGTTTTGAGAGATCGTGCGCCGGATCTCGCCGAAGCGAAAACAGGCACCGATGGTTTTGTGTTGTGCATATTGAATGGTGATGCTCGGGAAGATGAAAGAGAGAAACAGGGAGTACACTATCAGTAGAACGCCTCCGCATAATAGGAGCAACAGACCGACAGCGGAGAGCGTGTTAATTACATCGCGGTCGAGAGAATCTGAGAAAAGCTGAGGCAAAATCGGGAGTAGAAGCAAACAGGTCAAAACAACCATCGGTAAAGCGTAGACCAGCTGGGCCAGCCATAGCATCAACCCATCCATAAAGTTTTCGCTGATATGATCCCATTCTGGCAATACTTCGCTTTCATGACGCGTGATGCGACGGACAATTTCCACAAAATAACCGCCAAGTGCAAAGTTAAGGATGGGGACGAAGCTCAGTACGGTACCGATGAGTATTTTGGTGAGCCAACGGCGATCTTCAAAAATGTAAGTGATTGCTTTTGCGAAGTCCATTTTGTCCTCCTTAGAAATTTGATGGTTTCCCTTTCAAGAGCAGTTTGTTTGCACTTCAAGGGATGGTCACAAGCATTTCCTTACAAGTGAGCCGTAAGTGCAGCGGCCATCGCAGGCGTGCGTGGAGTCCATTCCGAGTTTTGCCAGTCTTGACTACGTTTCGTTTCGGTTGAACACTCTGTAACTTCTGGTAATCTGAACAGTCTTGGTTTGGATAAAAGTCTCCAACTTTGGCGAATTGTTCCATTGTGTTCATCCAACTCAGTTGGCCCAAGTATACCCCCTTGTGGCGTTTGCTCAAGAGGGAGATTACCTATGCACCAAAACTGTATAAAATCACAAGGTGGCATGTTCCGCTCCATGTTTTTTAGGGTGCAGGATTCAAAGTGGGAAGGAAAGCGGGGTCGCCCAAAAAGGGCAGAAACCCCGCAAATTGGATGAGATCGTAGGACCCCTTTATCTCGCGGCGTTGGAGGTAGAAAAGATTACCGGGCCCCTGGTAGGCGGTCGGCCCTAAACCCATCGCGGCGATGTATCCAGCAGAACGCACATAATTAACGGCTGAATTATTCAGTACGCCAAAGGGATATGCAAAGGTCAGCACAGGTACGCCGAGTTCGGCTTCGAGTTTCCTGCGCGATTCCACGATCTCATCGCGCTGACGGTCGGCAAATTGTTGCAAATTTTTATGCGTCAGGCTGTGACTTCCAATTTCCCAGCCGGCCGCAGCCAGTTGCTTAAGTTGTTCCGAGGTCATATACCCGTCGGTGTTCATGTAGTAGTAAACAATATAGGCCACGCCGGTGAATCCATATTTTTGCATGATCGGGAACGCATTCATGTAAACGCTGGCATCGCCGTCATCGAAAGTGATGATGATCGGCCGCGGCGGCAAGGGGATTCCGTTGCGGATTGCTTCGACCAGCATTTGCGTCGTGATCGTGGAATATCCCCAGTCGTGGAGCAGTTTCATCTGGGCCTCAAACTTTTCAGGCGGGACGTAGTAATTGCTGGTAACCGATGAAACCGCTATATGGTGATATAGGATGATCGGTACGGTGATAACTCCCGGCCCCTGCGCTACCCAGGTTGCGGTGGGAATGGGTGACGGGGTAACAGTGGGGGTGATGGAGGGGCTCGGTGTAACGGTGGCAGTCGCAGTCGGAGTCTGAGTCGGTGCGGGAGTGGGCATGGGAGTTTCCGTTGCAGGGAAAGGCAGAGGGGTATTCCTGCATCCGCTCAAAAGAAGGATCGAACGAGCGAAAAGAACCAAGCAATTTCCGGTAACCTCATTAAAATCATCCTTGGTTAAATATTGATTAAAAACTTATCGATTATAATCAGACAAATTTTTCAAGATGGTGGGTAACCATTTATTCACTTTGCCGTAGATTTGATAAACTATTCGCATGGAACAGGCCTAACCATTGATTGCCGATCTCTTCCATCTACCAACTGCATAGGAAGCAGAAATTGCCCAGTTAGAGAATGCTCCTTACAAGCCGAGAATGCCGACTTGCGTTGTCGGTTGGGTATGAACGACCGCAACAGCCACAAACCGCCGAACAGTGATGGTTATCGGAAAAAGCAGATGCCTCTGCCTTGTCGAAAGGAAAACACACTGCAGGCGGACAATTGGGACACAAAGGCAAGATGCTAGAAAGAGCGGACAGAGTTGTGGCGCATTTGCCGAAGCAGGATTGGATTTTACGTGGTGCACTTTGACGAAACCAGCTTGCTGATTACCGAGAAGTTACTACAATCGCTGCGTACGGCATGCAATGCATGATACACCCTGCTATTTCTGTTGAAAAACGCGATCAAGAGCAAGAACGCATGCACCGGAATCACCAGTGCATTCCTGCCTCAAGCCGAAACAAGAAGAGCTGCCGCCAGGGCCGAGAGTAGGCCGAAGGCAACCGAAAGGTATACTAGACACAACCTGCTCTGCTGTTTGAAGGAGTAAGAAGGTATGGTGTTGGCGGTTGCCTTCACCGAAGGGATGCTTTTTGCTAACAACCAGGCCGAACGCGCGATTTGCCCAGTCAAAGTGAAGCAGAAAGTGAGAGGCTGTTTTCGCACCCAAAACGGTGCGAGAGATTATGCTCGTTTATAGGCGGTCATTTCCACTTGCTGCAAGCAAGAGCGCAGTTTGTTCGCCTTCTTGCGCAGCTTGTTCGCCTATTAACTCGTCTTCCTGCTCGCAGGGTGACTAAGATAAAAGGCCTAAAACCTTTATCTGCTGAGCATCATGCCCAACCTTGCTTCCTAATGAAGTCGCTTACCCAGGGGATCTGGACGTACTCTCCCTGGTAGGCCTTGTATGCCCAGTAGAGGAAGACTAGCCAGACCAAAGGGACACAGAGACCGCCGAAACCGAACGTTATAGCTGTGATGATAATGCTCAAGATGAAAACGACCACGCTCATAACGATGGACTGGACCGCATGGTACTTGATGAACGAGCGCGACTTTTTGTCCTCCAGGAGCAATACGATGATCCCTACGATTGGGGCAAAGACGTAGGAGAGAGCCGACCAGAGCTTATCATCACTGGTGATCGAAGGATATTCCGACATACTACTGCCTCCTTGGCGAATAGGATTTGAATCAGTATATCACGAAACTTGCTAAAGTATATCCCCCAATTTTCCTAATCAATGCCGGTTGGACAGTATAAGCTATTAATGGACCGTAGACCGTGGAGGATGCTGAAGTTTCGGAAGCCTTTTCGGTGCTCATTTGCGCCGGGCAAGGCGCTGGGCATAGCGCCGCTCACGCTCCATGCGCCAGGAATACCAGGCCAGGCCCAATCCGCTTAGCAGGAGTAGCCCGCCAACTATACCCAACCATGGAATGGCGTTTGTTTGCGGTGCAGGGGTTTCAGCCGGCTCGAGCGGCGCGCTGCGTTTTTGACCGCCAAACGCAATCGAGACGCGTTCCCCCGCTGCTATGTTCAGACGATAGGTGGTCTGCGTGGTTGGGTTATAGCCATCCGGCAGGCCGATGTTGATCGTGTATTCACCAGCCGGCACATCCGCGAAGCAGGTAGGATCACCGCCGGCCGGCATCTGGCGAGTTTCGGAGAACATGCCGTTCACATCGGTCACGCTGATCGCACTGCCGGCTATGGCAACCTCGCTTTCCTGGCGCAGGGCATCTCCGTTGATGTCCTCATATACCAGCACGCAGATCTCGGTCGTGCCGGAGATCGGGGTGGGGGTGACCGTAGGAAGCTCAGGGGTCGGGGAAGGGCCGCTTGTCGGTGTTACCAATGCCGGTCCACCGATGCCGATAAAGAGCACCTGACCCGGTTGGAGTACACATGCCTCGTCGAGGTTGTTCAGGGCGCGGAGTTGATCTAATGTCAGTCCATGTCGTTCGGCGATCGAAAAGCAAACATCCCCCGGCTGCACGATATAAAGGATGCGTCCATCGGGGCCGGGGGTGGGTGTGGAATAGGGTTGCTGGGGCAGAGGGGCCGCAGTCACGTTATGTACTAGTACGATAAGGCCGAGCAATCCAAGACAGAAGAAAGGAAAGACAATGCGTTTCATATTGAAAATTATAACCTGTTGCCGCTTTTTCGGGTAATTTGGTGTGCGGGGAGAGACTTTTGAGCATATGGTAAAATCGGCCACATGACGGCGAAACTAGTGTTACGCAATCGAGAATACGAGGTCAAATCCGGGCAGACGTTGCGGTCGGCGTTGAAAGAAGCCGGCATTTTACCGGAGAGCGTGATCGCCACCCGCCAGGGCGAAGTGATCACCGAAGATGAGATCGTGCGCGAAGGCGATGTGATCAAATTGATCGCAGTGATCTCCGGCGGCGCAGAGGAGATGCCATGAAGTGCCGTAAGTGTGGAGAAAAAGCGGCCATCAACATGCCGCAGCATCGCCTGGCGCTTTGCAAAGAGCATTTCCTGGAGTGGGTGCCGGAGCAGACCGAGCGCTTTATCCGTAAATATCGCATGTTTACCCGCCAGGAGAGGGTGCTGGTCGCTGTCTCCGGTGGGAAGGATTCGCTTTCCCTGTGGGATATTCTCTGGCGATTGGGCTACCAGGCGGATGGGCTCTATATTGCCCTGGGCATTGATGAGGGGATCAGCTATTCTGCCGAATCTCAGCGATTGACGGAGAAATTCGCCGCCGAGCGCGGGCTCAAGTTGCACATTGTCGACGTGGAGCGCGAAACCGGCTTCCCGATCCCACTGCTGGCGCAGAAGAGCCTGCGAGGGCAGGGAAAGCCGTGCTCGGTTTGTGGCCTGGTCAAACGACACGAGATGAACCGCATCGCCCGTGACCTGGGCTATGACGTGTTGGCGACCGGTCACAACCTGGATGACGAGGCCGCTGTGCTCTTTGGCAATACCCTCAACTGGGCGGTGGAATATTTGCTGCGTCAGGGGCCGGTTTTGCCCGAGGAACCGGGATTGGCGCGCAAGGTCAAGCCCCTGTGCCGCTTCTACGAGCGCGAGATGACGGCCTATGCCCTAATGCGCGGCATTGAGTATATTTACGAAGAATGCCCGTTTGCCGTCGGTTCGACTTCGATCTACTACAAAGAGCTGCTGAACCGCCTGGAAAACGAGCGGCCGGGTGCCAAACTGACGTTCTATCTTTCCTTCCTAGAAGCGCGGGAAAAAGGGCTATTTCGTGAACAGACGCAAGTACGACAGACGTTACATCCTTGTCCATCCTGTGGTCAACCGACCTCGGCGCCTGGGTTGTGTGCCTTTTGCCGCATGGTGGAAAAAGTGAGCGAAAAGAAGGCTCTAGCATCCTAAACTTCTATCCTTTACGGAGGGTCGATGCGAAAATCATATCGCTTTCTCGATTTGATCATGGCACTTTTTGTCACGGTGCTGATCGTAAGCAACATTGCTTCCTCGGCAAAGATCGTGGATTGGGGCATTCGGCTGTTTGGCGTGCCCCTGGCTTTCGATGCCGGGACCTTGCTCTTCCCCATTAGCTACATCTTTGGCGATATTCTGACCGAGGTCTATGGTTATCGGGCCTCGCGGCGTGTGATCTGGACCGGGTTCGCCTGCTTGGCGTTGAGCGCACTGGTTTTCGGCGTTGTGCGCGTTCTGCCCGGAGAAGCCAGCTGGCAAGAATATGCCGGTGATGTCGCCTATATGGCGATCCTGGGTGGAATGTCGAGCGGCGGTATCGTTCTGGCCAGCCTGGCCGGTTACTGGTCTGGCGAGTTCTCGAACTCGTTTGTTCTGGCGAAGATGAAGCTGCTGACGCGCGGCCGCTGGCTCTGGACGCGTACCATCGGTAGTACGCTGGTGGGGGAAGGGGTGGATACGGCCGTCTTCGTTATCGTAGCCTCCCTTTTCGGCGTTTTCCCCTGGGAGCTGTTTCTCACGCTGACATTGACCAACTATATTTTCAAGGTGGGCGTTGAGGCCCTGATGACGCCGATCACCTACTGGATCGTCAATACTCTGAAGCGCCTGGAAAGTGAAGACTATTACGATTGGGATACAAAATTCAATCCCTTCACAGCCGGATAGGTGGGAGGAAACCGTATGTTCTGGCGACGTGTTCTTGCTTGGAGTGTCCACCTTTTTACGGCCAGCGGTGCCGTGTGGGGTTTTCTCTCGATTCTGGCCATCCAACAGCATAACTGGAAAGCGGCTATCGTCTGGATGTTGGTAGCGATGTTCGTAGATGGGTTCGACGGGATGCTTGCCCGGCGCTTTGGCACCAAACAATTGGCAGCTTCTATAGATGGAGCGCTGCTGGATAACATCCTGGACTACCTGAACTATGTGCTGGTGCCGGTGCTTTTCCTTTGGGAGGCCGATTTTCTGCCTCCGGCCGGCAAGTTGTGGGTAGCCATGGCGATCTTGCTGGCCTCTGCTTATCAATTTACCCAGGTGGATGCCAAGACGGAAGATCACTATTTCAAAGGATTTCCGTGCTACTGGAATGTAATGGTGATCTACATGCTGGTGCTGCGGCTTTCACCCTGGCTCAACCTGGCCTTCACCATCTTCTTTGTCATCCTGATCTTCGTCCCTGTAAAGTATCTCTATCCCTCGCGGACGGCTTTCCTACGCCCGGTGACGCTGGCTTTGACCTATGCTTGGGCAGCTTTGGGCGTTTACGGGCTGATCCTTTACCCGAACGTGCCAGAATGGCTGGTGGACGCCTCGTTCGTCTACATTGGCTATTACGTGCTGGCCAGCTTGTTACCATATCTGCTTTTCCGTCGAGGGGAGGAAGCGGCAGCGTGAACCTTCTGGCGTTTTCCCCACAGGCCTCTCTCGCAGAGTTGCGCCAGGCGATCCTCGAATGTGGCCGTCTGTGCTACGAACGCCGGCTGATGACGGCCAATGATGGCAACATTTCGGTGCGCGTCGATGCAGAACAGGTGCTGATCACGCCCTCCGGCCTGAGCAAAGGGCGTATGGAAGCAGAAGATCTGATCCTTTTGGACCTGGAGGGGCACGTTTTGCAGGTCGCGCCAGGGCGGAAACCCTCTTCCGAAACGCCGATGCACCTGGAGGCCTATCGTCAACGCCCCGATATTCGCGCGGTGATCCATGCCCATCCCGTCTTTGCTACCACGCTTACCGTGGCCGGGCTGGATTTGCCGCTTGATGTGCTCCCGGAAGTCTTGCTCACGCTTGGGGAAATCCCGACTACCGCTTACGCCACGCCGGCCTCCCATGAGGATGCGGAGGCCATTCGCGATCTGATCCGCACTCACAATGCCCTTTTACTTCGCCAACATGGCTCCCTCACGGTCGGCGTTCATCTCGAAGAAGCGTTGATCCATCTGGAGCGTCTGGAGCACGTTGCCCAGGTGTATTACCAGGCGCTTCTCTTGGGCCGTGTGGAGCGCATCCCGCCCCAGGCCATGCAGCGTTTGTACGAAATTCGCCAGAGTTTTTTGGTCAAATAACCGCGCTTTAACGCCTTTTTTGACGCTTCATTAGCGGCATGGGGGATATAGTGTAAGCAAGAAGATATCCTTCCCGTATGGAGCGTCCATGCAACGCGGTTTTAGTAGTCAATTGAATAGCAGTTCCCTGCGCCCCGGTGATCTGCAGCTCTCCATCGAGCGCCTTCAATTGAACTTTGGAGGCGTGACCGCCCTCCTGGGAGTGGACCTGCAGATTCGCCAGGGCGAAATTTTTGCCATCATTGGCCCGAACGGTGCCGGGAAAACCAGCCTGCTGAACTGCATCAGCGGCCTCTATAAGCCTCAACGCGGGCGCATTCTGCTCTACAACAATGGGGCGCACGATCTCACCCGGCTCAAGCCACATCAAATTGCTCGTCTGGGGGTGGCGCGTTCGTTCCAGAACATTGAGCTCTTTCGTCATATGACCGTGCTGGAAAACCTGCTGGCCGGCGCACACATTCACATGCGCAGTGGCCTTTTTTCCAGCCTGATCTATTGGGGAATGGCCCAAAAAGAGCAAATTCAATTCCGCCGTTTCGTCGAGGACATCATCGAATTGCTCGAAATTCAGGCCATTCGCAACAAGGTCGTGGGTACTTTGCCCTATGGGTTGCAAAAGCGCGTGGAGCTGGGGCGTGCCCTGGCGTTGCGCCCGGCCATTCTGCTTTTGGATGAGCCGATGGCCGGTATGAACACTGAAGAGAAAGAAGATATGGCGCGCTTTATCCTGGATGTGAATGAGGAGCACAGTGTCACCATTGTGCTGATTGAGCACGATATGGGCGTGGTGATGGACATCAGCGATCGCGTTGCCGTGCTGAACTTTGGGCAGAAGATCGCCGAAGGCACTCCGGATGAGGTGCGCAACAATCCGTTGGTCATCGAAGCCTATTTAGGCGAGGAACATGCCGCCCTTCCGACCAGACCTTTCTCCAAATCTTGAGGTGGGATGATGCCTGAGACCTTGCCTCAATTTCTTTACGAACATGCTCAACGAACGCCGCAAAAGGTTGCCCTGCGGGAACGCCTCTACGGCATCTGGCAAACTATGACTTGGCGCGAGTATTATGAGCATGTCAAGTACTTTGCGCTGGGATTGGTCAGCCTGGGATTGCAACCGGAGGAGACGATCGCCATCATTGGCGATAACCGCCCGGAGTGGCTGATCGCCGAATTGGCTGCGCAAGCGGTCGGTGCGAAGAGTGTGGGGGTCTATCAGGATTCGATCGCTTCGGAAGTGGTCTATATCCTCAATCACGCCGATGTGACCTTTGTGGTAGTGGAAGATCAGGAACAGGTAGATAAGATTTTGGAGATCTGGCCGCAATTGCAGGGCGTGCGCAAGGTAATTTACTACGATCCGAAGGGCCTGCGGAACTACACCGAAGAGTTTCTGATGTATTTTCCCCAAGTGGAGGCCTTAGGACGGGAATACGAGGCTGCGCACCCTGGTTGGTTCGAGGAGCGCCTTTCGCAAGGTCGCGGCGAGGACCTGGCGATCCTTTCCACCACATCCGGCACCACCGCCAACCCGAAACTGGCCATGCTCACCCATAAGTCTATGCTCAGCATGGGCCGCAACTTGATGAAAGTCGATCCGCTCACGCCACAGGATAACTTTGTCTCTTTCCTGCCCCTGGCCTGGATCGGCGAGCAAATGATGGTCATCTCCTGTGGTTTACAGGTGGGATTCACGGTCAATTTTCCCGAAGAACCCGAAACGGTGCAACACGATTTGCGTGAGATCGGCCCGCAGGTGATGTTCAGCCCGCCGCGTATTTGGGAGAGCCTGGTTAGCCAAGTGCAAGTCAAGATCGAAGATACCACGGCGCTCAAACGTGCTATGTATCACTGGGCAATGAACATCGGCTATCGCATGGCCGATACGCGCTTCCGCAAGGAAAAACCAAGTTTCTGGCTGCGCCTACTCTATTTCCTGGCCGATTGGCTGGTGTTTCAGGAGATCAAAGATCAACTTGGGCTGCGTCACCTGAAACGTGCCTACACCGGCGGCGCCGCGCTCGGCCCGGACACCTTCCGCTTTTTCCACGCCTTGGGCGTTAACCTGAAGCAGATTTACGGTCAGACGGAGATCAACGGCATTGCCGTGGTGCACCGCGATGGGGATATCAAGTTCCAAACCGTGGGTACGCCGATCCCCGAAACCGAAGTCAAGATCGACGAAAGCGGCGAAATCTTGATGCGCTCGCCTGCAGTTATGGTAGGGTATTACCGCAATCCAGAAGCGACCGCAGAAGCGCTGCGCGATGGTTGGTTGCATTCCGGCGATGCCGGCTATTTTGACGAAGATGGTCACCTGGTGGTGATCGATCGTGTCAAGGATGTGATGACCTTGCACGATGGGACGAAGTTCAGCCCACAGTTCATCGAGAATAAGCTCAAGTTCAGCCCATACATCAGAGAGGCTGTGGTCTTTGGTGGTGATTGGCCTTTCGTTACCGCGATGATCAATATTGACTTTGCCAATGTGGGGAAGTGGGCCGAAAAACATCAGATTGCCTACACTACCTATACTGATCTCTCGCAAAAGCCGGAGGTCTATCGCTTGATTCGTAAACACGTGGAACAGGCCAACGCCGATCTACCTCCCGCGGCACGCATTCAACGTTTCCTGCTCCTGCACAAGGAACTGGATGCCGATGATGCGGAGCTGACCCGCACGCGCAAGGTGCGCCGTCGTCTGATTGCCCAACGCTATGCCGACTTGATCTCCGCGCTCTACAGCCATAATTCCTTTGTGGACGTGGAGACTACCATTACCTACCAAGACGGACGAACGGCCAAAATTCAGACGCGCGTAACCATTGAAACGCTCAACGGCGGCACGAAGTGATTTTCATTGGATGGTGGATGCCTATGGAACTCTTTCTGCAACTCACACTGACCGGTTTGACCAACGGAGCGATTTTAGCTCTGGCGGCCTTAGGCTTTGTCCTGATCTACAAATCGAGCGATGTTATCAATTTTGCTCAGGGGGAGTTTTTGCTCATCGGTGCCTATCTGATCTACGGCATGGTAGTGCAAGTCGGCTTGCACTGGACCTTGGGCATGTTTATTACCCTCTTGATCGCAGTACTGGTGGGCGTGCTGATCGAGCGCTTGATCTTGCGACCGATGATCGGAGAGCCGATCATCTCGATCATCATGGTGACGATCGGCCTGAGCAGCCTGCTAAGGGCAGTCGTCAGCGCCATTTGGGGCAACCTACCACGGGCTTTTCCGGCCTTCATTCCGACTGAGCCAATAACTATCCTGGGAGCCAAGATCGGTGCCGATCGCTTGTGGGCGATTGCGATCGCCGTGGTGATGTTGGTGCTCTTTTCGCTCTTCTTCCGCAAATCAAAGGAGGGAATTGCCATGCGCGCTGTAGCCGACGATCAGACTGCGGCGTTGAGCATGGGCATCAGCGTCAGCCACATCTTTGCTTGGGCTTGGGCAATCGCCGCCGCCAGTGCCGCCATCGGCGGGGCACTGGTCGCCAATATCGTCGGCGTGGGGCCAGAGCTGGCCAATTTCGGCTTGCGCGTCTTCCCGGTGGTCATCCTAGGAGGCTTAGACTCGATCCCCGGCGCGATTTTAGGTGGCGTCATCATTGGCTTGCTGGAAACCTATACCGGTGGCTACATCGGTCAGGGGTTGAATCAGGTGCTCCCCTTTATCGTGCTGATCATCATCCTGATGGTGCGCCCCTATGGCCTATTTGGTCAAGAGATCATTGAGCGCGTCTAAGGCGGAGGAACTATGATTTCTGGTATTTATTACACTACCTACGAACAGGATATGGCGCTGCGCAAGGCGCCGGCGCAACGCATCCGTTTGATCATCCTGATCCTGTTACTCTTAGGCTTCCCATTTTTTGCTAATCGCTATTTTCTTAACCTGGCCAATCAATTGGGGATAGCCGTGATCGGCGCCATCGGTTTGAATATCCTGGTAGGGTATACCGGCCAGATCAGCTTGGGACAGGGTGGGTTTATGGCGGTCGGGGCCTACACCGCCGGTATCCTGACGGCACGTTATGGAGTTCCCTGGTGGGCTTCAATTCCTATCGCGGCGCTTTTTACCGCCGCAGTAGGGGCCATTTTTGGGGTTCCCTCCTTGCGCTTGAAAGGCCTTTACCTGGCGATCGCTACCTTGGCAGCGCAAGTGATCATCCTGTGGGTGGTAACCCATTGGAGTGCTGTGACCGGCGGGGTGGAAGCGCTAGTTGTCCCTAGCCCTAAACTCTTCGGGATAAAGATGAATACCGATTTCAATTTCTACTGGGTCATCTGGGGCATTGCAGTGCTTATTACAATCTTGACCGTCAACCTCTTCCGCACTCACTATGGGCGTGCTTTTGTTGCCATCCGTGATCAGGATATTGCCGCATCGGTGATGGGGATCGATCTCTTCAAGTACAAACTGCTCGCTTTTGCCATTTCTTCTTTCATTGTTGGGCTCGCAGGGGCATTGCTGGCCCACTATCGGACAATTGTTACCTGGGAACGCTTCACCATGGATGTTTCGGTCACCTATCTGGCGATGATCATCATCGGTGGTCTAGGTTCGGTGACCGGCTCTTACCTTGGCGCGGCCTTTATGACTTTGCTCCCGGCCATCATCACCAATTTAGGACGAGTTGTAAAAGATTCTTTTCCTGCCATCGAAGGTCTCTTGCCTTTTATTCAACTGGCTGTCTTTGGAGTGGTGATCATCCTGTTCCTGATTTTTGAACCGGAGGGGTTGAACAAAATCTGGAAAGATATCAAAGACTATTTCCGATTGTGGCCTTTCAGTTACTGAAGCCGGAAAGGAGGTGTGCTTCGCAGGTCAGTTTGCTATCTGTATATGTTGTCAATCGAAAAAATCTTGCAACTAATAAGGAGGAAGACATGTCTCGCATCAAATTGCTCGTTGGATTGTTACTTGTAATGGTCCTGGCACTCAGCGCTTGCGGCCCGAGAACCACTCCTACCCCACTGCCGCCGGTCCAAACTCAGGCTCCTGCTGTGACTCAAGCTCCTGCTGTGACTCAGGCACCCGCTGTGCCTACAGAAACCCCAAAGCCAAAAGAGCCTATCAAGGTGGGGGCCATTTTTGACCTAACCGGTCCTACTGCCGATGTGGGCACACCATATTCGGAGGGTGTGAAAGGCTTCGTCGAGTGGTTGAACAGCAAGGGCGGAGTGGAAGGCCATCCGATTGAGCTGATCTCAGCCGATTATGCCTACAAGGTTGACCAGGCCGAACAACTGTACACTCAATTCGTCGGTGAAGGCGTGGTCGCCTTCATGGGTTGGGGCACCGGGGATACGGAAGCGTTGCGCCCCAAGATCGCTGAAGATAAGATCCCCTTCATGTCCGCTTCGTATTCCGCAGCGCTGACCAAGATCGACGAAGCGCCATACAACTTCTTGATCGGCACCACCTATTCGGATCAGGCGATCATTGCCCTCCGTTGGGCGATGCAAGATTGGGCGGCCAAAGGGAACAGTGATAAACCCAAAGTGGCCCTGATCCACCACGATAGCCCCTTCGGTCAATCGCCTGTGGCCGATGCCAAAGCCTTTGCCGAGGCCAATGGCGTGGCGTTCACCAGCCTAGCCATGCCGCGCGGCGCCACCGACTACGTGGCTGAACTGGCGCAGATTCAACAATTCGGCGCCAACTACGTTATAGTGCATACGGTTTCCAGCCCGGCGGCCGTCCTTTTGAAGGATGCGACCAACCAGGGATTGAAGGACAAGATGCAGTTCATCCTGCTCAACTGGTGCGCCGATGAGATCTTAATCAAGCTAGCCGGGCCGGCCGCAGAAGGCGTGGTAGGTGCCATCCCGTTTACTCCGCCGACCTCACCGGTGCCGGGTCACAAAGACGCCGATGAGTGGCTCAAATCCAAAGGTTCTAGCCTGGAGGAGAAAGGGTTGCACTATGCCCAGGGCTGGTGGACGATGGCGGTGATGACTGAGGGCATCCGCCGTGTCATTCAGCAGGGCAAGCCGGTGACTGGAGAAAACATCCGCGCTGCGCTGGAGAGCATCCAAAACTTCGAGACCGGTGGCATGACCGCGCCGATCACTTTTACCCTCACCGATCACGGCGGCAATAAAGCGCTGCGCATGTTCAAAGTCGAAAATGGCAAGTGGGTACAGCTCAGCGACTTCATTTCCGCTCAGCAGTAACTTTCCCACCGGGAGAGGGGGCTCTCCACTCCCTCTCCCGACTCCTGTTTTTGAAGGAGTGCTATGCTAATCCTGAATAACGTCGAAGTAATCTACAACAAGGTGATCCTGGTGCTCAAAGGGATGTCCTTGCAGGTGCCGCAGGGGAAGATCGTTGCCCTGCTCGGCTCGAACGGTGCCGGCAAATCCACCACCCTCAAGGCCATTTCCGGCCTGCTCAAGCCGGATAACGGTGAAGTCACCGATGGAAGCATCGAGTTCATGGGAGAGACGATTCACCATCGAGATGCGGCCGAGATCGTGCGCATGGGCATTTTCCAGGTAATGGAAGGGCGGCGCGTCTTTGAGCATTTGACTGCTGAAGAGAACCTGCTGGCCGGAGGCTACACGCGTCGCGGCCTGAACCTGAACCGTGAGCTGGAAATGGTCTATCACTATTTCCCGCGCCTGAAGGAGCGCCGCAATCAACGTGCCGGCTATCTTTCCGGCGGGGAGCAGCAAATGCTCGCCATCGGGCGTGCCTTGATGGCGCAGCCAAAATTGATGATGCTGGATGAACCTTCTCTAGGCCTGGCGCCACTTCTGGTGGCCGAAATTTTCCACATCATCCAGCGCATCAATCAAGAACAGGGCACGACCGTTCTGCTGGTGGAGCAAAACGCAAACCTGGCGCTGCAGATCGCCGATTATGCCTATATCATGGAGAATGGTCGCATCGTTCTGGAAGGTTACCCGGCCGATCTGCGCGAGAATGCCGATGTGCGTGAATTCTACCTGGGGCTGAGCGAGGTGGGGCAACGCAAATCCTACCGCGAAGTCAAGCATTACAAGCGCCGCAAACGCTGGCTGAGCTGAGGGCAAAATGGAATTTCGTGAATGGATTACGCACTTGGCGGAGCATGCGCCCGGTTTTGCTGCCCGCTTGCAGGCCGCGGGTTTGGAAGCCGCGCAGATCCGCTCGTTAGAAGACTTGAACGCTCTCCCGGTCATTCGCAAGGATCATTTGGTGGATATACAGGCGGCGCAGCCGCCCTTTGGCGGGTTCCTTGCTTGTGAGCTGTCTGCGCTCCGACGCGTGTTCCAGTCACCGGGTCCCATTTATGACCCGGAGCCGCGGCAGCCGGATTACTGGCGCTGGGCCCCGGCCTTGGCTGCGGCCGGTTTCGGGCCAGGCGATCTCGTCTTGAATTGCTTCGGTTATCACCTGACGCCGGCTGGCGCTATGTTTGAAGAGGGGCTATTTGCCCTTGGCTGTACCGTGATTCCCGGCGGGGTGGGCAATCAGGAGCAACAGGCACGCCTGATCGCCGATCTGAAGGTAAACGCCTATGTTGGCTTGCCCTCATATTTGAAAGCTCTGCTCGAAAAGGTGGAATCGCTCGGGTTGCAACACCATATTGAGAAAGCCTTTTTTACCGCCGAGCCGTTACCGCCCTCCCTGCGCGCCTGGTTGCATGATCACGGCGTCAAGGTGGCGCGTCAGGGGTATGGCACGGCCGAATGCGGCAATTTGGGCTACGAGTGTGAGGTGGAAAACGGCTGGCATGTGCCGGAAGATGCCTGGATTCAGGTTTGTGACATCAATAGCGGCCAACCCTTGCCGCCTGGCGAGGTGGGGGAAATCGTCGTCACGCTGCAGAACCCTTATTATGCCTTGGTGCGCTTCGGCACTGGCGATCTCTCGTGGTTGAACCCGGAGCCCTGTTCCTGCGGACGTGGGACGCCGCGCCTGATGGGCTGGCATGGACGTGTGGGGGATGCGGTCAAGGTGCGCGGCATGTTCCTGCACCCGCGCCAATTGAACGAATTCCTGCAGCGTTTCCCGCAAGTCGCCCGCGCCCAAGCGCTGATCACCCGTCACGAGCACCGCGATCATCTCACCTTGCGCTTGGTGCTTCAGGAAGCGGTAGCCGATCGGGAAAACTTCGCCGCGCAGATGGCTCAAGCGGCGCGCGAAGCGCTCAAGTTCAGCCTGGAGGTCGAGTTCGTGCCGGCAGAGGAACTACCGGCCGATGCCCCGCTGATCCGCGATGAGCGAAAGTGGGATTAAGACAAACGCTCGCGTTTCTTCGGCGGAGCACCGCGTTCTCCGGGGAACGCGGCGTTTTTTGCGCGGGCTGAGGAGGATAGTCGAAGGATGGGGACGTTGACGGAATGGCGGAAATTAACCGTTGCGCGGATCCCCGGTGAGGTAATCCCGCAGAAAAGAGGTCATGAGCCACGACGGAACTTCCTGCTCAAGGGCGATAGAGCGCGCTCATCAGAGAGCCGAGAAACTCTTGCATTTGCTCTTGTGTCGCCGCGTCGACCGGCTGTGTGCCGCGCCCGTTGAAGGTCCAACTGACTGTCACCCCGTCGGCGACGTTGGGCGGGTCGGCGTGGTGAAACTCGAAGGAGGCGAAGGTATCCAGCCAGCGGTACATCTGCTGCAGTTGCTCCGGGGAAAGATCGAAGCGCACTTCGCGGCCTTTGCAGCTGGTGAGCATGACCTTGCCATCAGCGTAGACGAGGAGA
>JBBIGZ010000040.1:0-25181 GCA_037447295.1 Chloroflexota bacterium | reverse complement strand
CGCCTACGCCGGCTGCTCTCAAACCAACTACTGCGGTCAGATACGCTATTGTGTCAATCCCCCCAACTCCAACCAATACCAGATAAGCTGTTGCACTCCCGGAAGTGGTCTTGATGGGACCAATTCCAACACCACAATCCCAACATAACCCCAACCCATACTCCTGGCCTATACATCAAACTCAAAAGCACTGGTAGTTTCCCTACCAAATAGTTAGCACTTCAAAGGGATGGTCACAAACAGTTATATGAGCTTGTAGGTAAAGCGGCTATAGCAGGTGGGCATGAATTCCATTCCATGTCTTGCTAATCTTGACTATGTTTCGCTTATTTTAAATAATTTAACTTTAGACAATCTGAACCGCCTGGATCTAGATAGAAATCTACAATTGGCGAATTGTTCCATCGTTTTTGTCCGACTTAGTTTGTCCAAGCATACTTCTTGTAGCACCTGCTCTCAAGGGGAAGACTCCCTTCCACTCCTTTTGCAACAATGCCGAGGAAAGAAAATTCGGCAGGAGCGTTTCCTGCCCAATCTGTGCGTGCTCTTCACGGATTGCGGATCGCAAAATTTTCAGCTCATCGGCCAATTCGGCGGCAGCAGCCTGATCTACGGGTCTACCACCCACGGCCGACGCTCTCGATCCGGGCACGGCGCAAGCGCAGGCTATTGCTGACGACGAAGACGCTGCTGAACGACATGGCTGCGGCGGCCAGGATGGGATTGAGATAGCCCAAGGCTGCAGCCGGGATCAGGATGACGTTATAGAAGAACGCCCAGAATAGGTTCTGCCGAATGGTGTTCAAGGTGCGTCGCGAAAGGCGAATGGCACGCGGCACGCCGCGCAGATCGCCGCTGATCAGCGTCACCGGGGCGGTGGCCATGGCCACATCCGTGCCGCTGCCAATGGCGATCCCAACATCTGCTTGGGCCAATGCCGGCGCATCGTTGACCCCATCCCCGACCATCGCCACGATACTCCCTTGCTCCTGCAGTTTTTTGACCTCACCGGACTTTCCCTCCGGCAGTACCTCTGCCAGCACTTCCTCCACATCGACCTTGTGGGCAATGGCGCGGGCAGTGTGCGGGTTATCGCCGGTGAGCATGATCACGCGCAAGCCCATACGGTGCATTTCCTGAATGGCCTCCTGCGAGCCCTCTTTGAGCGTATCGGCAACGGCAATCACGCCAGCCAGATGCTCGCCGATGGCTACTAGCATGGCCGTTTTGGCCTCCGATTGCAACCGTTCAACCACCGGCTGCGCCACCAAGGGGTCAACGCCCAGCCGCTGCATCAAGCGCGCATTGCCTATGGCGACCCAATGGCCGTTCACTTCGGCCTGAACCCCTTCCCCAGCAAAAGCCTGAAACGCGGCGATCTCGTCCAAGGTCCAGCCACGACGCGTGGCCTCGGCCCAGATGGCCTCGCCAAGAGGGTGTTCACTACCCTTTTCCACCGCGGCGGCCAGGCGGAGCACGGTCTCTTCATCCCAGGAATCCAGCGCCACTACGTCGGTGACCTGTGGTTGGCCCTGGGTGATGGTACCCGTTTTGTCCAAAATCACTACGTTCACCCGCCCCAGCCGCTCCAGGGCTTCGCTACTGCGGAAGAGGATGCCCATCTCGGCGCCCTTGCCCGTTCCGACCATTACGGCGGTGGGCGTTGCCAGGCCTAGGGCACAAGGACAGGCGATCACCAGGACGGCGACCATGTTGATCAGCGCGCGTGTCAGATCGCCAGGGGCGCCGAAGAAATACCAGGCTAGGAAGGTGAGGAGAGCGATCAGAATGACGACGGGGACAAAGATCGCCGAGACCTGATCGGCCAGTTTTTGGATCGGTGCTTTGCTCCCTTGGGCCTCTTCTACCAGGCGAATGATCTGCGCCAGCGCCGTCTCTTTGCCGACCTTGGTGGCTTCAAAGCGCAGGAAGCCCTGCTTGTTCAGCGTGGCGCCGATCACGGCATCGCCAGGGCCTTTTTCGACGGGGAGTGATTCGCCCGTGAGCATGGATTCGTCAACGGTGCTGCGACCTTCGATAACAACGCCATCGACCGGGATTTTTTCACCCGGTCGCACCAAGACGATATCCCCAACCTGCACCTCCTCCACCGGCACTTCGATTTCCTGATCATTGCGTATCAGGCGGGCAGTCTTTGCCCGTAGGCTCATCAGCTTCTTAATCGCCTCGCTGGTGCGCCCTTTGGCGCGCGCTTCAAGGTATTTGCCCAGTCGGATGAGGGTGACGATCACAGCGGCAGTTTCAAAATAAACATGCCCTTTGAGCAGGCCAAGCGTGACAACGGCAGAATACAAGTAGGCGATGGAAGAACCCATGGCGATGAGCACATCCATGTTCGCCGAGCCATTGCGCAGGGCCTTATAACCACCGACGTAATAGTGCCATCCGACGTAGAACTGAACCGGGGTAGCGAGAGCCCACATAACGTAATGCACCCAGGGTGCATGTGCCCACATTCCCAAAAGGTTAAAATCGCGCGCCATGGAGAAGATGAAAAGGGGCACGGTAAAGATCAGGCCGATCACGAGCAGGCGACGCTGTTCGGCAATTTCGCGCTCCCGTGCCTGGGCCTCCACATCTTCGGCCTCGCCACCGAGCTCCAGCGCCTCGAAGCCTGCGGCAGTAATAGCGCGGCGAATTTCTGCCTGGGAAACGAGTGTGGGAATATAACGGATACGCGCTTTCTCCGTGGCAATAGAGACCTGCACCTCCATCACACCTTCCAACTTGCGCAAAGCCTTTTCCAAGCGGCGCGCATCATTATCATCGGCCAAACGCCGCAGCATGAGCTCGGCCTCGCCGATTGCCACGCCGTAGCCGGCCCGCTCAACGCGAGCGATCAAATCGGGCAGGCCGGCGCGCAGCGGATCGAATTCAACGGTGGCACGCTCGGAAGAAAGGTTGACCACCACCTGGGTTACCCCATCTACTTTTTTCAGGTTGCGTTCCACCGTGGCAACGCAATTGGCACAGGTCATGCCGGTGATCGGGAGGATCACCTGCCGGGTCGGAGATTCGCTCATACGTCCTCGGCTTGGAGTTTATTCAGCGACCGGGTAGTTGATCTCGGCCAGTAAGGCCTTGATCTTCTCTTCCGTGGCCGGCGCATCGAAGGTCACAGTGACCTGACGCGTGGCCAGATCGGCCTTCACCTCTCGCACACCGGCCAGCTCCGAGAGCTCGCTCTGAATGGTGTGGGTGCAATGATGGCAGTGAATGGAAGGGATTTTGTAAGTAACGGTAGTCATGCTACACCTCCGAAAGTTTGGATTTGGAATCGGATAAAAGCGAACGGACATTACCCAGGCAGCAACTCCCCTGAGGATTGCGGATATCACAAGCGCACTGACCCGCTTGTACACCTTGGGTGATCTCGTCAACAATCCTTGCGCCGCGGGTGCGCACCTCTCCGACGGTATACTGGAAACAATAACACACTAAGACCTCTACGTCCTCGGGATGTTTCTGAAAGACCCGCTCACGTAGATCGGCTTCGGTGAACGTTTGTGCACCGTCGACGCTATAGTACACAACCGGGCACGCGGGATCGGAACAGAAGCGATATTCAACATCCCGCAACACGTTAAGCGGCAAGCGCAACAGGGCCTTGACCGTTTGTGTCTCTACTCTCCGTCCGACTTTTCCATTCAAGGGGCAGGCAGCCCGCCCCTCCACGGAGGTAGGGATCACACAACAAGCATCGCTCATTTTGCCTCTTTAGACTTTTGTAGACATATCGAACACTTCGGTGATTTCGCGCATCACGCGTTCGCGTTCCTGCTCATCCTCGCTGCGAATGGCAGTGATCACACAGGTACGCAAATGTTCTTCAAGAATTTGCGTGCTCACCTTATTCAAGGCCGCTTCTACCGCCTGAATTTGGCGGATAATATCAATACAATAGGCATCTTCCTGTACCATACGGATGATGCCTCGAAGATGTCCTTCGATCGTCTTCAGTCGTCGCAGTGTGTCCTCGTGTTTCACCTACTCGCTCCTACCCCCCCCAGGTGGGGGGGTATCTAGAATATAGCCGATGGTAATGTTCTTGTCAAGGCTGTAGGGACTGTCCAATGTCATTTTCTGCATAGTTATAGCTTCCGCTGTAGGTTGGATAAAAGCCCCACCTTTTCGCGAGCCTCTCTGGCAACAACTTCATCTTTGCCTAACACAAGAGGACCTAGTTCTCTCTGGGCAAAGGATTGATATTGGGAGAGCCCAAGGGCGGCGGTGCTGTTTTTGCACCTTCGACAAATCCCATGCCAACGATTCTGGCGGCCACATAGGGGTCAATGTCTTTAGCCTTGAAGCAGTGATATTGAAAGACGATGGAAGCAACTATCACTCCGGCATAAGCTGCATTCAAATAATCAAGACCATGTCTTTTCATGATCGCATCGTATTGGTCTTGATATTCTAACAGGACCTGTTCCAAGGTCATCAACGGTTGATCTTCTTCAGGGATTTCGGTAACCAAAGGCCTTGACAGAATATCTATTCCATTCTGTTTGCAGTAAAAAGCGAACAAATTCATTAGCTTAGGCCAAGCTTGATTGATTTCTTCTGAAAGTACAACTGTCCCCGCCGGAACATCCAGTTTAGAGTTGATTGCACGATATAGGTTCGTGCCGGCAAGTCGTGCTGCAATGGATAGAACTGTCCCTGCATGGGGTCTGCCATTCACCAGTGGAATTTTCTCTTGAAGTTCTTTGAGAAATTCCATTGCCGCCTCATAACGTTTCTTCTGCATTTCAGGCGAGATGAGATCTTGATCTACTCCCCGAGATTGAGCGGGGGCTTCTTTTTTCGATGGTTTTCTGAAAAAGTTGAACAATGGCATACGTCCTCCTGAAAAAATTTTCAGATACAAATTTAGATGCGTTTACCCTAAGCCCGCCAACCCTGCCCTGCCACCACCTTGCCGGGCAAGGCCACCCCAGGTCGGACACCTCGAACCACAGGCCAACCCGCCTAAAGACTGCGCCGCCACCCACAGTAGGCGCTCTACGCCAAAGTCACCCTTGCAGGCAATGCCTCATTTCCAGCCGCGCCGCTCGGCAGCCTCAGCCGAAAATCCATCCTAACGTTTCTACAAGCGCCCAACGGCACCGGCATCAGCCGCCCGCAAAGTGCGCGCAGCCATCGAAGGGAACAGCCAGATGCTGTGTTGGGCTGCCACTCTAAACGCTATCGATTGAGAATGGGGCACTGAGCACCTTGCTCATGATGAGTTGCCCCGTCAACCGCATAATTCGTTATGACCAGTTCCGTCACTTTGCCGCGCTTTGCGCCGTTGCAATTGATAGCGCGATTGGCCAATACTTCGCTTTAGGCAAATTGCTCATATCACAACCCAAAGTATAACGCAACCATCTTCAAGATCCTCGAACCAAACCAATTTAAGTGAACATCAAAGTAGGCTTGCGTGTTCTAGAAAAATCCATCTCCAGCGATTACTACAATACCGAGAATTAGCCAATATGCGATATCTTGAATTGTGGCAGGGATCTTTTCCTCTGCTGTGCCCGGAGTGGCTTATATAAAATGACAGGCAAGCAAGCCGTATAAATCGCATAATTGCGCTGAATGCCCGTGTCCTTTGAATCGAACCCGTGTAGCAGACATGGTTTTTGCAGTGGAATCTTCAGCAGAAACGGCCTCTGGCAATTTTAAGTGGCGAAAGCCGCGGAGTGACCGCGGCTCCGCATTCGAATATGACCCTGGGATTATTTAGCCTTGACGGTGATCGTCTTCGGGCGCACCTCTTCGGTCTTGGGCAAGGTGATGGTTAGGATACCGTTCTCGAATTCAGCCTTGGCCTTATCCGCAACCACCGTCGTGGGCAGGATGATGTTGCGTTCAAAGGCGCCCCAGCGATGTTCGCGGATGTGGTAGCTGCGACCCTTCTGTTCCTCTTCCTGCTTGATCTCGCCTTTGATGGTCAGCACGTCCCCGGTGACGCTGATCTGTACATCATCGGCCTTCACGCCGGGCAACGCCGCTTTGACAACCACTTCATTATCGGTCTGATACATATCGATCGCCGGCACCTGCCCGGTGAACACCGAAGGGAATGGGCGCTCGAAGACCTCATCGATCATGCGATCCATCATCTCACGCAAGGTCAGCATCTCGCGGAAGGGTTCCCACCGAATCAGGTTGGTCATACTCACTCACCTCCTTTCGAAAGGATGTTTTTCTAACCACGTTCGCTTCCTACTATAGATGAAACGCGTTAGAAAAACGCAAGAGATGAGTAAACGTTCTATCAGAGCCTGATCGGGCAGTGAGAAATAGGGCTAAACCTTTCCGCTCAGGATAGCTTGCTTGACCTCGGCGATAGCCTTGGTGATCTTGATCTCGCGCGGGCAGGCCTCGGTGCAGTTGAAGGCTGTGCGACAGCGCCAGACGCCCATTTCATCGGCCAGGATTTGCAGGCGTTCGGCAGTCGCGGTATCGCGCGAATCGAAGATGAAGCGGTGCGCATTGACGATCGCTGCCGGGCCGTAGTACTGATCGTTGGCCCAGAAGGAGGGGCAGGACGTGGTGCAACAAGCGCAGAGAATGCACTTGGTCGTATCGTCGAAGCGCAGGCGTTCTTCCGGGCTTTGTAAGCGCTCGCGCCCATCTTCCGGAATCGGTTTATCCGAGATGAAGTAGGGCATCACGCGGCGATAGTGATCGAAGAAAGGCTTCATGTCAACGATCAGGTCTTTGATCGTCGGCAGGCCTAGGATCGGCTCGACGGTGATCTGCTCGCCCACATCGCGCACCAGCGTCTTGCAGGCCAGGCGGTTCATGCCGTTGATGCGCATGGCGTCCGAACCGCAGATGCCATGGCCGCAGGAGCGGCGGAAGCTCAAGGTCCCATCCTGTTCGCCTTTGACCTTTTCGAGCAAGTCCAGCACGCGGTCGGTCGGCTCGGCCTCTACCTGGTAAGTCTGATAGGAGGGTTGGGTATCTTTCTCAGGGTTATAGCGCAGGATTTTAAGGGTGACAAGCATAGTTACCTCCTAATAGGTGCGCTCCTTGGGCTGATATTTGGTGATCACCACCGGCTTGTAATCTAGACGGGTTTCGCCTTTCTCGTCTATCCAGATCAGGGTATGTTTGAGCCAGTTCTGGTCATCGCGCTTGGGATAATCTTCGCGGGCATGGGCCCCGCGGCTTTCCTTGCGCGCCAGCGCCGAGATAGTGGTGACCTCCGCCAAGTCAAGCAGGTTGCTCAGTTCCCAGGCATTCATCAGTTCCATGTTGAAGACCTTGCCGGTATCCGTTACCCGCACGTGGCGCATGCGCTCTTTCAGTTCGCGGATCTTGTTCAAGGCATGCGTCATCCCTTCCTCGGTACGAAAGACGCCCATGTTTTCGAACATCTCATGACGCATTTCCTGGGCAATGTGGAAGGCGTTTTCGCTTCCATCGGCCGTGCGGAAGCGCTCTAGCTGCTCACGGGCATAGGCCGCTGGGTCATCCGGCAGGGGTTGGAAAGAGGCGCCTTTGGCGAATTCGGCAGCCCGCAGGCCGGCCTGCTTGCCAAAGACCACTATATCCAGCAGAGAGTTCGTCCCCAGACGATTGGCACCGTGCACGGAGACACAAGCGCATTCACCCGCGGCATATAGGCCAGGCACAATCGTATTCTGCGCGTCGGAGATCACTTCGCCGTACATCGTGGTCGGAATGCCGCCCATGGCATAGTGCGCCGTCGGTTGAATAGGCATCGGCTGTGTCACGGGATCGACCCCCAAGTAAGTGCGGCAGAAGTCAATGATATCCGGCAGTTTGCTCAGGATTTGCTCGGCTGTGACGCGGTAAGGAGTCCCATCTGGGTTGGTATGTCCGTCCAGTTCGGCGTATTTGTTCACCGTCTCCGGGCGCACATCTAGGTAGACATAGTTCTTGCCGTTCACGCCGCGGCCTTCGCGGATTTCAAGATAAATGGCCCGGCTGACCACATCGCGCGAGGCCAGGTCTTTCACCTTCGGGGCATATTTTTCCATGAAGCGCTCGCCCAGGCCGTTGATCAGCACTCCACCTTCCCCGCGCACGCCTTCGGTGATCAAGATGCCCAGTTTATAAATGCCGGTGGGATGGAATTGGAAGAACTCCATATCCTCCAACGGCAGGCCGCGCCGCAAGACCATGGCCGGGCCATCGCCGGTGAAGGAATAGGCGTTCGAGGTGACTTCCCAGATGCGTCCGTGACCGCCGGTGGCGAAGATCACCGCTTTAGCGTGGAAGACATGTAGCTCGCCGGTGGCCAACTCCACGGCCACCACTCCCGCGGCCTGTCCATTGACCATGATCAGATCTACAACCTGGAATTCATCGAAGAAGGTGACATTGTTCTTAATGCACTGCTGATAAAGCGTTTGCAAGATCATGTGCCCCGTGCGATCGGCTGCGTGGCAGGCGCGACGCACCGGCTTGCCGGTGATGTTGTTGGTGTGTCCGCCGAAAGGACGCTGCATGATGCGCCCGTCGGGAGTGCGGTCAAAAGGCAGACCCATGTGTTCCAACTCATAAACGATCCCCGGCGCCTCGTTGCACATGAATTCAATGGCATCCTGATCACCCAAATAGTCAGAACCTTTGACGGTATCGTAAGTGTGCCACTCGGGATGATCTTCTTCCAGATTGCCCAATGCCGCGCCGATCCCACCTTGGGCTGCGCCGGTGTGGGAACGGGTCGGGTAGAGTTTGCTAATAACCGCCGTTTTAGCACCGCGTGAAGCGTAGAGACCGGCCATCAACCCGGCGCCGCCTGCACCGACGACTACTACTTCATATTGGTGAATTTGTGTCATATCCTACCTCCCTATGCTGAAGGGATGCGCACCCCGCCGATAATGGCAATGGCACCGATCAATGAGATAATGATCCAAAAGAAGAGCAACCCCCAGGAGAGAATCGCCCGTCCACGATCGCTATGCACGTAATCTAGCAATACTTGGCGCAGCCCGTTTACTCCATGGGCAAAGGCAAAGGCTAGCAGGAAGAAATCGTAGACGCGCCATCCCCAGAATGCCCAACGCATCTGGACATAATTCAGGTCAATCCTGTGTACCCCTACGAGCACATCCTGGAGGATCATGTGAAACCAGGCCAACGGAATCAAAACGATGGCCGTATAACGCATCCATTTCCAAGCGATGACCTCGTAGTTGGGCTTGATCTTAACCGTTCGCTGTGCGCTCATCGTTTCCTCCGAAGGTTAACCACCAAAGAAACCAAAACCGTGTTTGAGCAGGTTATAGCCCATGATCGCCGCCGCCGGCAGCCAAAGGATGATCGAGACGATCAGGGTAATCATCACCGACTTGCGCTCGTCGTGAATATCCCACCATTCGGGTTTCCACAGGTCGAAGATGGTGATGCGCAGGCCATTCACACCGTGGTAGGTCAGCGAAAAGACGAGAAAGATCTCCCCGAGCATGAAGATGGGATTACGGTAGAGAGCAATGGCATGTTCGTAGAGCTGTGGGGCAAAATAGACAAATGCCGTATCCACAATGTGAATGGTTAGGAAGAGCAACGTCCCCAGGCCGGTGATGCGATGGAGCAGAAAAGCCCAATGTCCGGCTCGCCCCTTATAGCGCACATACCCGGAAAAAGATGTTTTCAAAGAAGACATGAGACCTCCTTTGGAATGCAATGTACAAAAAGGAGGTAGAAATCCCTACCTCCCTTACTTATCGTCCATATGCTCGATAACCGCCGTAGCGAATTCGGAGCATTTTACTTCTTTAGCGCCTTCCATCAGGCGGGCGAAGTCGTAGGTCACTGTCCGGGCGGCGATGGCACCTTCCATCCCCTTAATAATCAGATCCGCCGCTTCGTGCCAGCCCATATAGCGGAACATCATCTCACCGGAAAGGATCACCGAGCCGGGATTGACCTTATCCAGATCGGCATATTTGGGCGCGGTGCCGTGGGTGGCCTCGAAGACGGCATGGCCGGTATCGTAGTTGATATTGGCGCCCGGGGCAATTCCAATACCGCCCACCTGAGCGGCCAGGGCATCGGAGAGATAGTCGCCGTTCAAATTGAGCGTGGCGATGACATCGAAATCGCGCGGGCGGGTGAGCACATGCTGCAGGGTGACATCGGCAATGGTATCCTTGATCAGCAACTTGCTCTTCCACTTGCCATCCCCGTGGGTCGGCCAGAGCGCCAACCCTGCTTCAACCTCTCGAATGACCGCCTGTTGCTGCTCCGGGGACATCATATCGAAGCCCGGTTCGATCATGCGGGCGTTCTCTTCCACGCTCAGTGCCGGGTTGCTCTCTTTATTGCCCAAAATCCAGGATTCGCGCTCGGTGACGATCTGATCGCGAAATTCGCGCTTCGCCAGAGCATAGCCCCAATCGCGGAACGCGCCTTCGGTGAACTTCATGATGTTGCCTTTGTGCACCAACGTCACGCTGCGGCGCTTATTCGCCAACGCCCAGCGGATCGCAGCACGGACCAGACGCTCCGTCCCCTCCACCGAAACCGGTTTCACACCGAAGCCGGCCGTCTCCGGGAAGCGGATTTTGGCATATTCTTTCGGGAAGTGCTCCTTAAGCAGTTGGCGGAAACGCTCAGCCTCTTCTGAACCGTTCTGGAATTCGATACCGGTATAAATATCCTCTGTGTTCTCGCGGAAGATCACCATATCCACGTATTCGGGGTGACGAACCGGGGAAGGCACTCCCTGGAAGTAGCGTACCGGACGCTGACAGACGTACAGGTCCAGTTGCTTACGCAGTGCCACGTTCAAGGAACGGATCCCGCCGCCGATGGGCGTCGTCAGAGGACCTTTGATGCCGACCAGGAATTCGGCAAAGGCCTCTACCGTCTCTTCTGGAAGCCAGGTCCCGAAGAGCTTAAAGGCCTTTTCGCCGGCATAGACTTCCATCCAATGCACCTTGCGACGTCCGCCGTAGGCTTTCTGCACCGCCGCATCGAAAACGCGCACCGAAGCCCGCCAGATATCGCGCCCGGTGCCATCTCCCTCGATGAAAGGCAAGATAGGATGATCGGGAACCTGTAGTTTTCCCTCTCGAATGGTGATCTTTTCCCCTTCGCGGGGCACCTGAATGTTCTTATAGGCCATGTTCTCTCCTCACACAATGAAAGTTGGGCTGTAAAGATTATAACATGCGCATCTGTGTAGGGTAGTGATGTTCGTCATAAAAGAGGCCATTGCAAGGCATATTTCAGGTCACCCGCTTACGCACCTCTGCACTCAGGAAATCCATCGCCCAGACCACAATGACGATCGCCCACAGCGCCGTGCCGGCCTGGTTATATTCAAAACCGTTAATGCGCTGGCTCAGGTAAAACCCAATTCCACCCCCACCAACATAACCGATGATCGTCGAAATGCGCACGTTGATATCCCAGTGATAGATGATAAACGAAATGAAATCGGGCACGATCTGGGGGATGACGGCATAGCGAACGGTCTGCAGCCGATTGGCACCGGCCGCCTGAAGGGCCTCGATCGGCCCTGCTTCGATGCTTTCCACCGCTTCGGAAAAGAGCTTGCCCAGCGAGGCAATCGTCACCACCGTGAGCGCCAGCACACCGGCAAAGGGGCCATACCCCAGCCAGAAAGCGAACACCGTCGCCATTACCAACGGATCATACGAACGGATGATGTTGAAGAACGAACGACTCAGATAATAGATCGCGCTGCCGAAACAGCCCCGACGGGTAATGTTGGAAGCTGCCAAGAAACTCAGCGGCGCAGCGATGATCGTAGCAAGGGTGGTAGAAAGCAAGGCCATGAAGATGGTGACAAAAATCTCGCGCACCACATCCTTTAGCGCTTGGCTGGGCTTCAGCATGCCCACCGGCCGGCGGATCTCCGTCTGGATCTGGGCCGGCCTGCCGTTCTGGGTAATCAAAATGGGACGCGCCTGCACCTGAGCACTGAATTCCCCACGCGCATCGGTCCGAACGCGCAGCGCATTCAGCGTGCGACCATCCGGCAATTGCCAGCGGACGAGGATCTCGCTTTGTGGAGGGAGTTCCTTCCCCTCTAGAGTAAACGTCTCACCCGGCGCAGCACACGATACCGAAGGCAAAAGCCTGGGCCCTGTCGTGGGAGGAAGTGCCGCCGGTGCTGAATCGCAGGGAACGGGAAAATCAATGCCGATGATCGAAGTCTCCACCTCGCGGGTGAAGAGATCCGGGGTCAAGAAAGCACGGACCAACGGACCACCTTTCGGTAGATCACGGATCAGGCGACCGAGGTCAATTTCCGTCACGCGCCAGGAAACGCCAAGGGCCAGAGAAAGTACGAGGATCAGCAAAACATTGCGGGTGATACGGCCAAGAGACAGTGGTTCGTGCATTTCACACCAACCTCTCGCGAATGCGCGCGCTCAGAATATCCAAAGCGATGACGATCACGGCAATAGTGACGAAAACCGCGCTCACGCCGCGCATATCGTTGATGCGGATCAATTCCACCAGTAGATAGCCGATCCCGCCTCCACCGACCAAGCCAATAATGGTCGAAGAGCGCACGTTAATATCCCAACGGTATATCGTAAAGGCAGTGAACGGTGGCACGATCTGCGGGATGACTGCATAGCGCACCACCTGTGCCCAATTCGCCCCCGTGGCACGGATCGCCTCGATCGGGCCGGGATCGATACCCTCGATCACTTCCGAATAGAGCTTGGCCAGAGCGGCAATCGAGTGCAAGGCCAGCGCCAGCACTCCGGCAAACGGACCTAAGCCGACAATGACGACAAAAATGATCGCCAGGATCAGCGATTCAATCGAGCGCAAGACGTTCAAAAACGTGCGCACGATGACGTAAATGGCAAACGTGATCGGGTGACCTCCCATTAGATTGCGCGCCGCCAAAAAGCAGATCGGAATGGCGAAGATCATCGCCAGCACCGTCGCCATCAGTGCCATAGCAATGGTCACACCGGCGCCTTTGAGCACCTCGCGCCCGTTGAACGAGAGCTCCCAGCCGCCGATCTGCCGATACTGATCGAAATATACCCGATGCGGCAGTGCCAGCGTGGGATCGGGTGCAGCAACCAAAGCGGTAGAGGGAACTCGAACGGTGGCCGTCAGCGCACCGTTTGCATCCGTGCGCAGGACGAGCATCTCGGCCTCATTCGTCCCCAGCATCTTCGGATCGCCGATCGGAGTTTGCCACCAGATCTGGGTATCGGTTTCCGGCCAAAGTCCCTGCGCCGAAACGATCACCACTTCACCGACGCGGGCACAATCGGGGATGGCTGTAGCCGTCTTCCCATCTATCTGATTAAAGGCTTTCGGAGGATTTTCCTTGCACGGGACAAGTATCTCTACCCACATCTGGTTAAGCTCGCGTCGCGACTGGATGAAGTCCGGGCGTAGCATCGGGCGCACGATCTCCAGCGCTCGATTCATATCAGCAGCGCTGAGATCGATCTGCGTCACCTGCCAACCGATGCCGTATAGCACTGCTAATCCCGCCAGCAATGGCAGGCCAAGAGAGGTGCCTTGTGCCCCCCGATTCAGGTGAAACGCATCCCAAACATTCCATAACCAGATCAGCGCCGGGGAAATCAGCCAACCGGCTTGCCCATACCAGAAGACAATGCCGAAAAGCAGGAGCAGAGAGAGAAAGATCACGCTACCGCGGTAGCGCCGACCGAGGAGGAACTGACCGCCACCGGGAAGAAAGATCGAGAGCCACCATTTCCATGCCGCCATATGTCCTCACAACGAAGCAGCTCGCACTTCCTGCGCTTCTTCTCCGTAGATTTCCTTGAAACGTTGGCGATCGATCTCCTCCGGTTTGCCCTCAAACACCTTCACACCTTCTTTTAGCGCGATCACCCGCGTCGCATAGCGATGCACCAGGTCAAGGAAGTGCAGGGAGCAAATGATCGTCACCCCTTCCTTGTTCAATTGCTCAAGATACTGCAGGATCGAATGTGCCAGCACCGGGTCCAAGCTGGCGACCGGTTCATCCGCCAGGATCAGGCGCGGTTCCTGCATCAGAGCACGCGCAATCCCGACCCGTTGCTGTTGACCGCCGGAAAGGGCATCGGCGCGCTCGTAGGCCTTGTCGGCGATCCCCACCCGCTCCAGGGCGGCCAGCGCCCGTTTGCGTTCTTCTGCCGGCCAAATTCCCAATAGGCTCAACCACGGGTTGACATATCCCAACCGCCCAGCCAATACGTTGGTGATGACTTTGGAACGCTTCACCAGGTTGAAATGTTGGAAAATCATCCCGATGTGGCGGCGGATCTCACGCAATTCGGCTGGTGAAGCCGCCGTGATGTCCTTTTCGTTCCAGTAGATTTTGCCCTCGGTCGGCTCGATCAGGCGATTGATACATCGCAAAAGGGTGGATTTTCCCGAACCCGAAAGCCCGATCACCACCAAGAATTCACCATCCGCCACCTCAAAGCTGACATCTCTGAGCGCGACCGTGCCGTTTGGATAGATCTTGGTCAAGTGTTCTACGCGTAACATGAAAACTCCTCGTACCAGATTTTAACATGCCATGCTCACACAACCCCACAAAAGGAATTGTCTCTCTTTGTGAAGTGGTGAGAGCATTTCATGCACAGCTTACCAACGGGATAGCAGGCGAAAAGGAAAACCACCGTCCCGGCGATGAAATTCCTTTACCAAACGAAAAAAGAGAGGGAGAAACAGGGTTCTCCCTCTCCCGGAAAATCACTCTCAATTACTTCACCAGGCTGGTGACATCTACGCCGGAGGCCTCGAGGTAAACGCGGAATTCATCATAGAACGTATCGTCCACCACTCTCAGCCCCTCGATATCGTAGCCACCGTTCTTAAGCAGGGTCTTGCCCTCCTCGGTCTGAGCAAGATCAAGCAAAGCCTGAGTGATCTTCTCGCGCACTTCCTGCGGGACGCTGGCCGCAAAGGAGACATTATCGTTCGGGATGATCGGATCGGTGGCCCAAATGATCACCACCTTCTCGTTCACATCCGGGAAGTCCTTGGCCACGCCGGAGCGAGCGTCAATGTAGGTAGCGCCGAAATCACAGATCTCACCATTCGGGCTCAGATAGAGCGACTTCACTACCGTGGAATGCCCCTGCACCCAGGCGCCGGCCTTCACGTTAATGCCGTTGTTCTTCAGTACACCCAACGGAATGACGTAACCGGAGGAAGAGAGCGGGTCAGTCCAGCACGGCTTCTTGCCCTCGAACTGGGCCAGGGCAGTCTTGGCATCGGCCGTGTTCTTGCCGGTCGCCGGATCGTAATAGGCAGTGAAGCCACGGGCTGCATTGGCGATGAACTGAGCGCCGTAATGATCAGACCCGAAGCGGATCACGACCAACCCTACATCAGCGTACCCTTTGGCATGGGCAACGACATAGGCGAACGGCGGCAGCCAGCCAATATGCGCATTACCGGCGCCCATAGCCTCCACCAACGCACCGTAGGAAGTTGGCACGGTGACCTTGATGGTATAGCCGGTCATCTCGCTCAGCTTGGCGGCAATCGCCTCACCACCGGTCTGCAATTCCTGAGTGGTTGCCGAAGGCGCCAGACCCATGATGATCGGATTCTCAGGGGTACCAAGAGCCGAAGGCGCTTTAGTTGGCTCGGGTGCCTTGGTCGGTTCCGGTGCTTTGGTCGGCTCAGTCACCGGTGTAGGCGTCGCCGCGGGGCCGCAGGCCGCCAAGATCAACGCCAGCATTGCCACAAAGGCAAACAACAGAGAGAAACGTTTGGTCATAGATCTTCTCCTCTCAATAGGTTTCGGGGGAATTCCCCTGATGAATATACAACTGTTTTGCTGTTTTGGCAAGGTGATAACACGTGAAATTAAGCGCTTCACCATTTTCGGCAAAAGCGATATTTGGTTGCTAAGCTACTCGAAATTTGTGTGCTGCTTAGGATGATCAAGCCGGCACTTCAGCCGCCGAAATCAACGTGCGAGGAATTCACCGTTACCTGCAAGCCAATCTGGGGAAGCAGCGGAAGGGTCGAAAGCGGGCGAAAATCGCCGATAAGGGAACGGAGAAAGGAGCATTTTTCCCTTCGCTTCTGCTCTGGCACAGACGTTCGGGCCTTAAAGCGGCACAGATGCCGGCTTTTCTGTTGGTAAGGTGCAGGTCTTTGCAGTGAAATCGTTTTTAGGATATCTGACCTGAAAATACCTCCGGCCTCTTAACACCAGAAAGACAGACGGTTAACGCCTGGTAAACGTTGGGGAATGCATTTTGCACCTCTTTCAGCATTTCAAGATGAGTATGTTATGACCGCTTGTTTGAAAATGTGCTATACTTCTTATCACTAACGCATAGTGTCTCATGAATATGGAAGCCTCTCTCCTTCCACAATGGGCTGATTTCCTGCGTCAGCGGGGTCTGGGGCCTTTCACCCTCTTCCTGCTTGAAGCCACGCGCCCCTTGCATCCACTCTTCGCTCAAAGCATCCACTTTTTCTCTCCCTTTTTGCCACTTTCTCCTCTCCAGGCCCTTTTGGAAGACCCTCAAGTGCTGGAAGAGTTCACCTCCCTCCTAACTTCGGAGTGATTCCGTGACCCTGGCATTGCTTTCCCTTTTCATTATCCTCTTCGTGGCACTCCTCCTGCCGATCCTTAGCCTCGTCCAGCGCAAATCTCCCCCTCGCTTCCGTCTCATCCCTGCATTTCGGGCATTGCGCCGGGCTGTGGATCTCTCGATAGAGGATGGGAAACAAGTCCACCTCTCCCTCGGCCGCGGCAATCTGCTCACCCTCCAAGCCGCTTCCGGGTTGGCAAGCTTAGGCATGTGGCATCACCTCGCCGCACAGACCGCCGTCGGCGATCGTCCGCCCCTGATCACTGCCGGTGAAGGAGGCCTCGTCATTTTGGGCCAGGATACCACCCGTACTGCCTATCGTGCCGCCCTGGCCGAAGAGCTCTATCATCCCTTCGTCGCCCGCTTGGGCGGCCTTTCCCCGTTCGCCTACGCTGCGTCCACGCTACCTTTACTTCAAGAAAAGCGCATCTCCACCCACATCTTTCTAGGCCATTTCGGCGTCGAATCCCTCCTCCTGGGAGAAGCCGCCGAGCGTAACCAAGCCTTTTTCGTCGCCGCATCGGATGATCTAACCGCTCAGGCCGGCCTCTTTGCCCTTGCGCCTCATCCGCTCCTCGGCGAAGAGATTTTCGCTGCTGCGGCCTACCTCGGCGCCGGCCCATCCAATCAGGCCAGCCTGAGTGCTCAGGATGCCCTGCGCTGGATGCTGATCCTAGCGCTTCTTATCCTGCCCGTCTTAAAATTCTTCGGAGTGTTCTGATGCGCGTGATCGCTTCTGCCCTTGCCATGCTTGCCGCGCTCATTGTACTGCTGGGTAGCTTCCTGCCCATACCACTGCTGATCCAATTGCGCACCATCTTGCTCCGCTGGGGCGCCATCCTGGCCGCAACGGCCGCCCTGGTCGGATTCTATAACCTCCTCGCCGTACACTGGCGCAACCTGCGCGCCGGAGGCCTTCAAGTCCTTTATAGTTTCGTCCTCATCCTAGCCGCTTTAGGGACTTTCACCCTCACCCTGCTCCTCGGCCCACAATCTCCAGTCGTTCACACCTGGGTTCTCCTGGGCATCATCCGCCCGATCGAAGCCTCGTTGCTGGGCATACTGGCAATCACCCTGATCTATGCCCTCGCCCGCCTGCTACGCCGGCGGTTCGACTTCCTGACCTTCCTCTTCATCCTCTCGACCTTCTTCTTTCTCCTGGCGAGTGCTCCCATGCTCTGGGGTAGCATTCCTTTCATCAGTGATTTTCTCGCCCCCTGGATACAAGATATCTTCGTCACCGCCGGCACCCGCGGCTTGCTCCTCGGTATTGCGCTGGGTGCTCTATTAACCGGCCTGCGCATCCTCCTGGCGATGGATCGCCCCTATGGAGGGAAATAATGGACGAGATCATTTGCCCACAGTGCGCCCACTCTAACCCGATCGATGCCGTCTTCTGCGAGCGCTGTGGGGCCCTCCTGCCACCGGCCCGCCCGGCCACCGAGCCGTTACCTCCCACCCTGCGCCCTGGCGAAGAACCGGTCAAGAAAAGCACCGCCGAACTCGAACCCCTCCTCCCGGCCTGGATGCGCGAAAGCCGTCAGGTCCAGAGCGAACCACCTCCCGCTCCCAAGGAAGAAAAACCCGCCCCTCCCCCCGATCCGCTGGCTTCTCTCTCCGCCTCCGAACCTGAGGAAGAAATCCCCGAATGGCTCAAAGAGCTCGGCATCCTCTCCGAAAAGCCTTCCCCGTCCTCAGAAGAACTTCGATTTGAATGGGAAGAAAAAGCAGAAGAGGAAGAAGAGACGCTTTTGCCGGAAGGGGACTGGCTGCAGCACCTGGGCTCGATCCCCTCCGAATCTTCGGCGGGCGGCGGAGCGGTGACAAGCCGTGACGTAGGTGCCGAACCCGAAGCACCGTCGGTGCCGTCGCCGCTTGCATCCGAAACGTTCCCGGAATGGCTACAGGGCCTTTCTGAAACACCTTCGCCGACCGGTCAAGAAGGCACCCCCGATTGGCTCAAAGCCTTTGACAAAACGCCGGCTACCCCTGCCGCCGAAACCCCGCCCGTCGCCCCGACTGGCGAAGAAGGCGTCCCCGATTGGCTCAAAGCCTTCGCCGAAGCGCCTGAAGCGCCCGCCGCCGAAACCCCGCCTGTCACGCCAACTGGCGAAGAAAGCGTTCCCGATTGGCTCAAAGCCTTTGCCGAAACGCCGGCTGCCCCTGCCGAACCCACGCCGGCTACGCCTGCCATAATCACCCCTAGTGGCGAAGAAGACCTCGGCGCACTGCTGGAAATGGAAATTCCGGACTGGCTCTCCAGCATCTCTGCCGAAACAACAACCGCCGAAACCCCTGCTGAAGAGACACCGGCACTGGCCTCCGCCGAATTGCCGGCCTGGGTCCAGGCCATGCGCCCGATCGAGGCCATCCTGACAGGCGAAGAGAAAGGTACCGAAGCACAGGAGGAGGAAAGAGAAGGCCCATTGGCCGGTCTACGCGGTGTCCTTCCGGCTGTTCCAACTCCTCTGCCTTATAGCCGCCCACGCACCTATTCCATTCGGTTGAATCTCACCCCGGCACAACAAACCCACGTCCAACTTCTGGAACAGCTGATCGCCGAAGAAGAGCAACCGCGCCCACGCCGTGCAGTCACACCGCCGGCCTCGCCGCGCCTGTTGCGCTGGCTCATCACTGTGCTGCTCTTGATCGCGCTGTTCGTCCCCCTCTTTTTCCAAACTCGGCTCACGGCCATGCCGGAGCTAGTGCCACAAGAAACCTGGCAATTCATCCAATCGTTCAATTCATTGCCACCCTCTCCCAAGATTCTCTTTGTCCTGGATTACGAAGTCGCCACAAGTGGCGAAATCGAGGCGCTGACCTTGCCCGCCTTGCAGCATCTCAATTCCACCACACAGGCAAACCTTGCCTTCCTGGCTCTGAACCCGTTGGATGTCAGCATGGGTCGGCGCCTGCTGGACCTTCTGCATAGCACCCAGCCCCAAATGCCGCTCCCGCCGATGCTGCATCTGGGCTACTTGCCCGGCGGCATCAGCGCCATCCCCCTGTTTGCCACCACCCCTGCTGCCGCCATTTCTGAGACAATGCGTGCTGAGTGGTTACAATCTCCTTTCCAGAAGATCAACACGCTCGGCGATTTCGATCGTGTGATCCTGGTTACCGACAACGCCGAAAACGCCCGCACTTGGATCGAGCAAACGTCCCCTTGGCACCCTCATCTTCTGATCGTCAGCAGTGCGCGCAGCACGCCGATGTTGCTCCCCTATTTCTATGCCGGGCAAGTGCAAGGGCTGATCGGCAACCTGAATGCCGCCGCGGCCTATGAACAGGTCAACGGCATCCCCGCGCTGGGCCGTGCCTATCGGGATGCCTATAGTGCCGGCCTCCTGCTGGCACTGCTGATCGGCCTGGCCGGCTTCCTCTGGGGTCTCCTTACCCATCGCGCCCATTCGCAGCCACAGGAGAAAGAGGCATGAATTTTTCGATCGAATGGCTTAACGCGCTTGTTGGATTCATTCTCACCCTGATCATCTTCAGTTATCTCCTCGGCGATAATCCTCTCTTTCGCCTAGCCATCCATCTTTTTATCGGCGTAAGCACCGGTTATATTGCGGCGGTGATCTTTCAGCAGGTATGGCTTGAGCAATTGATTCAACCGCTTTTCAGTGTCCAAGGCGACCCCACCGCGCGCCTGTGGATCTTGCTTCCTTTGCTCCTGGCAATCCTGCTGCTGGCCAAAATTTCTCCCAGTCTGAGCGGGTTAGGCACACCCTCCATTGCCATTCTGAGCGGTATCGCCGCAGCTCTGGTGATCGTCGGAGCCTTGCAAGGCACGCTCATCCCTCAGGTTCAGGCCGGCACCGCCGCTTTTTCGCCCTCCAATTCTCCTGAGTTCTGGCTTCAGGGCCTGATCGTGCTGCTGGGCACTATAGGCACACTGGCTCACTTCCATTTTGGCGCCGATCGGGCACTTCGCCAACGCGGGTGGATCCGCTTTCTCGGCTGGATCGGCCTCATCTTCCTAGGAGTGACCTTGGGGGCGCTATTTGCCGCTCTCTATAGCTCAACCCTAACCGCTCTCATCGAACGCCTGAACGCGCTGATTTCCTTCCTGATGCCATAGCCATGCCTACATCCGTCATCGAAGGTGAATCCATCCTGGCTGTAGATATCGGTAACATCCATACCCGCGCCGCATTGTTTGATGTGGTGGAGGGGGAATATCGTTTCCTGGCCACTGCCTGTGTACCTTCCACGGCAGATGCTCCCTGGCATGATGCGGCAGAAGCAGTTCGCCAGGCCGTTGAAAGTCTAGAAAAGGTTACCGGTCGGACCTTCCTCACCCCTCAGCGCTTGTTAATCCTTCCCGCCGACTCGGAAGGTAATGGCATAGACGGATTGGTCATCACCGCATCTGCGGGAGAGCCCCTGAAAACCGCATTGGTTGGATTGCTAGATGAAGTTTCTCTGCAAAGCGCGCGTTGCCTGGCCGAGTCGGCGCCGACCAACGTCGTCGAAACCATTCATCTCCACGATCGGCGGCGCTTTGAGGAACAAATGGACGTGCTGCTACGCGCCCAACCGGACCTGGTCATCGTAGCCGGTGGAGTAGATGGAGGAGCCGGACGTTCTGTCCTAAGACTGGTAGAGGCTGTGGGCTTGGCCGCCTACCGCATGCCGGAGGAAAAGCGCCCGGCGATCTTGTATGTCGGCAATTCAGTCCTCACACAGGAGATCGAGAGTTCGCTCAAGCCATACACTCGCCTGCTGAAGACCGCTCCGAACATCCGCCCTTCTCTGGACGAAGAAGATCTAGAACCGGCCCGACGCGCTCTGGCCGAAGTGTGTGCCCAGTTGCGGCGCAGCACCCTGCGCGGCATGGAAGAGCTGTTCCAATGGAGCGGAGGACATATGCTTCCGACATCCTATGCCGAAACCCGTCTGGTCCGCTTTCTGAGCCAGACCCTGGGAGCAGAACGCTCTATCCTCGCCGTTGATCTCGGTGCTTCCAACACTTCGATCCTTCTCGGCCGCGGTGGCCAAGCATTCACCCAGGTATTGCCCATGGGCCTTGGTGAACCACTCCCGCGTCTCTTTAATCAAGTGACCGTTGAAGAAATTCTGCGATGGTCTCCCTACGATCTTCCCGCCCATCGAGTAATGGATTTGGCCTACCAAAAAGCGCTCTATCCCCAAAGCATCCCCGCAACCCAAGAAGAGATGATTCTGGAGCTGGCCTTTGTCCGTGAAATCTTGCGCCTGGGAGTGCGTCAACTTCGTCAACGCTACCCGGATGTCCTTTCGCCGCTACCCTTCTTTGAAATGATACTGGTAGGTGGTGCTGCTCTTACCCACTCGCATTTTGGCGCAGCGCTACTGGCTGTGTTAGATGCAATCCAGCCGACAGGGTTAACCAGTATTCTGCTCGATCCGAATGGCTTGCTCCCCATGTTAGGCGCAATTGCGGAACGAAACAGTCTGCTGCCGGTGCACGTTCTTGAATCGAACGCTTTCATCAACCTCGGAACGGTGGTTTCGGTAGTGGCAAGCGGAGCGTACGGCACTCCGATCCTACGAGCACAGATCACCTACGAAAACGGCACCGAAGCTCGCCTGGAGATCCGCCACGGGAACTTGGAATTGATCCCGCTCCCGGCCGGAGAAACGGCACGCCTCTCACTCCAGCCGGCGCGCAACGTAGATATTGGGCTGGGGCGCGGCCGTAGCGGCACATTCACCATCACCGGCGGAACGTTAGGGGTGATCATTGACGCCCGTGGCCGTCCGCTTGGTTTGCCGGAGGATGTGGTCCGTCGCCGCGAGTTAGCAAAGAAATGGCTTTGGACGCTAGGAGGCTGATATGTGGGCACATTGCTTGAGCATCCTTCCGGTAACAAGCATTATCCGCAAACGCACCTTACCCATACCCGGTACAGTGCTGGTGAAATTGAATCAGCGCGTTACCGCTACCGAAGTTATTGCAGAGGCCACCATTCCTCGGAGCCATCTTTACTTCAACGTTGCGCGTTCGCTAGGGCTCTCTCCCCTGGCAGCAGCCAAAGCCACGCGTGTACGAGCCGGAGAACAGGTCGCACAAAACGCAGTGATCGCCGAAAGCAGCGGCCTTTTCCCGCGACAGATCCGCACGCCGAAGGCCGGGCGCGTGATCCTGGCTTCGGATGGAGAAATTCTGATCGAGGTAGAAAGCACCACCCTGCCCCTTTTGGCCGGCCTGCCTGGCGTGGTCACTCAGGTGATCCCATCGCTCGGTGCTATTATTCAAACCAATGGAGCGTTGATCCAGGGTGTTTTCGGTAATGGTCGTGTGGATACCGGCCTTCTGATCAACTTGATGGAACGCGAAGGAGACGTGATCGAAGCCTCCCGACTCGATCTCAGTTTTCGTGGCGCCATTCTGCTGGCTGGTCAATGCCGAGATGCGCAAGTGCTACGAAACGCCGCCGAAATTCCGGTCCGTGGGTTGATCCTTTCCTCCCTCCTGCCAAACCTAATCCCGCTGGCCTTGCAGATGAAATACCCCATCATCGTCACCGATGGACTTTGGCCCACACCGATGAATCCCCTGGCGTTCAAACTGCTTTCTTCCCATGCTCGTCGCGAGATCACCCTGAACGCCCAATTTTACAATCGAAGACAAGGAATACGTGCGGAGATCGTGATCCCGCTGCCGGTTTCCCCGGAGGCCAAGGAAGACGAAGTTCAGGTCTTCGCCCCCGGTCAGATGGTGTACGTGCTCCGTGCCCCCTATACCGGGCAGATCGGTCAATTGGTGAACTTACTGCCGGAGCCGGTGAATTTTCCCGGTGGCATTTCTGCTTCTGCTGCCGAAGTTCGGCTGGAAAACGGTGAGCAGGTGCTTGTGCCACTGGCCAATATGCAAATTGTCGGCTAATCTGATTTCAAATTCGGAGGAGAAACATGTACGAAGGTGAAGAATTCAGCTATGAGGCTCCCCAAGAGCAACCCCCGGAAGAATCTTCTAATCGCACCTTTCTGATCGCCGCCGGCGTCCTGGGTGGTCTGATCCTGCTCACTTTGATTTGCGCCGCCGTTTATATGTTCGTGCTTGTGCCCCAACAGCGACGTGCGCAGCAGAACCAACAATTTGCCGCTCAAACACAACAAGCCCTGGTAAGCATTGGCTTAACCGGCACCGCACAGGCATTCGCTCTGCAGCAGACGGCACAGGCGACTCCGCCGCCAACCGAGACGCCACTCCCCTCGCCGACCCCGCTCATCGCCACTCCGTCCGAGACCCCTACCCCGCAACCCGATCCTCTCACGGCAACAGTGGCCGCGGCACTCACCCAGGCAGCACAAGCACAATTGACGGTCATCCCGACCTCAACAGCGCTGCCGAATACCGGTTTTGCGGATGAAATGGGCTTCCCTGGCCTGATTGCTATCGCCCTGGCCCTAATTGCAGTGATCTTTCTCGTTCGCCGGCTGCGCGTTGCCACCCGCTAGCCGATGAATTTGCGAGGGGAGCATGAAGTCCTATCGCAAGGAATTATGGTTTAACCTTCCTACCCGACGGGGCTTCGTTAACATTACCCCACAGGTAGAAGAAGCCTTGCGCGAGAGCGGCATTCGCGAGGGATTGGTGCTGGTCAACGCCATGCACATTACCGCTTCGGTTTTCATCAACGATGATGAACCGGGGTTACACCGTGATTTCGAGCGTTGGCTGGAAGGGCTTGCCCCTCACGAACCTGTGGAGAGCTACTTGCATAACCGCACCGGCGAGGACAACGCCGATGCTCACCTGAAAAGACAAATCATGGGGCGCGAAGTCGTCGTCGCCGCGACCAACGGTCGACTCGACTTCGGCCCCTGGGAACAGATCTTCTACGGCGAATTCGATGGTCGCCGTCCCAAACGAGTATTGATCAAGATTATTGGGGAGTGAGTGATACCTCGCGCGTGGTGATCTCAAACTGCGGCGGGCGCTCAAAATGCTTCTTCACTGCGCACAATTCCGCCGCGCGCACCAGGGAGGGACGATATTTTTCCGGGAAGGAAGGTGGAACCTGGATTTCAAGATCGATCTTTTCGACCATGCCGCTAAAAGGATTGGTGTGCATCCTCTGAATGATGCGAATACCCTCGGTGGGCAAACCGCGCTGGCGGCAGAAACCGAGCACGTAAATGCCGGCACAAGTTCCAATCGATGCCAGAAACACGGCGAAAGGCGTAGGTGCACTTCCTTCCCCACCTCCCATGGGCGGTTGATCCGTTTTCACGGTGTAAGGACCAAAATGGGCGTCCACCCGTGCACCGCCAGGAAAATCAATGATCATCTCCATAGGTTAAGACCTCCGCAAAGGTTTGAGGTGTCACATTCCCTTTGGATGGTATTCGGTGAAAAAGGTTGCATCTTGAAAAATTCAACAAGATGACTTAAAGACATTTTTGCTCACAGCAGAGGTGACTGTTCATGGATTGGTAAAATCGCTTACCCCTTGCCACGGTGGGATAAGAGTGCCTCTTCTGCCTGCGCCAATACCAGAGCGTGCATCCTGCTTCTATGTGACCATAGCCAGGGTCAGATGTGAACGAATCGGGAAATTGCCGAAGCGGTCTTATGTGTTGCTGATGGGCAATTTGAACATCCACCATCTGGCG
>JBBIGZ010000039.1:0-26413 GCA_037447295.1 Chloroflexota bacterium | reverse complement strand
ACCTGACGCGCGAAGCGATTTTGGCAGCACTGGCATTTGCGCGATATGTCCTACGCACTGAGGTAGTTTATCCTCTGGCCGAGACAAGCTCATGAACTTTCTGGCCAAAGCGTTGACCGTCCGATTGTTGAACGTTTACGAAAAGAGGGGCGTCAAGTTTCTTATGTGGCCGAATTGGGGCCGGATCTCTGATGCTGAGGTTCTAAATTTGGCGAACTAAGGAGCACACTTGTTGCTGACAGCCGACAAAGATTTTGGCGAGATGGTGTTCCGTCAACGCTTGGGGTGGTGCTGATTCGTTTGGCAGGGTTGTCTTCTGCTCGTAAAGCCGAGATTGTCGTCTTGGTTGTTCAAAAGCATTTGACAGAGCTCCCGCGGTCTTTCACAATAATCATGCTGGGGATCTTCCGAATCCGCCGATCTCTTGAATAGATTCCCGGCAGGCCGCAATGCACTCCGCATCTTAGTCTGCATAAGCTCTGTTAAAAACCACGCGCCGAGGCACCAACCCCCGCGCCTCGTCTTGGGAGGGGCAGCAGACCTAGGCAATGGCCATTTCCACGTAATCGCGGACGATGACCTCGGCATCGGAAAGCCCGAGCAAAGCCAGCAGTTCCTGCACAAGCCCGGCCTTGTGTTCGGCATCGCGACGGCTCCAGGTGCGGCTCTTGATCTCCAGAAAGTCGCCCAGTGACGGTTCCTGCAGATGATCGAGATTGACGAAGAATTCGGTATCGCGGTAGCGGATATGCCACCGCAGACGATCCTTTTCAATGCTCAGCTCGCTTTGGGGCTTGAAGTATTCCCGATAGAAGCGCAAAGGATAAGTGGCCGGAGCCAAATAGCGACTACGCGAGAGGAGCACATCATGTCCCAGCTGCCCCTCGCGCTGTGCACCGATCAGGGTGAGACGGGTGCGCACGTTGACCACGTTCCCGGCCGCATCGATCAGGTCATCTTCGCGGAAGCGGAGTCGCCCTTGGGCACGATCGGCAAAGAAGAAGTAATTATCGTATTGGCGATAATGCTTGAAAGCGGTGATCTGGATTTCAGGATGGCTTTCAATCGCACGACGCAAGGCCTCCTGAGCCGGCACCCGCACCTTCACTTGGACCTCGAACGACTCCTGCTCCATTGAACCGCCGAGGGCAATCAGCTTAGAGAGCACGGATTGCTCACGGGCGATCAGGAAGCGGTCAATCCGGGTGGCGATATCGCGCGCTTCGGCCAAGAGAGACTCCTCATCCAGCGTAAGCAGGCGACGATCGCGCATCACCCAACCTCCGTTGATCATCACGTCGGTCACGTCGGTGGATTTGGCCGCGTAGACGAGCTGGGCGTAAACGGCATCCGGAGAACGGCGGAAAGAGGGAGAATTATGCAGCGGATTCAGATCAACCAGGATCAGATCGGCGCGTTTGCCGGGCTCCAGCGAGCCGGTCAGGTGACCGATATGCAGGGCCTGCGCGCCGATGCGCGTCGCCAGGGCGAGGACGGTGGGAGCCGGGAGGGCGGTGGGATCGTTGGTCACTGCTTTGGCGATGAAAGCTGCCAGGCGCATCTCCTCGAACATGTCCAGGTCGTTGTTCGAGGCTGGGCCATCGGTGCCAATGCCCACATTTAGGCCTATCTCGAGCATCTTCGTCACCGGAGCAAAACCGGAGGCCAGCTTCAGGTTAGAAGATGGGTTGTGTGCCACGCCGGCGCCGGCATGTTGCAGGGTGTGCATTTCACCCACATCAATGTGTACACAATGGGCAGCGATCACTTTGGCTTCAAACAACCCTTGTTTCTTTACGTATGGGATCACCGGCATCCCACGTTCCTGACGCATGTTCTCACGTTCCTGCGCGGTTTCTGCCAGATGGATATGGAGGGGTACATCGAACTCAGCCGCCAGCTGTGCTGTGGCCCGCAGGATCTCATCCGTGCAAGTATAGGGTGCGTGAGGCGCAATTGCCGGCACGATCAGAGGGTGATCTTTCCAACGCCGAATGAAATCACGGGCATAGGCCATCGAATCTTCGAACGAGGCGGCATCGGGCGCGGGGAATTTGAGCACCGTTTGAGCGCAGACGGCGCGCATACCGGCCTCGGCGGCGGCTTTCGCCACTTCTTCCTCGAAGTAGTACATATCGTTGAACGTGGTCACGCCGCTGCGGATCAATTCGGCGCAGGCCAGCAAAGTTCCCAAGCGCACAAACTCCGGGGTGACGAATTCCCGTTCAACGGGCATCATATAGCCCATTAGCCAAACATCTAAGCGTAAATCATCGGCCAGACCACGGAGCAACGTCATCGGCACATGGGTGTGAGCGTTGATCAACCCCGGCATTAATACTTTGCCGCCGCAATCGACTTTCTCACGGGCTGTGTATTCGGCGAGCAGGCGTTCTTGCGGGCCAAGATCTACGATGCTATCGCCGCGGATGACCAGGGCACCAGGAGTATATTGGCGCATTTCGCCGTCCATGGTCAAGAGGATGGCGTTGGTAAGAAGTAGGTCTACAGTTTGCATAAGACACCTTTTTACAATGGAGAGATGATATCCAAGTGCTGAATGAAGAATTCCACCAGTGCAGGATCGAACATTTTCCCGGCTTGGGAGCGAATATATTCTAGGGCACGCTCCCGTGACCAGGCACGGCGATAGGGACGATCGGAGGTAACTGCATCCCAGACATCCACAATGGAAAAAAGACGCGCGGCCAGCGGAATGGCTTCCCCTTTCAAACGCCGCGGGTAGCCTTTCCCATCCCAGCGCTCATGGTGACAATAAGGAATATCGAGTGCCGGGCGCAAGAATTCGATGGGGGAAAGCATTTCATAGGCAAACTGTGGGTGGCGCTGAATCAGGCGCCTTTCTTCCACTGTGAGGGGACCGTGCTTGTGCAGGATAGCATCTGGAATGGCCATTTTACCAATATCGTGCAGAATAGCCCCGCGGCGAACATGAGCGATTTGCATTTCGTCCAGCCCAAGCAAACGGGCAAAAGTGACCGACATTTCTACGACTCGACGGGTATGATCTTCGGTGAGTTCATCGCGCAGTTCCAGCGCTTTTGCCCAGCCTTCCAGAGTGCGATCGTAAGCTTCGGCTAATGCCTGAGCATATTCCTGGAGCTTTTGTTGGGTTTCGATGCGCTCGGTAACATCGCGGAAGTTGATCACGACACCGCGCACGTTGGGATCGTGCAATAGGTTACGGGCAACTGCTTCGATATATCGCCATTCTCCTTGCGCATTGCGGAAGCGATAGTTGACCTGACGGATGATCCCCGGTTGCCGAATGCCTTCTTCCCAGGCCTGGTGCATCAAAGGCAAATCATCCGGATGAATATACTGAAACGGGGAGCGATTGGTAATATCTTCAAGCGGATGTCCCAAAAGGCGTTCAACCGAAGGGCTAAGATAGCGGAAGAACCCCTGTTCATCCAAAATGGCAATCCCATCTGCAGTATGTTCGATCACGGCGCGGAAGAACGCTTCCCGTCGCTCCAGTTCCTGGAAAAGCTGTGCGCTTTCGAGCACGCTGCCGAAACCGGCCATGGCCTGAGCCAGACGGACTTCTGCCTGGGTGAATTCGCGCCGTCGGCGGCTCTCGCGGATCTGGATCAGGCCGATCAGCCGCCCACGCACCAGGATCGGAACAAGGAGCATGGATTGAATGTGATATGTCTCAAATTGAGCTTGCTCGGCGGCGGAGAGATCAGGGTTATCCGGGAAAAGAAAGAGGGGCAAGCTGCTCTGGATGGCGCGTGTCACGGTGGGAAAATCGTGGAGAGATGTGCTTTTACCAAGCCGCGAGGTGCGTTCTTCGGCACAGGCTTCCTCCCCCCAGGCTTCGGCCAGGACGGTGAGCGTCGATTGGGATTCATCCAGGAGCAGGAGGGCACAACTGGTCCCATCAAGTGCGTGGAGTACGTGGTGGGTCAGAACCTGGAGCAGAGCGGAAGGATCGAGCAGGCTGGCGGCCATATCCTGTGCTGCCGCGTAGAGCCGTCCCAAGTCCGAGGCTTGGTTGCGCAAGCGTTCGTAAAGGTTCAGATTTTCGAGCGCTTGTGCGATGATATTAACCATTGTCTGGCCGATGTTTATCTCATGCGAAGTAAAAGTCAGAGGATTGTTGCGGTAGGCGACAAAGGCGGCTACGACTCCGGCAGCCGAGAAGATCGGGAAGACAGCATAGGAACGGAAGCCTTCTCGGATTATCTGCTCTCGGAAAGGTAAAGTAGATGCATCCTGCAAAACATCCTGGATAACGACCGGATGCGGAGAATGCAGGACTCGCGTGCCGGGCAAATCGCGAAACATACGGTTGACCTCTTCCACGTATTCTTCCGAAAGGTTGCTATAGCGCAGGCAAGACAATCGATCCTTTTCTCGGTCATATGTATAGATGGCCACGCGATCGGCATAAAGAATATCATGTACCCCACGGATGACGCGCTGCCAGAGCTCATCCAAGGTGTGTGCGGTCAGCAATTGAGGGGCGAATTGGGTAAGCCTCTTGGTTTGTTCTTCGGCATCGAGTTTTTCGAGCGCAAAGGCCAAATCATCGGCCAGCTCTTCCAATGCGTTCTGTTCTTCAGACAGGAAGGGCATATTGTTATGCAAGAGGAAAAGGGCTCCCCAGGGCCTTTCGTTGCGGATGAGCGGCAAAATGAGCGCTCTTCGCCAGGAACAATTAGGCTGGAGCAAGCACTTTTCACAAATTGCCCCATCCATTAGCAGGAGTGGAAGTCCTTGTTCCAAAGCTCGGTGAACGCATTCAAGTTTTTCTGCTTGGGAAAAAAGCCTCTCTTTTTCTTCAGAAGAGTGTCCCGCTATGGCAACCGGCCGGATTTTTCCCTCCCGATCCGTGAGACCCACCCAGACTAGAGAATATTCCTGTAGTGCAGTCAGAATATGACATACCTCATTCAGAAGCGCTTCCTTTTTTGGGGCGCGCACGATCTGCTGATTGATGGCGCTAATGGTGGTGATCAAGCGGTAAAGGAATTGCTCACGTTGACGCGTTTGTTCAGATTCTTGCCACTGTTTTTCCAGACGATGGATCAACGTTTGTACGGTGATCCAGGCGCCGAAGCTGAGGGTGAGTAACACAAACGTACCGCTGAACCAAGCGGAAGGATCACGGGTGTTCGGGGTTTCCGATGGGATGTATAGGATTCCTTGGACGTGTAACCACCCGATCAAACCCATGGTCAGAGCGCTGAGGGTGAAGGCGAAAAGTCCCCCTCTGTCGAAGAAGATGCCGCTTAAAACGATAAAAGCGAAAAGGATCACCCGACCATCTCCGAAAAGCGCGGCTTGGGCTAGTCCCAAAGTAGCGATGACGTAGAGCACGAGCAAAAACGCAGCCGCGCGCCATCTATAGCGTATTTTTTCGGTGAGCGCCAAGAAGAGCACCAGAGTCGTCAGTAAGAGGTAAGGAAAAGCCGTTTGAACGGCGGTGCGCAAAAGAGCCGGGTGATCGAGGGTTTCGATCGTTTGGTAGATATTGAGCAGCCCACCTGCCAGGGCAACGAACCACAACGGCAGAATCCCTTTCAGTAGCCGTTCAAGCAATTCCTGGCGATAGGTTTCTAGCGAGGAAGACATGGTAATTTCTATTCCAAACCGGGGAGGAGATGGACACGCATTTCCTTTTTCTCGAGGTGTATGGAAAGGATCACTTGCGGGATGGCCGGCAAGAGCAATTCCTTGCCATCCGGTTTGCGCACAAGGTAAACCTTATTGGCCGGCGTATCGAGCACTTCGATGAGCTCACCTAGCAAACGCTCCGATTCGTCGAAAACCTGCAACCCGATCAGCTGGTGTGCGTAGTATTCTCCTGCGGGGAGTGGGGGAAGTTCGTCCGAGCGGACATAAACCCATTGATTGCGCCATGCAGCGGCCTCTTCCGGGCTTTGAATTCCTTGGAAAGCGATGAGCACTCCGTCTTTATGGGGACGTACAGAGGCAATGGTTGTTGGCCGATGGTCTTCGCCTAGATAGACCTTACGCTCTCGCTGCAGGCGTTCTGGGAAATCGGTGTGGATTTCCATCACCATTTCACCGCGCAGCCCGTGGGGTCGCCTTAAGTAGCCAATCGCCAGGTAGAGAACCGTGTCACTACCTGGCGATGGGTTCAGAGAAGAGGATGGGTGCGTACGTCTCACGGTTCAAGGATATCCAAGGTGACCTGTTTTCCTTCTTGTTCGGCCGCCACGCGTAACAGAGTGCGCATGGATTGGACAATACGTCCCTGTTTGCCGATGATGCGACCCATATCTTCTTTCGAGACGCTCAGAGTAAGAAAGACTTGGCGACCGCGCTCACGTTCCTCCACACGCACCTGGTCCGGCTGGGTGACGAGAGATTTTGCAAGATATTCCACCAGCTCTTTCATGGCTATCCGCCGCGACGTGCTGCCTCGGAGAGAAGTACTTCCAGGCTCTCACCAGCCTTATAACGGGCGTAACGATCCAACAGGCCAATGCTGCGGAAGAGCTGCTCCACCGATTCGGAAAGCTGGGCGCCGTTCTTCAGCCAGTGATAGACCCGATCTTCTTTGACCTCGATGGTAGCCGGTTCGGTGCGCGGGTTGTAATATCCGAGGATTTCCAGGAACTTCCCATCGCGCGGGCTTTCTTTATCTGCAGCGACGATGCGGTAGGAAGGTTGACCACGCATGCCGGTTCGACGAAGACGAATTCGTACCATTGAACAAACTCCTTAGGGATGTGAATCTCTTGTGAGGGTTCGGGTGGTGCAATAAGGACAAAGAATATTATATCGCAATTTTAGCTCGATTTTGATCTGCCCTTTTTGCAAGTGTGATGCTCCTAATGCCCATCCACCGGATTGACTCCGATGGACTCGTGAATGAGTTGATCCTTATCCATTCCGCAACGTTACCTAACCAAAGAGCCTTGAGAGCCCACGCCCGCCGCTTTTCTGCAAGCTTTTGAACAGTCGCTGGGCTTCACGGTATTGTTTGATCAAGCGATTGACATCCTGCACTTCTGTGCCGGAGCCGCGTGCAATGCGTCGGCGGCGACTGGCATTGAGAATATCCGGGTTGCGCCGTTCCTCCGGCGTCATGGATAGGAGGATCGCCTCAAAGCGCTTGAAGTTGCGTTCCATCTCCTTTGGATCGACCTGACGCGCCATCTGCCCCATCTGACCAGGCAGCATTTCCAGGATTTGGGTTAGAGGTCCCATTTTCTTGATCTGGCGCATTTGCTCTAGCCAATCTTCGAGGGAAAATTCGCCGCGCATCAGGCGCTCGGCCTGACGCTGCGCCTGCTGGGCATCAAAGGCGGCCTCGGCTTTCTCGATCAGGCCGATCACATCGCCCATGCCTAGAATGCGCGAAGCCAGGCGTTGCGGGTCGTAGGCTTCGAGCGCGTCCACCTTTTCGCCGGTGCCGAGGAACTTGATCGGTACCCCGGTCACACTGCGGATGGAGATGGCGGCTCCGCCACGGGCATCGCCATCCATCTTGGTCAGGATCAGGCCGCTCAGCGGGATGACTTGGCGAAAGCCCTGGGCGATGTGTAGTGCTTCTTGACCGATCATCGCATCAACGACCAGCAGGATTTCACGCGGCGAAACACGATCCGCAATCTGGCGGAGTTCATCCATCAACGGCTGATCGATCTGGGATCGCCCGGCGGTATCCAGGATGACGATGCTGAAGCCTCCTTTCGCGGCTTTTTCCACAGCGCGCTGCGCCAGTTCAGGCGGAGCGATCCCATCGCCGCTTTCGACCGCTACGTTGATCTGGGCACCTAGCTGTTGCAGCTGTTGCACGGCAGCAGGGCGATAGGGATCGGCTGCCACCAGCATGACCCGCTCCCCTCGTCGCTTGAACCAGTTTGCCAGTTTGGCTGCGGCAGTGGTTTTCCCCGAACCCTGTAGACCGACAAGCATGATGACGTGCGGTTTAGGGCCGCTGAGCTGTAGCGGGGCCGGCGCTCCCAGCGAGGCGATCAGTTCTTCATGGACGATCTTGATCACCTGCTGGGCCGGGTTCAAGGCGCGTGAGACTTCGGCGCCCACGGCACGCTCACGCACCCGCGCCAGAAAATCTTTGACCACGCTATAGTGCACATCGGCTTCGAGCAAGGCCAAGCGCACTTCGCGCAAAGCGGCATCCACATCGGCTTCGCTGAGCTTCCCGCGCCGCCGCAAGTTCTCAAAAATGTTATTGAGACGTTGGGTGAGCGTTTCAAACATGGCAGAGCCATTTTACCATTCCCGGAAACGCTTGACAATCTCTCGATTTGCCGTTAAAATCTCCACTGCTCGAACAACCGAACGCCGAGATAGCTCAGTTGGTAGAGCACGCGGCTGAAAACCGCGGTGTCGTCAGTTCGATTCTGACTCTCGGCACAAAGCAGATACTTTTTGCGGGCGTGGTTCAGTTGGTAGAACGTCTCCTTGCCAAGGAGAAGGTCGTGGGTTCGAATCCCATCGCCCGCTCTCAAAGGGAAGGATTGCAGGTGGGAAGCGGCGGGGCACCATCGGCAATCCTTTTTAGCAACTTCTGGGCGTCGTGGCCAAGTGGTAAGGCAAGGGTCTGCAAAACCCTGACCACGGGTTCGAATCCCGTCGACGCCTCTGTATTTTTAAAGTATATCGCTAAGCAAACGGGGAAGATTCCAGACATCAGAATTTCTCCATCTCGAGCGAAAATCTACCTCATCAGATGCCAAGTGCCCAGGATTCATCGGTTTCTGAGCAATCCTTGGCTATTTTGACGATCTCTTGTCCTTTGCTGATTATCTAGAAAATGCCCACATGTGGCTCAAATTCGGAAAAACACATTCATCATGCAGCATTTTATCCCAGAGAGATCCAAAATAACAACGATCTGATCGCTTGGCATGAGCCTCGAAAGCCTTGATTCACCGAGCATTTGCCCAAATACCTTTTGTCATCGTGGTATAATATACCCGCTCCGGATGGAGCAATGCGGAGAGGTCGCGTAGTCTGGCCTAGCGCGCACGCCTGGAGAGCGTGTTTCCCGCAAGGGAACGTGGGTTCAAATCCCACCCTCTCCGCCTCTTCTTTTAACTCCTTATGACCAAACATCTGGTAGTTGTCGCCGGCAATATTGGTGCAGGGAAGACCTCGCTCACCGAGCGTATTGGGGCTCGTTTGGGATGGTGGACCGGCTATGAATCCGTGGCCGATAATCCCTATCTGGCCGATTTCTATGCCGATATGCGCGCCTGGTCCTTCCATCTCCAGATCTTTTTCCTTGGGCATCGAACTGAACAATACCTGACCGCCGTGCGCGATCCGCGTTCGGCGATCCTCGATCGGAGCATTTACGAGGATGCCCATATCTTTGCCCGTGCGCTTCATCACCTGGGCAACCTTTCCGAGCGTGATTACCTGACCTATCGCCGCCTGTTCGACCGAGTGGTGGAAACCTTGCCACCCCCGCGCCTGCTAATCTACTTGAAGGCGCCCATTCCCGTCCTCATGGAGCGCATCCGCCAGCGGGCACGGCACATTGAGACCGGCATCACGCCAGAATATCTCGCCCTGCTGGATTCATTTTACGAAGAATGGCTGGCGCATTTCGATCTCTGCCCCGTGCTCACCATCCGCAGCGATGACCTGGACTTCGTCCATCGCCCTCAACACCTGGATCTGGTCATTGCTCGCATGATGGACAAACTGAGCGGGCACGAGGAGATCGCCTTTTAATCGCCCAGTGCCTGTTCCAGGTCCTCCAAGAGATCGTCCACGTGCTCAATACCGACCGAAAGCCGCACCAGGTTTGGTGTCACCTCCAGGGGAGAGCCCTGCGTCGAAAGGTGGGTCATTGCTGCTGGGACCTCGATCAGGGATTCGACGCCTCCCAAGGATTCTGCCAGCGTAAACAACCGTGTGCGCTCGGCGAGGCGAATTGCAGCCTCTTTTCCGCCTTTGACCAGAAAAGAGATCATTCCACCCCCGTTGCGCATTTGTTTCCTGGCGAGAGGATATTGTGGATGGGAAGGATGGAAAGGATAAAACACGCGCTCCACGCGTGGGTGTTCGGCCAGGTAATTGGCCAGGCGGGAGGCGTTTTCGGCGTGGCGCTCCATGCGCAAAGGTAAAGTCTTGATGCCGCGCAGCACCAGGAAACAATCCATCGGCCCAGGCACTGCCCCTACTGCGTTTTGTAGAAACGCCAGACGTTGGTAAAGCCCCTCCTCTTTGACCACAATCGCCCCCCCGATCACATCGGAATGTCCGCCTAGATACTTGGTCGTCGAGTGCACCACCAAGTCTGCGCCCAATTCTAGAGGACGCTGGAGATAAGGCGTGGCGAAGGTGTTATCCACTGCCAGCAACGGCGGTTGGGGATACTGACGCAACATTTCGGCGATCGCCCGGATATCGCTCACGCGTAGCAAAGGGTTGGAGGGTGTTTCCAGCCAGATCAGGCGCGTTTGGGGTGTGATCGCCTCGGCGATCTGCTCGATATCGGTCGGATCGGTAAAGGTGAATTGTAGGCCGAAATCGCGCAGCACCTTATCGAAAAGCCGAAAGGTGCCGCCGTAGACATCGTTGCCGGCGATCACATGATCCCCACTCTTCAGCAGGCGCAGCACCGTGTCGATCGCCGCCATGCCGGAAGCGAAAGCCAGAGCATAGTGTGCCCCTTCCAGTGCCGCCAAAGCTCGCTCCAGCGCCAGACGGGTCGGGTTGCGCGTGCGCGAATATTCGTACCCCTGCCGCGGTTTTCCAACCCCATCCTGGGCATAGGTAGAAGTCTGGTAAATGGGTGTCATGACTGCCCCGGTCTGCGGATCGGGTTCCTGACCGGCATGTACTGAAAGCGTCTCGAAGCGCATAGGTCCTCTATTGTACCCGTAAGAGTACCTTACCGTTGCTCCATAGCGATTCGAGCTGGTAATAGCGTCGTTGATCGGGGGAGAAAAGGTGGACGATCACATCGCCGTAATCCAGCAACAACCACCCTGAGCTGGAAACTCCTTCCAGCTGCGCGTGGCGATGGTGACGTTGGCGCACCTTTTCATCCACTGCCTCTGCCAGGGCATCGAGCATACGGTCGCTCGTGCCGGTGCAAATGACGAAGTAATCGGTAAACGAAGCAATCCCTCGCAAATCGAGGAGCAAAATATCTTCCCCCTTCTTTTCTTCCAGCGAATCAACAATGGTATGTACCAGTTCAAGCGTATTCAGAATCCACCTCCTTGAGAACTAAGTGGTGCGGTGAACAGGCGCGTATACCGTGCTCCTTGGGGCTGAAGCTCGCTCTTAAATAGGTGCACGGCTGTTACCCCAAACGATGCTTGTAGGTCAAAGGAAAATCCTTGCAACGATGTGCGAATGCGGGAGAGATCTTCTGGTGTCGCTTGGGCGCGCACGCGGCCGATCGTCAAATGGGGCGTAAATTCTTTCTCATCGCTCACATATCCCAAGCGTTGGGTTGCACTATCAACCCCGCGTTGTAGCCGAAACAGAGCCGCTGGCGCCTGCACCCCGATCCAGATGACGCGCGGCCGTTTCATATCCGGGAAAACTCCCCAGCCCTGGATGTTCACTTCAAAGGGAGAATGTCGCTCCGCTTCCAAAGCGAGCGTTTGACGGAGCAGCTCCACATTTTTCACAGAGACATCCCCCAGAAATTTGAGTGTCAGATGGATATTCTGATAAGGCACCCAGCGGATCAGCTCGGAGGGGAGTGAGCGGCGCAGCGGTTCAATGGTGCGATCTAGGCGTTCCAGCAAATTCAGCGGCACTTCGATGGCAATGAAAAGGCGCAAAGGCTCCATTCTATGTTCCACCTGACTCCTGGCTGAGCACCTTTTCGATCGCCGATTTCAGCTCCTGATAGCCGACGGGTTTGGTTAGATAAAGCGTAGCCCCGGCATCCAACCCCATCTTGATATCCGAGGGCAAATTTTTGGCCGAGAGAATGATCACAGGGATGTTCTGCAATCGCGGCTCACGACGGATATAGCGTAGCACTTCGATACCGGAAATATCGGGCATCATAATGTCCAGAAGTACTACATCGGGCGTTTCCACCGAGAGCAAGCTGATCGCCGGCCCACTGCTATAAGCCTTAAGGACGCGATATCCACTTACCCGCATCATTTCGGCGAACATCTCAGCGGCGTCCACTTCATCTTCCACAATCATAATGGTCTTCGGCTCGCTCATGGCTATAAAAATAGCATAAGTTACCGGAATTGGCAAGGGGGGGAGAGCAAAATTGTCACTTTTCATCATTTTCAGCAAAAGCGGTATTGGGTCGCAAAATTTATGGTATCGTTTAGGATAATCGAGCCGGCAATCCGGGATCGCAGACGCCCGTTCCGATCCTGCAGGGAACCCGGTCGGTCATTCCGGCATGCGGGGCAACCGGCTGCTCGCCTCGCCTCCATCCTCTCGCTCGGTACCTATAAGGCCACTTTTAAGACCGTTAGAATAATGAAAAGCCCTCTCCTCTATTGCAGAGCGGTCATAACTAGAAATATGCGTGCTAAATGTTGCTGTCTCGGTAGGTTGTGCCCGAAAATAGTAGTTCCGTCTTTTTCAAAGAGGACTTTTATCCTCTTATTTTTTCAGACCTGCTTAAGAGGTTAAAGATACAATCGGTCTTGGTAACTTGTAAGACCAGATTCTTTTTTCGCTTTCGGACAGGAGGTCCTATGCCTAAGACGAAGTTCTTGCTCGGTGGTCTGCTCATCTTGGCAGCAGTAGTTTACCTGATCTTTTCCTCGACTGCGGCCAGCGCAGAGTACTTTATGACCATTGACGAATTAAGGGCGAAAGGCAGCTCGGTGATCGGGAAAAACTTGCGCATTTCCGGTGCTGTGATCGGAGATACCATTCAGTACGATCCCCAAACGCTGACCCTAACCTTTGAGGTAGCCCATGTGCCCGGTGATAACAAAGAGATCGAGGCACAGGGCGGACTGGCCGCCGTGCTTCATGCGGCAGTCACCGACTCAACACGCAACCGCATCAAGGTGGTTTATGTTGGTCCCAAGCCCGATTTGCTGCGCAACGAAGCGCAAGCTATTATGACCGGCCATTTGGGTGATGATGGCATTTTCTATGCTGACGAACTGCTGCTAAAATGCCCGACTCGTTACGAAGAAGCCGTGCCGCAGCAGACACAACCCTAAGAGAGCACCTATGCTTCCCGAATTCGGCTTTGGTACCCTGTTTTTGGCGTTTCTGGTCGCCGTTTATAGTGTGCTGGCGGCCCTGATCGGCGAGCGTCGGCGGCGACCGGACCTTGTGGAAAGTGCCCGCCGCGCCCAGCTCCTGACCTGGCCGTTGATCACTCTCTCGGCGGGAACTTTGGTCTGGTTGCTGGTCAATAATCGCTTTGATGTCTCTTTTGTCTATGAAGTCACCAGCCGTTCCATGCCCACCTATCTCAAGATCACGGCCTGGTGGGGTGGACAGGCCGGCTCGCTGGTCTTTTGGGCTTGGTTGATGTCGGCGTTTGCCTCTCTGGTGACCCTGCGAAAATGGGATCGCGATGCGGAATTCCTGCCCTGGGTGATCCTGGTCACTTCGATCACTTTGGCTTTTTTCTTGGGACTGGTCATCTTTGCCGAAAACCCCTTTAATCGCTATTGGCAAACGATGAGTGGGGATGTGGTGGAACGTATGTTCCGCCCGGCTGGCTCTTTACCCTTCTTTCCCCAAGATGGCCGTGGATTGAACCCCTTGCTCCGTCATCCAGGGATGATCGTGCATCCGCCTTTGCTCTATTTGGGCTTCGTCTCGTTCGTCATCCCCTATGCGTTTGCCATGGCTACGCTGATCACCGGCCGCACCGATGATCGCTGGATCCACATTACCCGACGTTGGACGCTCTGGGCTTGGCTGTTCCTCTCCCTGGGACTGGTCTTCGGTGGCCGCTGGGCCTATGACGTGCTCGGCTGGGGAGGCTACTGGGGCTGGGACCCGGTGGAGATCGCTGCGTTTATGCCGTGGCTGACCGGAACGGCCTTTCTGCATTCGGTGATGATCCAGGAGAAGCGCGGGATGCTTAAGCAGTGGAACATGATCCTGATCATCCTGACTTACGACCTGGTCATCTTCGGCACCTTTCTCACCCGTTCCGGCGTGCTTTCATCGGTCCATGCCTTTGCCCAGAGTGCCATCGGCCCGGCGTTCTTCGGTTTCATCGGCCTGACGTTCGTGCTTTCGGTGGCGCTATTACTTTCTCGCTGGACTGCGCTGCGTGCCGAAGCCGAGATGAAATCCATGCTCTCGCGCGAGGCGCTCTTTTTGCTCAATAACCTGCTCTTCTTGAGCATATTGATCGTTTGCTTTTGGGGCGTGATCTTCCCCTTGATCTCTGAGCTGGTAACAGGGCAAAAAGTGACCGTCGGCCCGCCGTTCTATGAGCGCGCCACGGCCCCGCTCTTCGCCGGCATGATGGCGCTAATGGCAATTGCCCCGCTTTCGGCTTGGGGTAAATCCACCTGGAAAACGCTAGGGCGGGCGATGTGGAAACCCAGCGTGGTTGCTCTGCTGGTGCCGATCGCTCTCTGGATCGGCAAGATGCGCAATTGGGCGGCTCTGATCGGCTTCTTCCTGGTCGCCTTGGTGACGCTGGTCACCCTCTATGAAATCTGGCGCGCGGCGCGTGCCCGGCAAAAAGCCCAGAAGGAGACTTTCCCGGTGGCGCTGATGCGCCTCTTTGGCCGCAATCGCAGACGCTACGGTGGTTACCTGGTGCATATTTCCATGATGCTCATGGCCATCGGCATTCTGGGGATCGAGATCTTCCAGACGGAAACCCAGGGGACGATTCGGCTAGGGCAATCGCTTTCGCTGGCCGGCTACGAGGTGCGCTACGATGACATTGCCCGCTTCCCAGCGCCGGATGGGCGCGAAGTGACGCGTGCCGTGGTCAGCGTTTACCGCGATGACAAATATCTCGGCGAACTGCACCCGCGCATTGACTTTTACTTCGATACTCAACAGACGATGACCATTCCAGGACAGCGTAGCACGCTGGCCGATGATCTCTACGTGCTGCTGGTGGATTGGCAACCGGTCTCGGCGGAACAGGCGACGTTCAAGATTTATCACAACCCGTTGGTGAACTGGCTATGGCTTGGGGCGCTGGTCTTCATCGCTGCCATTCTGATCGCCGCTTGGCCGCAACCTGAGGCCGAAATGGTGCCGGTGGTCGTCACTTCTTCCGGGTCTCGCCGGGCCCGCGTGGGTGCCTCAGATTAGGAGAGCCTATGAGACGAGGTCTGTTTCCCATCCTTTTGCTGACCTTGCTGGTGATTTTGCTCTGGAGCCCGATCCGCTCGGTTTCAGCCCAGGGCGGGACGCCCACCGATGACGAGGTTAACCGCATTGCGCGTCAGCTCTATTGCCCGGTCTGCGAGAACACGCCGTTGGATGTCTGCCCGACCGAGGCTTGTCGCCAATGGCGCGAGTTGATCCGCCAGATGTTGGCCGAGGGTAAGAGCGAAGCCGAGATCAAGCAGTATTTTGTCGAGCATTATGGGGCGCGCGTGCTCAGCGAGCCGCCGCGTCAGGGCTTCAATTGGATCGTCTACCTGGCTCCGCCTTTGCTCATCCTGAGCGGCGTGATCCTGCTTTTCCGCACCCTGCGCGGCTGGGTCAGGCCATCGGATGTGGATGAAGAAGAAATCCAGGAATTGAGCGACGATCCGTTGGTGCGCAAACTAGAGGAAGATTTGCGTAAGAGAGGGAGCTGAACAAATGGAGAATCCATCGGAAAAGGTGAAACAAGGTGTGCCCCTTTGGGCGCAAGTGATGATCTGGACCGGGTTGCTGGGATTGCTGGTCATTCTGGGGATCGGTCTGGTACGCGCCCAGCAGGGTACTGTTCAGCGCGGCGATCGCATACCGGGCGATCTGATGCTCACGCTCTACCAGGAATACGAATATAACGGTCAATCCCAGGTCTCGCTGGGAGAATTGCACGGTAAGGTAGTTCTGATCAACTTCTGGGCCTCCTGGTGCAAGCCTTGCGAGCAAGAAGCGGCAGAACTCCAACAGGCCTGGGAATATTATCAACCGACTGGCGAGGTGGTTTTCCTAGGAGTAGATTACGTGGATACCGAGCCGGATGCCCGCATTTACCTGAAAAAGTTCAATATCACCTACCCGAATGGCCCCGACCTAGGCACACGCTTCGCGCAACGTTTCCGCATTAAGGGTGTGCCGGAAACGTATATCATCGATCGCCGGGGTGTGGTGCAATACGTCAAGGTGGGTCCCTTCCGATCGGTGGAAGAAATCCAAATGGTAATCGACCGCATTCTGGCCCAACCGTGATGAGGACCTATGGACATTGGAGCGCTACTTTTGATCCTGGCTGTGGCTTTGCTTGTTGCGGCCTATCTCACACAGCCTTTTTTGACCCATCGCAGCCGCCGGGTGACGGCGGAGGAGAGACGCTATTCCTCCCTGATGGCCGAATATGAGCGGGTGCTCAGCACGCTGCAGGAGCTGGATTTCGACCATCGCCTGGGGAAAATTCCGGAAGATGAATATCCCTTGCTACGGGCGGAGCTGATCAAGAAGGGGACTGCGCTGCTGCAGCAGCTGGAAGCCTCGCGGGAGGACATTTCGCAACAGCAAGCCGAAGCACGCTTGGAGGAAGCGTTGGCCGTTCGCCGCACCCGCAAGGAGCAGACGCAAGCTGGCTCGACCCTGAGCGATGACGAGCTGGAGAAGCTCCTGGCGGCCCGACGCGCCGCGCTGAAGGGAAAGCGCAGCGGGTTTTGTCCTTCTTGTGGGCATCCGGTGTTGGCAGAGGACGTCTTTTGCGCTTCCTGTGGCGCGACGTTGAAAAAATAAGGAGTTATCGATGAAACTGCGTCTGGTATCGTTGATTTTATTGGCCTTTTTGCTCAGCGGGTGCAATCTTTCACTGGCGGCGGATATTACGCCTCCGCCCGATTATCGTTCCCCCACCCCACCGCCCACCCTAGGTCCGCTTTACCCGGCGGAGCCGCCGGATGTGGTCCGCGGTGCGGCCATCTATGCGGAAAAATGTGCCCCTTGTCATGGAGAACGCGGCCTGGGGGATGGCCCGCAGGGGAAGCAATTGCCGGTTCGGGTGAGCCCACTTGGCCTGGAGGATGTGGCGCGCCAGGCCAGCCCGGCCCAATGGTTTACCGTAGTCACGCAGGGTAACCTCCAGCGTTTTATGCCACCCTTTATGAGCCTGAGCACTCAGGAACGTTGGGATGTGGTAGCCTATGCGTTGACCCTGCATACTTCGCCGCAGGACGTGGAGGACGGTCGGCAACTCTTTGAGCGCTTGTGTCCAAATTGTGATACGGCATCTTTCCGCGATCAGGAGCGCATGGCGGCACTTTCTAACCGGGATTTGTTTCAATGGGTGATGCAGGAATCCCCGATGAAGGGGATCGGCGAGGCCGATGCCTGGAAGGTGGTGGCCTATCTGCGCTCCCTAAGCTTTGCCGAGGGGAGGCTCGCGGCGAACGTGACCCCCGAAGTGACACCATCCCCTGCTACGCCCTCCGCGATCGCGGAGACACCGACGCCTGCCGCGCTCGAAGGCACTCCCGCTTCGGCTACGCAGGTGCCGTTGACGGAGACTCCGGCTACGGGTCTCTCCGAGTCCGAAACGACGCCTGCGTCGCTTCAGCAGGTTGTTACGGGGCAGGTGGAAGCCGCGGCCGGCACGCAGCTCCCGGCCTCCCTTCAGGTCACCTTACATGGTTACGATCACGATCCGAATGCCATGCCGGTGGAGAAGGTGACGCTCACGACGACAGTAGACCCCGATGGAAGTTACCATTTTGAAGGGGTGGAGATGCCGGCCGGGCGTATTTTCGATGCTGAGGTGAGAGTGAATGGGGTGTCTTTCACTTCACCTTTTGCCGTGGTTCAGGAAAACCAAAATGAGCTTCGCCTGGAAGCGATCCGTATTCGGCCGGTGACGGATGACTTTACCACGCTGCGCATTGCCCAGACGCATATTCAGGTGGATGTGGGCGAAGGGCAGCTGCAGGTGTTTGTAATCTATTCGATCATGAATGAGGGCGACCAGGTGGTGCGGGTGCGCACCGATGGTACCAGCCTGCCGTTTATCCGTTTTGCGGAAGGGGCTACCCAAACAGGAATCCAATTGTCGCAGGATAGTGCGCCGTTGCTGTCGACAGAGGACGGCATTGCATTGCCTCCAAGCACCGACCCCTACGGCTTTATCGCTTTCTACCTGCTTCCTTATACGAACAAGGTCGAATTGCGCCAGCCGTTTGTGCTGGCGAGCGATTCGGTGATCGTGATCCTGCCGGAGGGGATGAAGGCCAGTGGGGCAGGGATCGTGGATGCCGGGACGCGCACGTTCCAGGGCAATGTGTTTCACCTGTTCCAGAAAACCGGCGTTGCCGCCAATCAGACGCTGCAATTGACCATCTCCGGTAAGCCGCAGGCGGCGGTGGTGAGCGCTGTTTCTCCTTCGCAGACGCTCTGGATCGGAGTAGGAGCGTTGGGGGTGGTGCTGATCCTGCTCGGAGTATGGTTCTATCTGCGCGAGCGGCGGGAAAAAGAGGAGGATGTGGCGCTTGAAGAAAGCCCTTACGAGAGCGAGGAAGAGGTTTTGGATGCCATTTTGGCGCTCGATGACCTGCACCGCGCCGGAAAATTGAGCGATGAAATCTATCAGGAACGGCGCGCCGAGCTGAAAGCGCTGCTGGAGGAGATGCGGCGGCATGATTGAGGTGCAGCGCCTGATGAAGCGCTTCGGGCCGAAAGTGGTGTTGCAGGGGCTGGATTTCCACGTCCAACCGGGGGAGTTCGTGGCTCTTTTGGGGCCGAACGGCGCCGGCAAGACGACCTTTTTGCGCATTCTGGCCTCGCTTTCACGTCCGACGGCAGGGGTGGTGCGCGTGGGAGGCTATCGGCTGCCGCAGGAAGCGGCGGCGGTTCGGCGTGCGCTGGGGGTGGTTTCTCATCAGCCTTTGCTCTATGGAGATTTGACCGCCGAGGAGAACCTGCTTTTTTATGCGCGCCTTTATGGTCTGGAACAAGCCGGCGCGCGGGTGAAAGAGGTGCTGGAGCTGGTCGGGTTGGAAAAGCGCCGCCATGATCTGGTGCGCACGTTTTCGCGCGGCATGCAACAGCGCCTGTCGATCGGGCGCGCGGTGCTACACGATCCGCAGGTGCTCCTTTTCGATGAGCCGTATACCGGGCTCGATCAGGATGCTTGCGCTATGCTGGATCAAATTCTGCGCGCCGTGGCCGCGCAGGGGCGGACGATCGTGATGACTTCGCACGATCTGGCGCGCGCCGAAGACCTGGCGACGCGCTTCGATGTGCTTTCACGTGGACGCATTGTCGCCTCGGCGCGTCGCGAGACTTTGGAGAGCTCGAACTTGCTGGCTTTTTACCGGCAGGCGCTGGAGACGGCATGAATCCGAAGGCACGCGCTTCGTTTCTGCGCACGGTTTGGGCGGTGATCTGGAAAGACTTGGCGGCGGAAATGCGCTCCCGTGAGTTGCTTTCCGCCATGCTGGTCTTCGCTTTGCTGGTGATCCTGGTCTTCAATTTCGCGATGGAGCTGGATGTGGCCACGCGGCGTAGTGTCACGGCGGGAGTTTTGTGGACGACGTTTTTCTTCGCCGGGACAATCGGCTTAAATCGTTCGATGGCCGCCGAGAAGGATCGCGGTTGCCTGGATGGCTTGCTCCTGGCGCCGGTGGATCGTGCCGCGATCTATTTCGGGAAGATGTTCGGCAATTTGTTGTTTATGCTCCTGGTGGAGATGCTGATCTTGCCGATCTATAGCTTCCTGTACAACGTCAATCTCTTCAACGGCGGCCTCTTGCTGGTGATTTTGCTCGGTTCGTTGGGCTATGCGGCGATCGGAACGCTGCTGGCGAGCATGAGCGTGCAGGCGCGGACGCGCGATCTGCTCCTGCCGATCTTGCTCTTCCCGGTGCTTTTGCCGGTGGTAATCGGCGCGGTCAAAGCCAGCAACGGTTACCTGAGCGCTGCCGAGATGGGCGAGATTTTGCCTTTCTTGAACCTTTTGCTGGTGTACGATGTGATCTTTATCTCTATCGCCTATATGATGTTCGATTACATTATCGAGGAGTGAACTGATGGAACGAAAACCTGTTTTGCTCACCGTATTGGATGTTGTGGCGATCGCAGTATTGTTGATTGCTACCTATCTGGCGCTGGTCTACGCGCCGACCGAAGCAGTGATGGGCGCGGTGCAGCGCGTCTTTTATTTTCACGTGGCTACGGCCTGGGTTGGGATGCTCGGTTTTCTGGCAGCAGGTTTTGCCGGCGTGACCTACCTAGTGCGCCATGATCTGAAGTGGGATACCATCGAGGTCGCCGCAGTGGAGATCAGCCTGGTGTTCTTTTTCATTGCCATTGCGCTGGGTTCGATCTGGGCGCGTCCGGTCTGGAACACGTGGTGGACCTGGGACCCGCGCCTGACCACGGCCGCGGTCACCGAGCTGGTTTATTTGGCCTATTTCATGCTCCGTCAGGGGATTGAGGACCCTGAACGACGGGCGCGCTTCGGCGCGGTGTATACTTTGGTCGGTGCTGTGAGTGTGCCGATCACGTTCATGGCCATTCGCCTCTTCCGCACCATCCACCCGGTGGTGATCGGCACGCCTTCGGCTGCGGCACAAGGCGGCTTCGCCATGAGCAGTGGTATGAAGGTGGCCTTCTTCTTTGCCATTTTTGCTTTTACCATCATTTTTATTGACCTGTTCTGGCATCGCATTCGCCTAGGGAGACTGGCAAATCAAGTCGAACAGGCCCGCCTTCAGGCACAATTCTGATCTCGAGATAACGAGGTGCACAATGACTCCAGATACTTCTGCCTACATGATCGGTGGATACGTTTTCTTCTTCATCGCCATGGGCATTTATCTGATCAGCCTGGGCTTGCGATGGCGAAATTTGAAAGAGGAGCTGAAAATTCTACGTTCTGAGGAGAAAAAAGAGCAACTCTGATGCGCTTTTGGCCGCGTGGGTGGTTGTTGTTCCTGATATTCTTGGTGGCCTGCAATCTGCCTTCCACCGTTTCCCCAACAGTCACCCCTTCCCCCTCTCCTATGCCCACTCCGACTTCCGGGGTCACGTCCACCCCGGAAGTTTTGCCACTTTCCACACCGCCGCTCGATTGGCCAAACGAGATAATTGTCCTGCAGGAGGCGCTCTTTTTGGGGGATTACGATCGGGTCAACGTGGAAACTGCTTCTCTCATCGCCCATCCCGATCCCAAAGTGCGCCAGGAAGTGCTCTGGCTACGGGCGCGCGCTCTGTATGCCCGGGGAGAGTACGCCACGGCGCTCAACGTCATCCTGGAACTCTTGCGCGCCAACCCTCCGACGGCGCGCCTGGCGCAGGCCTACTTCTTGGGCGGGGAAATCTATCGCAACCTGGGACGTCATCAGGATGCAGCCGCAGCGTATCGCACGTATCTGTTGCTCCGCCCCGGTGTGTTGGATGGGTTTATCCAGGAGCGGCTCGGCGATGCTTTGCTCGAAAGTGGCGATGCTGTGGCGGCATTGGCGGCCTATGAAGCGGCGCATAGGGTTGCTTCTCCGGAAGATGAGCCACTCCTGCTCCTAAAAATGGCGCGCACGCGGCAGCAGATCGGCGATTACGGCGGGGCAATTGCGCTGTGCGATCAAATCATTCAAAGCGATAACGATTATCTGAAGGCTGAAGCCGAATACGTGGCGGCAAAAGCCTATGAAGCGCTCGGTCAAGTAGCACAGGCACAGGAACGCCTGCGCCGCGCCGTCCACGAATACCCGCGGGCCTATTATGCCTACCAAGCACTGAGCAAGCTGGTGGATCAAAACGTGCCAGTGGACGATCTCGATCGCGGCATTGTGGATTACTATGCCGGGCAATATGGGATTGCACTGGATGCGCTCACGCGCTACGCGAACACCCATCCCGAAAACGATGGCACGGCCGATTTCTACCGCGCTCTCACCCTGGAAGCGATGCAGCGCTATGAAGAAGCGCTGAGCACGTGGGATACGTTCATCCTGCGCTATCCTTCGCACCCCCGTTGGAGCGAAGCTTGGGAAAACAAAGCCGATCTCTTGGCCTCGGTGCGCGGCGATCTCAACGGCGCGGCGAACGTGCTCTTGCAGTTGGTGGGCGCCCGCCGCGGCGATGCGAATGCGCCGGATTGGCTCTTCCGCGCCGCGCGGTTCTACGAGCGGGCTGCGAACTTCGAGAGCGCCATCGCCGTTTGGGAAAGCATTGTCGATTACTATCCCTCCAGTTCCCAAGCGGAGGAAGGCCTCTTCCAGGCCGCCTTGCTTCGCTATCGCCTGAAGGACTATGCCGGCGCCATGACTGCCTTCCAGCGCCTTTTGCTCACCGCCACCGCCGCGGAAGGCCGCTCCCGCGCCTATTTCTGGATCGGCAAGACGGCCCAAGCGTTGGGGAATGCCCAGGAAGCCGCTCAGGCCTGGCGGCAAGCTCAAGCCCTCGATCCGACCGGCTACTACAGCGAACGTGCCCGCGATCTGCTCCTGGGGCGTGCCCCTTTTACCTCTAAAACTCCAAATCTACAGATAAATTGGGATGAGGAACGGCGCGCCGCGGCCGCCTGGCTGCGCCTGACTCTGAACTACCCTGCCGACCTGGACTTAGCGTCGCTCGCAAACCTAGACCAGGACGCGCGCTGGGTGCGCGGCAATGAGCTTTGGGCGTTAGGACGCTATGACGAGGCCCATGCCGAGTGGGATGCTCTCCGTCAGGCCGTAGCCAGCGATGCCGCCGCCAGCTTTCGGCTGATCGAGGCCTTCCGCCGCCTGCAAGTCTACGATCTGGCTATCTTGAGCGCGCGTCAGGTGCTCAACCTGGCCGGCCTGACCGATTCCGCTTCCTCGCTACGCGCCCCGGCCTATTTCACGCATGTGCGCTATGGTCCCTATTATGCCGAGGTGCTGGCCCCATTGGCCGAACAGGAAAACTTGGATGTGCTCCTGCTCTTGAGCCTGGTGCGCCAGGAAAGCCTCTTCCGCCCTTCGGCGATCTCCGAAGCCGGCGCCCACGGCTTGATGCAGATCGTTCCATCCACGGCCGATAGCCTAGCACGCCAGATCGGCTGGCCACCGAATTTCACCACCACCGATCTTGCTCGCCCCCTTGTTAATTTGCGCTTGGGAGTGCACTACCTGGCGAGCCAGCGCAACTATTTCGATGGCGATCTCTATGCCGCGCTGGCCGCCTATAATGCCGGCCCCGGCAATGCCGCCGAATGGCAACGCTTGGCCGCAGGCGACCCGGATCTTTTCGTCGAAGTCATCCGCTTCCAGGAGACGCGTCGCTACCTGCGGCAGATTTACGAGATCTACACCATCTACCGCGCCCTCTACACCGCCGATAATACCTGAGGGATCAAGCGTGCTGCTTCCTCCACTTGCTCGGTAGAACAAGAGAAGGCGAAACGGATGTGCCCCTCACCGGCTTTGCCGAAGGCCGAACCGGGGGAGGAACCGATGCCAGCCTGATCGATCAGATAATTGGTCATTGACCAGTCATCGCGTTGACCCTGATAACCGGGCCAATCTTCGGTGATCTGCGCCCAGAGATAAAAAGCGCCGGACGGCTTGAAGGGCTTGAGATAAGGTGCCTTCTCCAAGGCGGCATAGAGCACATCGCGGCGATACTGATATTCCCGTACCATGGCGCGCGTCGCATCCTGTGGACCCTTGATCGCCGCCACTGCTCCCCACTGCGCCACCGAATTCACGCCGTTGATCGTGCAGCGCACCAGCTTCTTCACCCGTTCGAGGATATGCTTCTGCGGAATCACCAAATAGCCAACGCGCAGTCCGCTCATCGCGTAGGTTTTCGACATCGAAAAAACGCTGAAGGTCCGCTCGGCGGCGCCGGGCAGGGACCCCAGACTGGTGTGGCTCTCTTCATCGAAGAGAATATGCTCATAGGCTTCGTCACTTACCAGGTATAGGTTGTGCTTTTCTGCCAAGGCAGCGATCGCCTGGAGACGTTCCCGTGGGAGCACGACACCGGTCGGGTTGTGTGGCGTATTGACGAAGATCGCCCGTGTGCGCCGCGTGATGGCTGCCTCGATCGCTTCGGGGTTATACTGATACCCGTCCTCCGGCCGCAATCGCACCGGCACCGGCACCCCGCTTCCCAGCCGAATGTTTTCGCCGATCTCCGTCCACATCGGATCGGGGAGGATCACTTCATCGCCGGGTTCCAGCAGGGCACGGAAAAGCACGTAGAGCCCATGCATTCCGCCGTTGGTCACCACAATGTGATCGGGATTGGGGACTTGCAGGCAATTTTCTTCGGTCACTTTATGGAAAAGCGCTTCTCGTAGCGGAGGGATGCCGGTTGAGGCGGTGTAGTGAGTTTGACCTTCGCGCAGCGCCTTTTCCATCGCCTCTCGCACGTGTTCCGGGATGTTGAAAGAGGGGTCTCCCGATTCCAGGCGCAGCACCTTCCGCCCTTTGGCTTGCTGTTCGAGCAAGCGATCGCGCACCTGGACAATCGCACCAAATGAGATGTTATCAACAATATGTGACATTTTTCACCTCCACCAATGGCTAAATTGAAAAAATTATACTATAGACCGTGGACGATGGACCGTGTGCGTTTACAGATTTTGTTTGTAGCGTTGAATGGATAGGATTCTACAGGAATGGGTCTCTGCAAAAACTATCCCTACTCGTGGTATCATAAAAACCATGAGTGCCAAGGTGCGTACGATGTTAATTACCGGAGCGGCCGGAGGGATCGGGAGGGCGACGGTGCGCCTGTTTGCCGAGCGCGGCTGGCGGGTGATCGGGGTGGACCGGCAGGCGTTTGGCGATGGATTCCCAGAAAACGACCTCTTTATCCAGGCGGATATTTCCCGGCCGGAAGAGCTGGAGAGCATTTTTGCCCAGGTGCAGCGATTCACTCACTCGCTAGATGCGCTGATCAATAATGCGGCGCTACAGATCGCCAAGCCTTTGCTGGAAACCAGCGCCGAGGAGTGGGATGCGGTGATGGCGGCCAATCTGCGTTCGGTGTTCCTGGCGGTGAAATTGGCCTATCCATTGCTGAAGGCGGAGGGAGGCGGAGCCATCGTGAACGTTTCTTCCGTCCATGCGATCCAGACTTCGGCGAATATCGCGGCCTATGCGGCCAGTAAGGGGGGATTGCTGGCCCTGACGCGGGCGATGGCGATCGAGTTCGCTGCGGATAACATTCGCGTGAATGCCATTCTACCGGGAGCGGTGGATACGCCGATGTTACGCGCCGGGCTGGAGCGCGGTCATGTGGGCGGTGCGACGATCCATGAGCGGCTAGAGAACCTGGCGCGGAAGACGGTCAACGGGCGGATTGGCCAACCGCACGAGATCGCACGGGCGATCTATTTCCTGGCGGATGAGGAACAATCTTCGTTTATGACCGGGCAGGCGTTGATCGTAGATGGGGGCGCAACGGCGCGTCTGAGCACCGAGTGAGCCTTGTCTTGTATAGGAGAAACCGGCCTCCCAAAGGCCAAGGCCGGATGGTGAGGTGGATGCTACGGCGTAGAAAGGTGTGCGATGTTCAGGCGGGCAAGAAGTTGAGATGCGGAGAAGGGTCCGGCTGGCACGCGGCTTCTCAAGCAGGAATTCTTTTCTCAGAATCTTTTAGTGCCTGGATTGGGTGAGCCTTTTGGGATCGCCTTGTTCGTTAGGAGGATGCTGATGAGTCAGGTAAACGATCGGGTTATTTGGTGTTGCTGGCCGATGATCACCGCGTGGTGCGCGCCGGCATTCGGCAGTTGTTGGAAAATGCTGCCGATATCCGGGTGATTGCCGAGGCAGGGGATGGGGAAGAAGCCAAAGTGCTGATTCAAGAACACCATTCCGATGTGGTCGTAGTGGATATTCAGATGCCCAAAGCAAGTGGGATTGAAGACACGTTGGGTGCGTGAACATACGCCGGAGGTGGGCGTATTAATTCTTACCGCTTATGATGACGATCCCTATGCGATGGCTGTGCTGCGGGCAGGGGCAAATGGGTATATTCTCAAAACTGCTTCTGCCGAGGATTTGATCCGCGCTGTGCAGGAGGTCTATGAGGGGAGGTAGTCTCCCTCTTGAGAGCATGCGTTACAATAGGTATACTTAGGCAAACTAAATTTGGAGGAACACTGGAACAGTTCGCCAAACCTGGAGACTTCTGCCCCAACCAAGGTTGCCCAGATTACCAGAAATTACAAAGTGCTCAACCGAAGCGAAACATCGTCAAAGCCGGCAAGACTTGCAAGGGTGTTCAGCGGTATCGCTGCAAAACATGCGGGAAATATTTTGTGGAAACCAGCGGAACGATCTTTTACCGCAAGCGGACACCGGAACACGAGATTCTGGAGACGCTGGCCTTGCTGGCAGAAGGCAATCGCATA
>JBBIGZ010000038.1:0-27210 GCA_037447295.1 Chloroflexota bacterium | reverse complement strand
TACCAGCCAAGCGGAGAGCGTGGCGAAGCTGCCGCTTCTCGGGTTGAGCAAGCTGCCCAGGGCGTAGGCGCTCAGGCCGCCGATCAGCAGGTAGAGCATCAGGCGGAGACGGTAGCGCAAGTCAAGGCGGCGCTGTAGCCAGAAACTACCGGCAGCCAGGATCCCCAACCACAGTAGGCTCAGACTCCAGGTTTGTAAGGTGGGGCGCCCGTCTGCGCGCACCCAAGATGGCGCTTGTGGCGTGACGATAGGGGTGGGGGTCGGCGCAGGGGTGGAGGGAACGGTTTGCGGCACAAGCACGGTCACAACCGCCGGAGCACGCTCGGAGACGTCCAGCTGCATAATTTCCGAGATCAAGGCCGGTTCGCTGCTGGCGCGGATCTCAATCCGGCCGGCGTGTTCCAAGCGAAAGGATGCACGGGCGATCCCACCGTGCGTTGTAGCCTCCACCTGTTCCAAAATGCCTCCCCCTTCTTGGCTCAAGAGCATGGAGAAGCGCACTACCGTTTCATCCGGCACCGGATGACCGTTGTGATCGAGGATCACATCCGTGCGCACGGTGATGGTATCGCCGATGCGATACTGGGGTGGTTGCGGGGTGATTGTGGAGGGAGCGGTGACCGAGGCAGGCAGATCGAGCATCAGGCGAATGAGCTGATTCGGGTCGGGGGATGTGGCCGTGATCAGGTCATAGCCCGTGGCCGGGATCGAGACCGGAGAAGCGCCTTGGGGCGTCAGCTCCTGGTATAAGAGACGGGCCGCCACTTCGATGAAAGGTGCACTGCGCCCAAAAAGGGCAAAGGAAAGCGTCAAGCGGGAGAGATCGGTGGAATCCAAGTAGTACGGCGCGCTGAAGAAGAAAAGCACCACCCGGCGCTGGCGCAACACGTCCTGACGTTCGCCGAGAAAGCGGCGAATGAGCTCAATGGATTCGGGGCGATTGCTCGCCAGTGAAAGGATCACCCAATCTGAGCGGCGCAGATCGTCCAAAAGTGGTGAAGTGTCGCTTTCCAGCAAGGATTGTAGGTCGTTCAGGGAGTAGCTTTTCAGATTAGAAGCCGCCACTTGCCCGCCGTTTTCCTTTCCGTAAAGGCGCAAGATGGCCTGTTCCAGCGCGTTCACAGGGAAGAGCACTTGAGGGGGGCAGGTGGAACATTGTGCGGCTTCGAGGGTGTCGGTGAAAAAAATGAGCCGTTCATCGGCCGAGGGCGGCAAAGGGAAGACCTGAGAGAGTTCCTGCTTTTCCGGGCTGATTAAGGTCGCCGCCGCTTGGGCTACTTTGAAGCTCACGGTCGTTTGTTCCCCAATGGTCTCCCGATCGGCTTCGGGGAGCACGTTTGCTAACGTATCCAAGCGGCCGTAGAGGCGATATTTGCTCAGCAAAATGCGCATCACGGCGCGATCCACGGCGGCGGCAAAGACAGAGTCTTCGCGGTATTTCTGGACGAAGAATGTGATCACACTCTGGGCGGTGAGATAGGGGTCCTCATTATCCGTTTGCAAATTGCCCAAGTAGAGTAGGTCATTGCCGGCCAGGAAGGCATCGCGCACCACGATGCGTGGGGCGAAAGGGGTGTTCCCCGGTGCGTAGAATTGACGCACGGCGCGCGTGCTTAGGTCATCGCTGACGATTAAACCGCCGTTCTGATACCAGGAGAGGAAAGGCGGCAGGTTCAGGATTTGCGTCAGCGCTTGTGCATCGAAGCTGACCGGCCGCGTGGTGGCGCGGATATTCCCCTGTAGACCGCGATAGCGAATGTGCGAGACCAATAGCCCATCAACGCTCGATGGAGTGTTGGGAGCGTTGCCGGTTACGGCGAAGAAGGGCGCCAGCTCAACCTGTTTTAGCTGTTCCAGCGATTTTTGCACCGTTGCTACTTCGCTTTCTGGCGGTCGATCGGCATCCCCGCGCCCCGGAAAGTGTTTGCCAATCACCAGCAAGCGCCTGCCGGAGCCTTCGTGCAGGCCACGCACAAAGGCCTTGCCCATTTCTCCGACCCAGAATGGATCGCCTCCGAAAATGCGCGTGCCTAGGTCGCGACCACCGGTTGGAGATGGTTGGCTGAGCACATCCAATGAGGGGCCGAAATACAGGTTGAATCCCAGGCGGGAGAGCTCTTCGCCCAGCACCTTGCCGGCCTCTTCTGCCAGGGAAGGTTGCCAGGTGGCACCCAGCGCCAGCCAGGAAGGTTGCGGCGAGAGGCCGCTCAAAATCTGATCGCCAGGAGGCCCATCACCATCTTGGGTGATGCCGATGAACAGAGGAATGTATTGGGATGGAGGAATGCTGGGAAGCAGACCGTTGGCGCTTTCCCACTCTAGCCGTTGTAGAGAAGTTGTGAGGGCGCGTGCTTTGCTAAGGGTCTCCGGCGGAGGGCTGAAGTTATCGTTTGCTGCCGATAGCACCACGCCGCCCACGTGAAAACGGGTGATCAGGTCGTAGATCGGCGTTTCTGCGGCCAGGCTATCCCCGCGGAAGGTGACCAGGAAAAGTTGTCCCACGCGCTCTTCCGGTGTCATATCGTTGAAGAGCTGGCGCACCGCCAAAGGAGGGAGCGGAGTGGGAGTTTGTGCCCTTGCAGAGGAAAGTATCCCTCCCAGCAAAGCCAGGATGAGTAGGAAACGCAGCACGGAGGATGGCAAACGCATCATGGCTCGAACGAGACGGAAGCGACGATCTGAGTATGGACCTCAGGCTGGATATTGCCGCCACTCAGGATGACCACGGCCGGGCGCTCAGATACTTTGCCGCTCAGCAAGGCCGCTAATCCGACGGCTGCCGAACCTTCGATGACTTGGTGATGAACATGCCAGGCATAGGCAATTGCCTGGGCGATCTCCTCTTCGCTTACGAGCAGAATCTCATCCACGTAGCGTTGCATCAGGGAAAGGGTGATGGCAGTCTCTTCGATTGCGCCACTCAGCCCATCGGCCAAGGTGGGTCGATCCTCTACTCCCTGCTGGCGACCGTGGTAAAAGAGATGATGCACAAACGGTGAGGCCGCTGCCTGTAGGCCGATCAGTTTGCTCTTGGCAGCTTGAATTTCCAGAGCCGCTCCGATCCCGGCGATCAAGCCGCCACCGCCGACGGGCACCAACCAGCAGGCGACCTCCTGTGAAAGTTGGCGTAAAGTTTCTAGCCCCAATGTTCCCTGACCGGCAATGATGGCGGGATCGTTATACGGCGAGACCCAGGTTTTGCCCGTTTCCCCGGCCCAGCGCAGGGCGGCGGCTTCGGTTTCGGCGTATCCGCCGGGGACCCGGCGCACTTCGGCGCCTAGCTGCTGAATGGCTTCAACCTTGCGCGGCACGGCATGTTCCGGGACGAAGATCACTGCTTGGGCTTGCAAAAGACGCGCCGCATAGGCTACGCCTTGGCCGTGGTTCCCCGCCGAGGCAGCCACCAACCCGATGGCGCGTTCAGCCGGTGAAAGGGAAAGCACCTTGTTCAGCGCGCCGCGCAGCTTGAAGGAGCCGGTAATTTGCTGATTCTCCCACTTCAAGAAGGCGCTGAGGCGCTCATCTCGAGTGAGCGGCGTTTCGTGCAGGTAGGGGCGGATACGTTCTTCAGCTTCAAGAATGGCCGAGGGAGAAATGATCATCCTCGTCTCCGGGGCGCTCAGGAGGCTCGATGGAATTCTGCCGCGATTTGTAGCGCCAGCGGCGGATCGTCAGTGAAAATGCCATCTGCCCCCCATTTGAGTAGGCGACGCATCTGATCGGCATCGTTGACCGTCCAGACATGCACGCGTCGCCCAATGCGGTGCACCGAGGCGATCTGCTGGGGGGTGACATCGCTAACGTAGGGATGGAGCGCCTGATAATTGCCGAAGAAAAACTGGAAGGAGCGCATCCAAAGACCTTTCCAGCCCTCTAGCGCCAACAGGCCGCGCGGGACCTCGGGTAGCAGGATGGCGGCCTGGTGCAGGTTACGCGGCAAAAAGGAGGAGAAGAGCACGTTTTCTTCCATATGGTGCTCGCGCACCAGGCGGCAGACCTCTTCAACGAGGGAATCTCGCGGCGTGGTGTAATTGGTGAGTTCGATATTGATCAGGGCGCGTTTGCCGACGAGATCGAAAACTTCCTCCAGGGTGGGGATCTTCTCACCACGGTATTTTTCCGAAAAGAAGCTGCCGGCATCCAGGGCGCGCAGTTCGGCAAGGCTGAGCCGGGCGACTTTGCCTTTGCCATTTGTGGTGCGATCCACGGTCGGATCGTGGATCACAACGGCGTGACCATCGGCGCTCAGCTTGACATCCAGCTCAATGGCTGGCGCGCCTTGTTGCAAGGCAAGCTCAAAAGCGGCCAGGGTGTTTTCCGGCGCGTAGGCGGAGGCACCGCGGTGGGCAAAAATGCAGGGGCGAGGCCAGGAATCCAGACTCATATCATAAGTCTACGAAGTAGGATTGGGCGGCGCGATCGATCATTTCACGGGACATGGTCGGGGGAACGGCCAGGTAGCGGGCGATATCCAGGATCTGATCGCACAGGTCGCGCGGGTGGGAAGCGCGCAGTTTGCGGTTGCGCTTGACGTAATATTCCTGGATCAGGTAGGCCAGACCCTGGTCACTATATTCGATTTGGCGCTCGGCGGCCACGCGGCGGAAGATCTCGCGATATTCGTCAAACGAGGGATCGCCGATTTCGATCTTGTGGCGCAGGCGGCGCAGGAAGGCCTCATCGACCAGATCGCGCGGGGGCAGGTTGGTGGAGAAGACGACCAGCACATCGAACGGGACCTCGATCTTGCGACCGGTGTGGAGGGTAAGGTAATCCACACGGTTTTCCAGCGGCACGATCCAGCGGTTGAGCAGGTCGCGCGGGCGCACCTGTTGCCGTCCAAAGTCATCGATCAGCAGGATGCCGCCATTGGCCTTAACCTGGAAGGGGGCTTCGTAATATTTGTGCACGTCATCGAAGACCAGATCGAGGCCCTCCAGGGTCAATTCACCGCCTACCATGATGAAGGGGCGGCGAATACGCAGCCAGCGCGGATCGCGTCGGCCGGTGGATTGGCGCAGGGAGCCGGTGGCCGGAATGCCGCCGGCTGTGGAGGACGGTGCGCTCTCTTCGGCGATCTTATGGCTGACGGCATCATAGACCTTGATCACCATCCCATCAACGTAGATGGCATACGGGATGTACATGGTCTGTTGCAGGGCCAGGTTGCCGAAAGCGCGGGCAATGCTGGTTTTGCCGTTTCCGGGAGGACCGTACAGGAAGATCGAAGTGCCGGAGTTTAGGGCCGGCCCTAGGCGCTGAAAGGTTTTTTCTGAGATCACCAGGTTGGAAAGGAGCTGACGCATGGTGCGCGTCGTAACGGTGATGCGCCCGGCTTTTTGGCGGCGAATGGCATCGTTATAGACTTCTAAGGGCACCGGTGCCGGACCGGCATATTGGGAACGCTCCAATGCTTCGCGCGCCCGCCGAACGCCGGCTTCGGTGATGGCGTATATATAGGCACCTTCTCCTAACCCACCCTGTGAGGATTTGACTTCGATCAGCTTCTCACGCTTGAGCATTTCAAGGATCTGATCGGTGACTCCGGCAAACGGCAAGGCCATGGCTTCGGCGATCTTGAAGCCGCTTAGATAGCCTTGAAAATAAAGGATCTTCAGGGCCAGGTCCTGCAGCCAGAGGGGATTCAGGCCGGTCTCTTCAAGGGAATTCAGAGGGGGCGGCACGAAGGGGGCATCTGTCGCTCCCCCAGTAGTGCCCGGAGAAGTGGTTTTTCCTGCCAGCATTTAGAGCCTCCCGAGTGAGTTGTTATGGACTTTGGACCGTGGACGGTGGACCGTGGACCGTAGACCGTGGACTGTGGATGGTTTGTTGTGTGGTCTGTTAGCCGCTACCGTCTACCGTCTACCGTCCACCGTCTACTCTTCGTCCACCGTCTACCGTCTATCGTCTTTTTAGATTATAGCATGGAGTCTTCTTAGGAATCTTGCTATCCGATCCACAGGCGGACGAGGAGCAGGTAGAAGAGCAAAGCCAGGTGGATATAGGAAAGGGGGATCAGGAGTTGCCAGCGGGCCGGTGCGCCTTCTGCCAGGCTGTGGATCAGATAGGCTTGGAAGGCGGCGAAGGGGGCGGCCAGGAAGAGCGGTGCCACAAGGCGCAATGGAAAACCGAATAGGGGCGCAGAAAGCAGGAAGAAGTAGCCGGTGACCAGGAAACTCTGGTGCAGGATCACGCCGCGCGGCCAGCCCATCTGTTGCAGCAGGCTCCGCCGTTCGTGCTTTTGATCGGCGGCAAAGGTGGCGAAGTTCTGCACCAGGAAGAAGGCCAGGGTGAAGAGGGTGAACGGCAAGGCCAGGAAGCTTAGAAAGCGGTGGATTTCTTGTTCCTGGAGCAAGTAGCTGAAGGATGGGAGCAGGTCGGCAATCAGGATGGCGAGGACGAATTCGCCCCAGCCGCGGCGCAGGAGCTGCAGGGGCGGCAGGATACAGGCCAGGCCGAGCAGGGTGATCAGACCGGAGAAGAGGAAGAGCAAGGGGCGTTGGGGGGTGGGAGAGCTCAGGAATAAAAAGGCCATCCAGCCGGCCAACATGAACAGGGCACTACCTAGGACAAGGAGCAGAGTTCGCCGACGTTGTTGCGTGGCGGGGTCGGTTTCCGATTCGGTGGGGCGGGGGTGGAAGACTTCCATGAACAGCCCAAAGCTCAGGAAAAGAAAAAGCGTCCACGCGCTGCCCAAGCCAAAGGTCCAGCCTGAGAGCGGACGCCCCAAATAGCGCACCAGGCCGGGGCCCAGGAGGTAGCCGGCGAGGGCAAAGAGGGCCCAGGCCAGGTGCATGCGTCTGATCAGAAAATTAAAATCCTTCATGCCTGGAGCGCTTTCCGCGCATCGCGGAGATGGAGCTGATTGTGCAGGTAGATCATTTTGAGCATCTCGCGCAGAGTGGTTTCGCCCAAAAAGGGATGCCGACCGCGCCGTTCAAAATCGGCGGGGGTGCATTGCCGTACCCAGGCGATGGTGTTGGCGCGGATGGAGCGGTATTGTTCCAGCAATTCGGATGGGGGAATGTGGCGAGTCTTTTGCCGTTGTTCGGCGTTGTAGCGATCGATGGAGAAGTCAGGTGGGACGCCCGGAGCCCCTTGGCGGATTTGCTCAAAGAGGCGCAAGAGGCCTTTTTCGGAAGTGACCAGATGTGCCAAGAGGTCGCGTATGGTCCAGGTTTCCCCTTCGGTATAGACGGGGCGGGACCAATCGGCTTCGTCCAGGGCCTGGAAGAATTGGAGGATTTTTTCGCCTTCTTGGGAGAGCTTTTCGGCCAGGGATTGGGGTTCGTCCATTTCAGCCTCGCAGGAGGTTGGAGAGCAGGAACCAGACATTGGCTGGGCGTTCGGCCAGGCGGCGCATGAAGTAGGGATACCAATGGGTGCCATAGGGGACGTAGATGCGCACCGGGTAACCTTCGGCGGCAAGGCGCTCCTGAAGGTCGCGCCGTATGCCGTAGAGCATTTGGAATTCCAGGCCCTCTTTGGGTAGGCCGATCCGTTCGGCATAGCGGCGGGCGAACTCGATGCGCTTTTCGTCGTGGGTGGCGATGGCGGCCAGGGGTGGGAAGCGACCATCGGTGCTCAGGCGCGAGGCTTGGTTCAGGGAGGCATCCAGTAGCAGCTTGGTGAGCAGATCGTAATTGGCATCCACATCGGCCTTTTTGGGGAAGGCTTTATCCGGTGGCTCTTTATAGGCGCCTTTCACCAGGCGGATGGGCACGCCTTCCGGGAGCAGGCGGCGGACATCATCCTCGCTGCGGTAGAGGTAGGATTGGATGACCAAGCCGAAGTTCTGGAAGCCGCGCTGACGCATGCGCCGATAGAGGTCAAAGGTGGCATCGGTGTAGGGGGTATCTTCCATATCAATGCGCACAAAGTTGTTGTGCGCTTGGGCCTGCCGGAGAATGCGCTCCAGGTTTTCAGCGCAGAGTTCGGTATCCAGGGCCAGCCCGATCTGGGTCAGTTTGATGGAGACGTTGGAGCGCACGCCGGCGCGTTCGATTTCTTCCAGGATTTCAAGAATGTGACGGGTGGCCTCTATGGCCTCTTCGGCGTTGGTGGTGTGTTCCCCCAGGTGATCGAGCGTGGCGTTGATGCCGCGGGCATTCAGCTCGCGGATGACGCGAATGGCATCTTCTTTCGTGGTGCCGGCCACAAAGCGGGAGGCCATTCGCCAGGCAAACGGCAGGCGCATGATCCAATTTTGCGCCCATTGAGCTTTGGAAAGGTAGATGAAGAAAGAGCGTAGCATAGGAGCCTCGGTGTGAAAAGGTTTCTGCTTACGGTCCACGGTCTACCGTCCACGGTCTACCGTCCTTCGACGAGCCACGGTCCACCGTCCACGGTCTTTCGTCCAATCCCGCGTGTTCCGTGCGCCGCGGCAGTTTGATTTTAGCACAGGTGATGTTATACTACATCCGTCTTACGGAGGCCTATGATCCAAACGCGAAACCTGGATCTGATTTTGCGAGCGACTTCGACGATTTTCCTGATTCTGGCGATCTTGATCACCGGGGTCTCGTTGGCGCAATACGGTCGTCAGCGCGAGCGCTATCCGATCGGGATGACGATTGCCGATGTGCCGGTAGGGGGATTGACACCCCAGGAAGCGATGGAACGTTTGTTGCGGGTGTATAACATGCCGATCGAGATTCGCTATGGGGATGCGGTTTTTCAAATGCCGCCGGAAGCGGCGGGGTTTCGCCTGGATATTGAAAGCATGATCGCTGCGGCCGATCAGCTGCGCACGGGTAGTTCGTTTTGGGTCGGCTTCTGGGATTATCTCTGGGGGCAGCATCTGGTGCCGGTCAACATCCCTTTGCGGGCGACGATTTCGGAGGAGACGTTGCGGGATTATCTCATCCGCGAAGTTTCGGCCCGTTATGATGAGCCATCTGTACCTCCGCAGCCCATTCCAGGGAGTACGGCCTTTACGCCGGGAAAAGCCGGCCGGGAGCTGGATGTGGAAAGCGCCATTCTTTTGATCGAAAAAGCCTTACGTTCCCCGACCCAGCGCCGGGTGGAGTTGGTTTCTAAGCGGGCGTTGCCCACGCGCGCCGATTTCGGCAACCTGGAGGTCCTGTTGCAGCAAAACATCCTGCAGATGGGCTTTGATGGGGTGATCGGTGTCTATTTGCAGGATTTACAGAGCGGTCAGGAAATTCATTTCGCTTACGATCGGATGCAGCAGATTCCGGTCACGCCGAGCGATGTGGCCTTTACGGCGGCGAGCACGATCAAAATTCCGATCCTGGTGGCCTTTTTCATCGCCAATCGCAAAGCACCTCTGGATGCAGCGACCGAAGCGCGTATTCTAGATATGATCCATCTTTCCGAAAACCCACCGGCGGATGATTTAATGAACCGTATTGATCCCCTGCGTGGGCCGTTGGTGGTCACCGAATACATGCGTCGAATTGGGCTGAAGAGCACGTTCATCGCCGGCTATTTTGCGCCCGGCTCGCCACTCCTGGCGCGCATTGCCACTCCGGCTAACAGCCGTAGCGATGTTTTCACCGATCTCGATCCGTATAATCAGACCACGCCTTCGGAAATGGGCTTGTTGCTGGCCGATGTGTATCAGTGTGCCACCAACGGCGGAGGCAGCCTGATCGCCGTCTTCCCGGAATCGATCGATAAGGCCATATGTCAGAAGATGATCGATTTTCTGGCCGAAGATCGCATCGGGAAGTTGCTAGAGGCCGGGTTGCCGGAAGGCACGTTGATCGCCCACAAACATGGTTGGGTCACCGATATAGATGGCGTCATCCGCAACTATAGTGACGCCGGTATCGTTTATACGCCCGGTGGTAACTTCGTCTTGAGCGTGTATGCCTATCATCCGGTGCAGATTCTGGATGATACGGCAAATACACTTTTTGCGCGATTGGCTTCTGCCGCATATAATTACTACAACGTGCCGATACAGCCGTAATATGTCCGTCCTAAGCCTCTACCGCCTACAACAGCTCGATAGCCGCCTGGATCAGATTCAGCGTCGGTTGGATGAAATTCGCCGCCAAATGCAGGAGGATCGACGCTATCTTCAGGCGCAGGAAACGTTGCAGGCACGGCAGGCGCAATGGGAAGCGGCAAAAACGGCACGGCACGATTTGGAATATGAAGTCTCCGCTCAACGCGTCAAGATCGCCCAGGCCGAGGCCGCGCTTTATGGGGGGAAAATCCATAATCCAAAGGAATTACAAGACCTGGAGCGGGAAATCGCCGCCCTGAAGCGGCATTTGAGTCTTTTGGAAGAGCGCCTGCTGGAAGCGATGATCCACGAAGAGCAGGAGGAGCAAGCATGCCGCGCCGCGCAAGAAGAGATGAAAGCGGTGGAGAACGCATTGGCTACCGAGCATAGCCTGCTTCTCGGAGAAATGAGCCGTTTGGAGCAAGAAACGCAACGCCTCCAAACCGAACGTCAGGTTGCCTTACAGGGAGTGAACGAGCAACTTTTGGCAGAATATGAGACCTTACGTGCTACCAAACGCGGTTTGGCGGTGACGACGGTGAGTGACAGTGCCTGTGCTGCCTGCGGTGCACTGCTGACTCCGGCGCAGCAACAGCAGGCGCGCCAATCGCAGCACATCTTTCATTGCCCTAGCTGTGGGCGCATTCTCTATGCCGGGTGACCTATGCCTTTTCGCCCCTCTTCCGCTTTGCTCGATCCGCTTTCTTTTGCCATTGGGTTTCTTGCCGGCACGCTGTTCTGGTTCCTGATCGGGCGCATTCGTGTCCTATGGCAGGAAATGCGCGCCCGCTCGCGCCAGCGTCGGGAGGCGCTGGAAGCGCAGCGCGCCCGCGGCGTTGAAGCGCGCTATCGGCAAAACGTCCTGCTCCGCGCCCAGGGAATGCATCTGGCCGCGCCCCTTTTCGCTCTGGATGAGGTGTATGTTTGGACCAGAGTGCTTGCGCCGCCCATCCAACCCTGGCCCGGCGAAGAAATGCCATCTGTGGATAGCGTAGAAGCCAACCTTCCTTATCTTCCCTGGTGGCCGGAACTGGGCACCACGTTTGGCGCGCCCATGCTGGAACCCTATCACTTGCTCCATAGTCAGGTGCCTATTGCCCTGCTTGCTCCAACCGGCTATGGCAAGACGGTCGCCTTGGCGCACCTGGCCTCGTTGATGGCAAAAAAAGACGAGGATCTGGGGGAACGGAGCGAAGCCCTGCCGATTCTGTTCCATGTCAGTGAGCTGGAGCTGCCCCTCGAAGAAAACGCCTCGCCTGTGGACCTTATTCTACGTACTGTCCAGAGGCAGAATCCTGACCTGAGCGCTGCAGAACTCGATAAATTGCTCCGAGGTGCCATCGAGCAGGGGCAGGCCGTATTTCTCCTGGATGGTTACGATGAACTGCCCCCGGAAGGCCAGCAGTCGGTGAGCCAGTTCTTGCGGGCATTGCGCCGTGCCGCCCCCAAGATGCTGATCCTCACCACCGCTTCACCGGAGCAGATGGATGGGCTGCTAGGGCTTGGGTTCGGCTTGATGGCCTTGCAGGCCTGGGATCGCCGCCTGGGTTTGCAGTTCCTGCGTCACTGGAGTAAGGCCTGGGAGAAAGAAATCTCCAAGGAAGTGTGGGGTGAATCGCCTTTGCCGCAGATCGACCCCCTCTTGCTTAATCTCTGGCTGGAAAACGAGCTGGAAGGGTGTTCACCGCTGGAGATCACGCTCAAAGTGTGGGGTGCCTATGCCGGCGATATGATTGGCCTGCGGATTCAGGATGCTCTTCTGGCGCATGTGCGGCGCCTTTCGCCACCCGATCTTCCCATTGCTGCGGCGGAAATGCTCGCCGTTCAGGTGATCACCAACCTGCAACCCCACTTCCGTATGGGAGAAGCGCGTCAATGGTTACGTCAGTTCGAGCCACCTGAGCCGGAAGTTGCGGCCGAGCAGGAAGAAGAGAAAAAACTCCTGCGCAAGAAGAAAACGGTGGCAAAACCTTCTTCCGGTGCGATCGGAAAATTTGCCGAAAGCGGCCTGATCCGTCCATTGCCCCAGGATCGCATGGCCTTTCTCCATCCCGGTCTGGGATATTTCCTGGCAGCGCGCGGTTTGAGTGCCTATGGCATGGAAGAGGCCCTGGCTTCCCAGCCCGAATGGAGTGGCAAATGGGGGACGATCACCTACCTGGTCGGTGAGAGCGAGAATACCACCCTCAGCGCTTCTCTATTGCGCGAGGATAAGCCTCCTCTACATCGTCTACTCTTTTTGTTGGGTCGGGCTTTGCGATTGGCCCCGCCGAAGAGCAGTTGGCGCAAGCTGTTGGCACAGCTGGGCAAAATCTTCCAGGATGAATCTTTGCCTTTCGGTCAACGGGCCGAGGCCATGGTAGCGCTCGCTTTGAGCCGCGATCCCGGCACGGCAACCCTCTTCCGTCACTACCTGAATAGCGATTCCCCGCAGACGCTTGCATTGGCCGCGCTCGGATGTGGCCTGACGCGCGATGAAAAAGCGGTGGAGCCTTTGCTTACTTTGCTTTCCCATCGTAGCGAGGAGAATGTGCGCGTGGCCGTTGCCTTGGCGCTGGTTGCTATCGGCACACCACCCGCCCTGGAAGGTATAGCGCTTACCCTGCTCCAAGGGGATGAAAATGCCCGTCGCATTGTCGCCGAGGCATTGGCGAACGATCCGATGGATGGCTATGCCACGTTGAGAGATGGCCTGACGCACGAGGATATCCTCCTGCGCCGGGCCGTGATCTATGGTCTGGCACGTGTGCAAGAGTCCTGGGCAGTGACCTTCTTGCAGAGAGTCCAGGTGGAGGACGATCACTGGATGGTGCGCAATGCCGCAGCCGGGGTTCTGGAACAACGGGCTAACTTTACGGTGCGTCTGCCGCGGCCGCTCAGGCCACCTTCGGAAACGCCCTGGTTGCTGGAATTCGCTGGCAAACAGGGAATGGGCATTGCCCCCGGTTCGCCGGCGATCGATCTCCTGCTCCAGGCTCTACGTCAGGGGGAAGTAGAGGAGCAATTTGCCGCCCTGGCTTATCTCAAGCGCACTCCTGCCGAAGGCCTTTTCGCCGCCCTCTATCCGATTCTCTACGATCCGACTTCTCCTTTGCGCGAGGCCGTCTATCGCGCCCTGTGGGAGATCGCCTGTGCCGGTGAGCAATTGCCGCATCCTCAGAAGTATGGGTTGGGCGCATGAGCGGCAAGACGATTCAATCCTTGGGGGAGCGCCTTTTTTCCAATCTGGAACGTGTCATTATCGGCAAGCGCAGAGCGCTGGAGCTGGTGCTGGTTGGTTTGCTGGCCGAAGGGCATCTCCTGATCGAAGATGTGCCCGGTGTGGGCAAGACGATGCTGGCGCGCGCCTTGGCGCGTTCACTGGATTGCACCTTCCAGCGCATTCAGTTCACGCCGGATATGCTCCCCGGTGATGTGACCGGCGTTTCGGTTTATCATCCCGGACGACGCACCTTTGAATTCCGCCCCGGCCCGATCTTCGGCAACATTGTGCTGGCCGATGAGATCAACCGTGCCACGCCGAAAACCCAATCGGCGCTTTTGGAAGCGATGGAGGAGCGGCAGGTCACCGTGGATGGTGTAACGCATCCCCTGCCACGCCCCTTCATGGTCCTGGCGACCCAAAACCCGATCGAATACGAGGGGACTTTTCCCCTGCCGGAAGCCCAGCTCGATCGTTTCCTGCTCCGTGTGCGCTTGGGCTATCCTTCGGCGCTGGATGAAGTGCGCATGCTGCGATCGCAACAGCGCCGCCACCCGATCGAGGAACTGAGCGCGGTGAGCGACCTGGAAGAAGTGCGCCAAGCGATGCGCGCCGTTCGGGAGATCTACATCGCCGAGGCATTGCTGCGGTATATCGTCGACTTAGTGACGCGCACGCGCCAACATGCCGAGATCGCTCTGGGTGCCAGCCCGCGCGCCAGCTTGGCCTTGTTGCGGGCCTCGCAAGCTTGGGCCGGACTTCAGGGGCGATCGTTTGTGCTCCCCGATGATATTAAGCTCCTTGCTCCGAGCGTACTGGCGCACCGTCTGATCGTCCGCCCCTCGGCGCGCTTACAGGACCTTTCGCCGGACCGCCTGGTGCAGGAAATTCTCATCGAGGTGCCGGTGCCGGGGGGAGATTTCCGTGCTGTGCTATGAACGCTTCACGCGCCATCGTTCTCACGCTACTGTTGATCGGTCTGTTCGGCGCGCTAACCGGCGGCCCAATCTTCTTCTCGCGCCTTTTTTACTTTAACTTGCTTTTGCTCTTGGGCAGTGCCCTCTGGACTTTTCTGACCATTCGCCGTCTAGAAGTGGTGCGCGAGGCGCGCTGGAGACGTCAGCGGATGGGGGAGGCCTTTGAGGAGCGCTTTGAGCTCATTCATCATGGGCGACTTCCCTGTGCCTGGGTGGAAATTTACGATTGCTCACCTCTACCGGGTAGCCGCGGCTCGCGGCTGGTGACTTCGGTGCGCGGCGGGCAACGGCTCTCCTACCTGGCGCGCACCTGGCTGGTGCAGCGCGGTCACTTTGACCTGGGGCCGACCTTGGTGCGCACCGGCGATCCGTTCGGTTTGTTCGTCGCTGAAAGGCGTTTTCCGCCGCGTCAATCGCTGATTGTGTTGCCGATGATCCTGCCGCTTTCGCTGCCGGAGGTCCCTGCCGGCTACCTGAGCGGTGGAAAGGTTGTCCATCAGAAAGCGCGCGATGCTACGCCCCATGCGGTTTCGGTACGGGCCTATCTGCCCGGCGATCCGCTCAAACACATTCACTGGCCGGCCACCGCTCGCCACGGAACGCTAATGGTGAAAGAGTTTGAGCAAGACCCGCAAACCCAGGTGTGGTTTTTCCTGGATGCCATGGCCGCTTCGCATTTCGTGGCCGAAATGCCGCTCCAAACGCTTCCCGTGAGCGATTGGTGGTTTGGGAGGAAGCCGCGTTTGGCCCTGCCGCGTTCGACGTTTGAATATGCGGTCACGGCGGTAGCTTCCCTTACGCAGCACCTGTTGCGTCGGCGCATGGCGGTGGGGTTGGTGACGGCGGCGCCTTCGCCACTCGTGCTGGTGGCCGAACGCGGCTGGCGACAGGAAGGACGCATTCTGGAGGCGCTGGCCTACCTGCATCCCCAGGGGACGATGCCCTTATCGGAACTGGTGGCGGCTCAGGCCGGTAACTTGGCCCAAGGAAGCACGGCGATTTTAGTCACCGCCGGAGATGATCCGTTGGAGGTCCGTGCTGCCTGCCTCGGCCTGCTGCGGCGCAAAATTCACGTGATCTTGCTCTGGGGCGACCGGGCTTCGTTCGGCGACAGTCAAAGCCGACAGATTCTGGTACAATCGCTTGTTGAGCAGGGTGTCGGCGTTTATGTGATTCGCTACGGCGAAATGCTCCAGGTGACGCTGGAATCCCTGGCAGACCATTTTGAGGAAATTCTATGGCACAAGCGAACGTCATCCCCTTGGACTTGAACTTTCTGGGACGATCCCAGGCGATTGCCTCTTACCTAATCCCTTATGGGGATGGAGCAATCCTGATCGAAAGCGGTCCCGGTTCTACTTTGGGAACGCTGGAAAAGCGCCTGGCGGAGCACGGATTTGGGTTGAGCGATGTGACCCATGTGCTCTTGACGCACATTCATCTGGATCACGCCGGCGCGGCCGGGGCATTAGCTCGCCACGGGGCGCGTATCTATGTCCATCCCGTGGGTGCCCCGCATATGATCCATCCAGAGAAGCTCCTGGCCAGCGCGGCGCGCATCTATGGCGATCAGATGCAAACGCTATGGGGGGAATTCCTGCCGGTCCCGCCGGAGCAGATCGTCATTCCGCAGGATGGGGAAGCTTTCAGGATCGGGAATCTGGAATTTGTGCCCCTCAGCACTCCCGGTCACGCAGAGCATCATTTTGTCTATTTGTTTGAAGATGTGTGCTTCAGCGGTGACATCGGTGGGGTGCGCATTTTTCCCCATCGCTATATCCGCTTGCCGATGCCGCCGCCGGAATTCCTTTTGGAAAAATGGCGCGAAAGCGTGAACCGTTTGCGCCGCGTTTCCTTCCGACGGATTGCGCCCACCCATTTCGGCATCTTTGAAGATGTGGAATGGCATTTACAGGCGCTGGAAGAGAGTCTGAACGCGGTCGAGCGCTGGTTGGAACGCGTCATGCCTTCCGATCCGCCGATCGAAGCGCTGCGAGAGCAATTCACCGCCTGGATGAGCGAACAAGAGCGCGCCCTCGGCCTGACGGCAGACGTGGTGAATACGTATCAGATCGCCAATCCGCCGGGCATGTCTGCCGATGGGTTGCAGCGTTATTGGAAAAAATATCGCCAAACGCAAATATCTTGAAAAACGAGGTGCTCATGAAACGCGATTTTCTCCATGTTGCCGATTTTTCTTCCGAAGAGATCCAGGATTTGCTCGATCTGGCCGTTCGCCTGAAGAAAGAGTATCAGGGAAAAGGCGAGAACCCGCCGCTTTTGAAGGGCAAAGTGCTGGGGATGATCTTCCAGAAGCCGAGCCTGCGCACGCGCGTCTCGTTTGATATGGCCATGCGTCACCTGGGTGGTGATGCGCTCTACCTTTCTCCCCAGGAGATCGGGCTCGGGAAGCGCGAAGCCATTTCGGATGTGGCGCGGGTGCTTTCCGGCTATGTCCATGCCATTATGGCGCGCGTTTTCGATCACGAGCATGTGCTGGAGCTGGCGCGCTGGTCGAGCGTGCCGGTGATCAACGGACTAAGCGATTACAACCATCCCTGCCAGGCGATGGCCGATGCCTTGACGATTCAGGAGGTCTTCGGCAAGCAAAAGGGGCTGAATGTCATCTTCGTTGGGGATGGGAACAACGTAGCCGTCTCGTTGATGCACGTTTGCGTCAAATTGGGCTGGAATTTCACCACTGCCAACCCGGAAGGCTACGATCTAAACCCGCGCGCTGTAGCCATTGCGCAGGAGATCGCCGCCCAAACCGGTAGCCGCCTGCGCTTCTTGCGCGATCCGCATGAAGCGGTGCGCGATGCCGACGTGATCTATACCGATACCTGGACGAGCATGGGGCAGGAAGAAGAGGCTGCCCAGCGCGAGAAAGTCTTCCCGCCGTATCAGGTGAATGCGCAGCTGGTGAGCGAAGCGCGCCCGCATGTCATCGTCATGCACTGTTTGCCGGCGCACCGTGGTCAGGAGTTGACCGATGAAGTGGCCGACGGCCCGCATTCGGTGATCTTCCCGCAGGCGCACAACCGCCTCCATGCCCAGAAGGCGATTTTGGCGCGACTTTTTAATGTGGCTTAGGCGGTGAAAAATGACCTTGAATCTTGACGGTCTCCGTACTCAAGATTATATCGAGCTGGAAGAGCGCTATGGCGCTCACAACTATCATCCTTTGGATGTGGTCATTGCCCGCGGCGAGGGCGTTTGGGTCTATGATGTCGAAGGTCGGCGCTACCTGGACTGCCTGAGCGCGTATTCGGCGCTCAACCAGGGGCATGTGCATCCGAAAATCTTGCAGGCGTTGATCGAACAGGCTCAAAAGGTCACCCTGACCTCGCGCGCTTTCCGCAACGATCAGCTACCGCTGTTCTACCGTGAACTTTCGGAGATGAGCGGCTATGAGATGTCGCTACCGATGAACAGTGGGGCTGAGGCGGTGGAAACGGCGCTCAAGCTGGCGCGCAAATGGGCATACCAGGTGAAAGGCGTGCCGCGCTATCAGGCCGAGATCCTCGTTGCCCGGAACAATTTCCACGGGCGCACCATTTCGATCGTTTCCTTTTCAACCGAACCGCTCTATCGGGATGCTTTCGGTCCGTTCACGCCGGGGTTCGTCGTTGTCCCCTATGGAGATGCCGAAGCGATCGAAAGCGCCATTACGCCGAACACAGCGGCGGTGCTCCTCGAGCCGATCCAGGGCGAAGCCGGTGTGATCGTCCCACCGGAAGGGTACTTGCGCCGCGTGGCCGAAATTTGCCGCCGTCACAACGTACTTTTCATCGCCGATGAAATTCAGACTGGCCTGGGACGCACCGGAAAACTCTTTGCCTGTGATCACGAAGGAGTGCGCCCCGATATTATGATCTTGGGAAAGGCGCTTTCCGGCGGCTTCTACCCGATTTCGGCGATTTTGGCCGATTGCCCGATCCTGGGCCTTTTCCGCCCTGGCGAACACGGCTCGACCTTTGGCGGCAATCCTCTGGCGGCGGCTGTGGCGCGGGCGGCGCTACGGGTGATCCGCGAAGAGTGTCTGGCTGAGCGTGCTGCCGAAACCGGGGCTTATTTCATGGAGCAACTCAGCGAAATTCCCAGCCCGCACGTTCGAGAAGTGCGCGGCAAAGGGTTGTTGATCGGAGTGGAATTGAAACCGCAAGCCGGCGGTGCGCGGCGCTTCTGCGAGGCCTTGCAACGAGAAGGCATTCTGGCTAAAGAGACGCACGATCACGTGATCCGTTTTGCGCCACCGTTGATCATCGACCGGGAGACGATTGACTGGGCCTTGCCGCGCATTCGTCGTGTTCTGCAAATGCCTTGAGAGGAGGCATGGCATGAATTTTTGCATTCCGAAGGAGCGCCGTCCGTTTGAATTCCGCGTTGGGCTTTCGCCGGCCGGCGTGGAAATGCTTACGCAGGTTGGGCATACGGTGTATGTCGAACACGAAGCCGGCTTGGGTGCCGGTTTTTCCGATCGCGAGTATGAAAAGGCCGGAGCCCACATTGTCTATTCGGCGGAGGAGGTTTATGGGCGAGCAGATGTTTTGCTCAAGATAGCCCGTCCTTTGCACGATGAGATGGAAATGCTTCGTCCCGGCTCCACCCTGATGGGGCTGCTCCATTTGGCCTCGGCTCGGCAGGATAAGATTCAGATGTTGTTGGAGCGCGAGATCACGGCGATTGCCTATGAACAGATCCGCGCCCCGGATGGTTCATTGCCGGTGCTCCGTCCGTTTAGCCAAATCGGCGGGAGCATGGCGGCTCAGGTTGCCGCCCGGCTTCTGCAGAATAACGAAGGCGGGAAGGGCATTCTGCTGGGGGGCGCGCCGGGTGTGCCCCCGGCTGAGGTGGTGATTATCGGGGCTGGCGTGGTGGGCACTTGCGCAACGCGCGCCTTTTTGGGGATCGGCGCACACGTGACGGTGATCGACCGCGATATCCAGGCATTGCAGCGTATTACCGACCGTTTCCCCGGTCTGGTGACTATGCTTTCCACGCCACGCAACATCGAAAAAGCGGTGCAGTATGCCGATGTGGTGATCGGCGCCGTGTTGGTGCCCGGCGAGCGTGCTCCCATTGTCGTCACACGCGAGATGGTGCGCAAGATGAAGCCGCGCTCGGTGATCCTAGATATTTCGATCGACCAGGGTGGATGTGTGGAGACCTCACGCCCCACCACTCATGAGCACCCAACGTTCATTGAAGAGGGTGTGATTCATTACTGTGTGCCGAATATGCCCGGCGTGGTAGCACGCACGGCCACCCATGCGTTTGTCAATGCCGTCATGCCGTATGTGATGGAAATTGCCGAACACGGCGTTCCCCAGGCAATTGCCCGCAATCCGGGTATCCAGGCCGCGTTGAATACCTACCGCGGGCGCATTCACCATCTGACCCATTTGGGCGCTTCGGGGGAGGCAAAAGATGAACTGGATTGAACGCTATCGTTCGCGGGTTGTCAGCGCTGCGGATGCAGTCCAGGTGATTCAATCCGGTCAGCGCGTCTTTATGACCGGGAACGTTTCGGTGCCCCAGAAATTGCTCCAGGCCTTGGTGGAATATGCGCCCAATTTGAGGGACGTGGAACTGGTGCATGCCCTCACCGTCGGGCCGGCGGATTATGTTTCGCCAGAGATGGAAGGCCATTTGCGGGTGAATACAATTTTCATCAGTGCCAATACTCGCAAGGCAGTTCAGGAAGGACGCGCCGATTTCACGCCGGTTCTGCTTTCCGAATTCCCGTTGCTCTTCAAGCGCGGCATTCTGCCGTTGGATGTGGCCCTGATCCACGTTTCGCCGCCGGATGAGCATGGGTTCTGCAGCCTGGGCGTTGAGGTCGGCCTGACCAAGACCCCGGCCGAGATGGCGCGCGTGATCATCGCCGAGGTCAATCAAAGGATGCCGCGCACGCTCGGCGATTCGTTCATCCATATCAGCCGCCTGAATTACATTGTGCCGGTGGATTACCCGATTCCGGAATTGCCGATGGCCGAAGAAGGGAATTCCGAGGTAGTCGAGCGCATTGCCGGCTATATTGCCGAACTGATCCCCGATGGCGCGACGATGCAAATGGGTATCGGGGCCATTCCCGATGCCGTGTTACGTTATCTGCGCTCCAAGCGCGAACTGGGCATTCACACCGAGCTATTCTCCGATGGGGTGATCGACCTGGTGGAGGCTGGCGTGCTGACCAATGCGCGCAAAACCCTCCACCCAGGCAAGATCGTGGCTGGCTTCATCCTCGGCACCCAACGCCTCTATGACTGGGTAGATGATAATCCCCTGATCGAGCTGCACCGTACCGAGTACGTCAACGATCCCTTCGTCATCGCCCAAAACGAGCGCATGGTGGCGATCAATTCGGCGATCGAAGTGGATCTTACCGGTCAGGTATGCGCCGATAGCATCGGCCCAAAGTTATACAGCGGTGTGGGCGGACAGCTGGATTTCATTTACGGCGCTTCTCGCTCGAAAGGGGGCGTGCCGATCATCGCCTTGCCCAGTACCACCACGTTGCGCGATGGGACCGTTGTCTCACGCATTGTGCCCATGCTTAAACCGGGCGCCGGTGTGGTGACCACGCGCAATCATGTCCATTACATCGTGACTGAATACGGCGTAGCTCATCTTTACGGGAAGACGATCCGCCAGCGGGCGCAGCAATTGATCCGCATCGCTCATCCAGATTTCCGCGACGAATTGCGCAAAAAGGCGGAGGAACTGCATTATCTCTGATCTGATCGCTTTGGCAAAGTTCCTGCTCTGTTCACGGTCTAACTATGCCTGAGTTTCTTCATCTTCTTTCTCCTGATGAGGCGCGAAGGCGGCTGTTTGAGCACTTGCCGCTGCCTACTCTCCCAGTTGAAACGCTGCCAACGCTAGAGGCGCTAGGGCGCACCCTGGCGCGTTCAGTGCAGGCGCCGCATCCGTTGCCTGCTTTTGCGCGCGCTTCGGTGGATGGCTATGCCGTGCGGGCGCGCGATACTTTCGGCGCTTCGGAATCCCTGCCGGTCTATCTGACTCTGATCGGGGAAGTGCCGATGGGGCAGATGCCCTCCCTGACGCTCTCTCCTGCGACCTGTGCCCTGATCCATACCGGCGGTGCGTTGCCTGAAGGCGCCGATGCAGTCGTGATGCTCGAATATACCCAACGCCTGGGAGAGGAAATCGAAGTGTTGCGCGCCGTGGCGCCGGGTGAGAACATTTTGCAGGCCGGCGAAGATGTACAGGCCGGTGAGGAAGTGCTTTCGATGGGGCATAGATTAAAGCCGGCAGAGATCGGCGGTCTGATGGCGTTGGGAATTCTTGAAGTGGAGGTGTGGAAGCGACCGCGTCTAGGACTGCTCGCTTCCGGTGATGAAGTTGTGCCGCCACAGGTGATGCCGGCACCGGGGCAGGTGCGCGATATCAACACCTATTCACTGGCCGCGCTGATCCTGGAACACGGCGGCGAGCCGCATGCCTATGGGATTGTCCCAGATCAACCGCAGGCGCTGCGCGCGGTGGCCGAGCAAGCGCTGAGCGAATGTGATGCGCTGATCATCACGGCCGGCTCCTCGGCAAGCATACGGGATATGACCGCCGAGGTCATTCAATCTCTGGGCGCGCCGGGGGTGCTGGTGCATGGGATCAATACCCGTCCTGGCAAACCGACCATCCTGGGCGTTTGCAACGGCAAAGCGGTGATCGGCCTGCCCGGCAATCCAGTGAGTGCGTTGGTGAACGGTTATCTTTTCGTCCGGCCGCTCTTGGATTACCTTTTGCAGCGCCCTGCCGCAGGTCCGCAGGCGGTGGTGCGTGCTCGACTGACGGTTAACCTGCCTTCGCAGGCCGGGCGCGAGGATTGGTGGCCAGTGCGTTTGCAGCGCGCCTCGGATCACCCTTCACAGTGGCTTGCCGATCCCATTTTCAGCAAATCCAACCTGATCTTCACCCTCGTTCGTGCCGATGGCCTGATCCGCATTCTGCCGGATGCGACCGGCCTGAGCGCTGGTGAAGAAGTGGAGGTGTTCCTCCTATGACCACAGAAGGCGTCTATCTGTATGATATTCCCCTCGACGAGGCGCTGAGCCGCATGGAAACGGCCTTGAAGCAGGCCGGCCTATGGGGGGTGTTGGGCAAAGAAGAGATTCCCCTAGACGAAAGCGCTCTGGGGCGTGTGCTGGCCGAGCCGATCTGGGCGCGCCTTTCTTCGCCACATTATCATGCGGCGGCGATGGATGGCTTTGCCATTCGTGCTGAAGAGACTGCTCATGCTCAACCGACGGCACCGGTTGTCTTGCGGCAGTTCCAGTACGTAGATACCGGCGATCCGCTTCCCTCCTGGGCAAATGCGGTGGTGCCGATCGAGAACGTTGAGGCGCTGGACGAGGACGGACGCATTGCCACCGATCCGCGTCGACCGGCAGCTTTGCGCCTGCGGGCGGCTTTGGTGCCCTGGAGCCATGTGCGCCCGATGGGTGAGGATATTGTCGCCACCGAGCTGGTATTGCCGGCTGGCCATGTCTTGCGCCCGGTGGACTTGGGAGCGATTGCGGCAGCAGGGCATACTACCATCGTGGTGGCGCGCCGACCGCGCGTGGCCATCCTGCCGACCGGTAGCGAGCTTGTGTCGATCGGCACCCAGGTACGTCCTGGCGATATTTTAGAGTACAACTCGCTGGTGCTGGCCGCGCAGGTGCTGACCATGGGAGGCCTGCCGCAGCGTTTTCCGATCACGCCGGATGACTTTGAACAAATTTGCGCACGGGTAGATCAGGCGCGGCGTGAGCATGATCTCGTGCTGCTCAATGCCGGCTCTTCTGCCGGTTCGGAGGATTTTTCGGCGCGCGTGGTGGCAAAGCTCGGCCGATTGCTCGTCCATGGCGTGGCCGTCCGGCCTGGACATCCGGTGATCCTGGGGATTTTGCCTGCATGGCAGGAGGGCCGGCCGGCGGTGCCGATCATCGGGGTACCCGGCTACCCGGTTTCTGCGGCGCTGACCATCGAGATTTTCGTCGAACCGATCCTGGCGCGCTGGCTGGGACGGGCCAAACAGGAGCTCCCGACCATCGAAGCGATGCTCACCCGCAAGATCACCTCTCCGCCGGGGGATGATGATTACGTGCGGGTAGCCGTGGGGCGCGTGGGTGAACGGCTGCTGGCGGCGCCGCTCTCGCGCGGGGCCGGCGTGATCACGTCCTTGGTGCGCGCCGATGGGCTGGTGATCCTAGGGCGCGGCGTGCAGGGCGCAGAGGCCGGGGAGAAGGTTACGGTGCATCTATACCGTTCTCCTGCGACGATCGAGCGCACTATCTTCGCCATCGGCTCGCATGATATGACCCTTGACCTGATGTCGCAGTTCCTGGCGGAACGTCAACGGCGCCTGGCCTCGGCCAACGTGGGTTCGCTGGGTGGTTTGTTGGCGCTCAAGCGCGGCGAAGCGCACCTGGCCGGCTCGCACCTGCTCGATCCCCAAAGCGGAGAGTACAATCTTCCCTATATCCGTCGCTATTTGAGCGGCATGCCGATAGTGGTGATCGGCTTCCTCAAGCGCCAACAAGGATTGGTGGTGGCGCGCGGCAACCCGAAAGGCATTCGTGACCTGGATGACCTGACGCGGCCGGATGTGACCTTTGTCAACCGTCAGCGCGGTGCCGGGACGCGCGTTTTGCTCGATTATCATCTGGAACAAAAAGGCATTCCAACAGAAGCGATTTCCGGCTACAATCAAGAAGAGTATACCCACTTGAGCGTTGCGGCGGCCGTCGCTTCCGGGCGCGCCGATTGCGGGTTGGCGATCGCCGCGGCGGCCCAAGCGCTTGACTTGGACTTTATCCCGCTCTTTGACGAACGCTACGATCTGGTGATACCGCGAGAGCATTATGAGAGCCCCCTCCTGGCACCGCTTCTGGACCTTTTACAAGATGCGGCGTTCCGTGAGGCTGTGAGCCGGATGCCGGGCTACGATATCACCCCGATGGGAACCTTAATTGCGGAGTTGTGAGATGAGCACTGCGATTGTGATTGATGATAACCGTCAAACGGCCGATACCTTGGCGCAGATGCTTCGAGTGCTGGGATTTGATGCCCGTCCGGCCTATGGACCTTCGCCGGCCATTACCTTAATGGGGCATATGATCCCCGACCTGGTGTTGCTAGATATCAACATGCCGGGCATTGATGGGCTGGAGGTGCTGGCCTATTTACGTCGCGAGCCGCGCCTGATGACGGTGCCGGTAGTTGTTGTGACCTCGGATGATCAGCCGGAAACGCGTAAGCGCGCCTTTCGTGCCGGCGCCCAGGGATACCTCACGAAGCCGGTTACGCTGGATAGCCTCGAAACCGAACTGAAGCGTCTGGGTTTGATGGTCTAAGATGCGACTCCGAGCCGATTTGACCCTCCTCCTGGTTTCGTTCCTGTGGGGAGGTGCCTTTGTTGCTCAGCGGTTGGCGGGAGAGAGCGGGAGTGTTTATCTCTTCAATGCCGCGCGCTTTGCTTTGGCCTTTGTGCTACTTCTTCCGTTACTGCGTCGGCGTTCTTTGCCGCGTTCGGCATGGCCTTGGGTGATCTTGGCCGGATGCGTGCTCTTCCTGGCAAGCGCTTTTCAGCAGGCTGGGTTGAAGACCACTACTGCCGCCAATGCCGGCTTTATCACCAGTCTGTACGTCGTCTTTGTGCCGCTGATGCTCTTGCTCTTCTGGGGTGAGCGACCTTCTCTGTTCACGCTATGGGCATTGCTACCGGCCTTGGTAGGCGCTTATTTGCTTTCTACCGGCGGTCATTTTCAGGCACGCCAGGGGGATATGCTCGAATTGATAGGGGCATTTTTCTGGGCCTTCCACGTGATTTTGCTGGGGAAGGTGGCGAGTCGCTACGATCCGCTGTATTTTTCGATCGGGCAGTTGCTGATCAGCGCAGTGTTGAATGCAGTGGCCGGTTTGTTGTGGGAACGGTGGACGGTCCCCACATTCTGGCCTTGGTTGGGAGCGGTGATCTACACGGCAGTGTTCTCTCTGGCGATGGGCTACACCTTGCAAATTTGGGCGCAGCGTCATACGCCTCCGGCCGATGCCGCGCTGATCTTGAGCTTGGAGTCCGTCTTCGCTTCGCTGGCCGGTTGGGTTTTCCTGGGTGAAGCACTTTCCCTTTCTCAGAGCGTCGGTGCAGGTCTGATCTTCGGTGCAGTGCTCCTTTCCCAATGGCCGACCTTGCGTGTTCATACTACATCGGCCGCCGAAAGCGCAGATTGAACGCCTCTCTACCCTGACCGACTTTATGGGTGACAGATTGCCGCGTCCTGCAAAACTCGCGTATTCTCGCCATAGGGAGAGGCTCTACTCTCAACGTTTGGAGGCGACATAGATGTTGCGCGTGATCCTGAATCCCTATTCCAACCGCTGGCGCGCTCGGGATCGCTGGCCACAGGCGGAAGCGGCGCTGCGGAAAGCCGGGCTGGACTTTGAGGTTGTGATCTCACAACACAAAAGGCATATCATCGATCTGGCTGAACAGGCGATCCGCGAGGGGGCAAGTGGCATCATCGTGGCCGGCGGCGATGGTTCGATCGGCGAAGCGGTAAACGGCATGATCCGCGCCCTGGGGTCGGCGGATGCCCCTTTGCCGCCTTTGGGCATCCTGCCGCTTGGTTCGGCGAATGATTTCGTTTGTAACCTTGGCTTGCCGCTTGATCTTGATCAAGCCGCCCAGGTGATCGCTCAGGGAAAGACGGAGCAGTTCGACCTCTGTCAATGCAACGAGCGCTATTTTGTCAATAATTCAGCCATCGGGTTGGAGCCGTATGTCACGACCAAGCAGGAGCGCATTGAGTGGATCAAAGGGCAGTCGCGGTATATCGCAGCCGCTTTGTGGGCGATTGCCGAAGGTCCTAGATGGGAGGCGCATATCGAATGGGAAGGGGGCGCGTATGAGGGGCCGATCACCCTGCTTTCGGTGGGGAATGCACCGCGCACCGGTGGAGTATTTTATATGACCCCGCATGCCGATCCGCGCGATGGGCGCTTGACCTTTACATTTGGGTATCGCTCTTCGCGCTTGGGCGTGCTGCGTGTCTTGCCCTCTACGATGAAAGCCGGGGTCGGAAATTATGTGGAACTTCCGGGAGTCTGCGAGTATCACTCTTCTTTTGTAAAAATATCATTAAATAATCAGTCTCCTGTGCATACCGATGGCGAGCTTTTTGAAAATTGGCAACGGCAGGTAGAATATCGCATCTATCCCGGCCGCCTGACCGTATACGTTGCGTCTTGATCTATGCGTAGAGGCCGTCGTCTACCGTTTCCGTGGGGGCTTGTCTTAGGGGGAGCGCTATTGCTGATCGTGTTGACAAGCCTGAACTTTTATCTGCTTCAGCGTCTCGAAGGGGGGAGTGAGATGCAGTTTCTCTGGCAGGGTCTGCGCCTTTTCTGGGGTTCGGATGCTGATCTCTACTTGCAGGTTCAATCCCAGCCGTTGCGCACCGGTTTTGAACAGGTGACGGCCTTCGCCGTGCGCCGTTTTGACCTGCCGTTACCGTTCCTGCTCCTGCTTTCACCGCTTGTCCTGCTCCCTTCCGGCGATTGGGCAGCGGCGTTCGGCTTGCTCGTGTTAGAAGGAGCGCTGCTGTTGACCCTTTTCCTGATCCTACGCATGACGGAATGGCCGCTGCGGCGCATTTGGCAGGTTGCTCTGCTCCTATTGGCGTTTTTCTGGCCCTATTCTTTTCTGGGATTGAGGCAAGTTGCCCCTTTTTGGCTCTTTTTGGCGTTGCTTCATCTGGGACTTTTGGCCTTCCGCTCCCGGCAAGATGAGCTGGCCGGGGCGATCTGGTCACTGCTTACACTGCGCTGGGAAGCGACGGTGGGAGCGCTCCTTTTCCTGACCTTTTACGTGGTGCGCTGGCGACGTTGGCGGGTGCTGGCCGGAGCGGGGATGTTCCTCTTCCTGCTCTATAACGTTGCCTTCTTGATCACCCCAGGGTGGTTTCTGCCTTTCCTACGGGCTGCGGCCTTTAACTTGCGGCAGGGCTTTGGGGTAGACCTACTGGCGGTGTTGGGCGAGCTTTTCCCGC
>JBBIGZ010000037.1:0-29131 GCA_037447295.1 Chloroflexota bacterium | reverse complement strand
GCGGCTGACCAGTGGTCGCAGGAGCTCCGGGGCCTCGTGTGGAGCTACATGGTAACCTTGCACAAGCAAGATCAGCTCCCGATGGGCAAAAACCTTGCCGGGGTTTTCCACCAAAATTTGGAGCAAGCGGTTCTCCGCCACCGTCAACAAGACTTTCTGCTCGCCTTTCCAAAGTAGCCGGCGATTAAAATCGGCTTGGATGCCATCGGGGAGTTCAAAAAGATTGCCGTGTTCTTCCTTTTCAATAAGTTTTTCCTTGGCGCTCAGGCGTGCAGCGCGGCGCTCCAATCCTTTTTGGACGCTTTTGATCACATCTTGGGGCAAGGCTGGCTTGAGCAGGTAATCATGCACGCGCAACCTTAATGCCTGAATGGCCGAATCTGTGCTTGCATAGGCGGTGAGCAGAATAATCTCTGTATCCGGGGAAATCTGGTTGACCACCTGAGCCACTTCCAAGCCACTAATACCCGGCATGCGCAGGTCCACGATCATCAAATCCACCACATGTGTGCGCACGTATTCAATGGCCGCTTGGCCATTGTGTACTGCTGTTACCTGGTACCCTTCCAGGCGCAGGATTTCTGATAAGGATTGAGCCGTGATCGGTTCGTCATCTACGATCAGCAAATGAGGTTTCATGCTTCACCTCGGATGAATGTACAGGATGTGCAACAGGGAGCGAAATACGGAAACAAGCGCCTCCCGGTTGATCGGTAACCAGTTCCAATCGCCCGCCGTGGGAAGTAATGATATTGTAACTTACTGTCAATCCCAGGCCGATCCCCCCTTCCTTGGTGCTGAAGAACGGTTCAAAGATGTGAGAGCGCACCTCCGGCGGAATACCTGGGCCGCTATCTTGTAGATAGATCTCTATTCCCTGATTGCGCAATATAGCCCATAACCGGATAACACCCCCTTGGGGCATTGCCTGAATAGAATTTAATAATAAATTCAATAATACTTGCTGAATTTGCGACTTCGATCCCTTTATGGGCGGCAACTCGTGTGGCCAATTGCTCTCGACCAGGATATTGTTCTGCTCCAAAGTGCTTTTCATCAAGGTCAAGACGTGTTCCCAAATCTCCGGGAGAGAAAGTATTTCGTTTTGCGCAGACGGGCGGTAAAAGTTCAGCATTTGCCCAACGATAGTCCGCAAGCGTTCCAATTCACCTTTGGCCAATTCAAAATAATGCTGTCGTTCGGAAAGGGGTAGTTCCGGATGCCCGGCTAAATGCAAACAGTTTTGCAGTGCCTGCAAGGGATTATTGATCTCATGGGCAATAGAGGCCGTCAGGCGTCCCACCGTGGCCATTTTTTCGGCCTGGATCAAGGCTTGTTGGGATTCCTCCACTCGTCGCACATATTCTCTCAGTTCCGAATAGAGGCGTGCATTTTCCAGGGCTGCAGAGGCTTGACGGGCTAATAGAATGAACATCTCCAGATCGACCTCTCGGAAAAGAGAGTCCTCGCGCCCGGCATAATAAAGACGATTCACTCCATGACGGCTCAAGGGGACAAATAAGGCCGAGAGCAAATTGTGTTCCTCCAGGAAAACGCGCTTATTTACATCTTGTTCATGCTGGGTAAGCAATAGTGGTTTTCCATTACGGGCAATTTCCGTGAGAAAAGCGGAAGGTGGTATAAAAGTGTCGCCGGCATAGAGGGACAATTGCCCATCTTCTTCCTGGAAAAGTGCTGCGCTCGAGGCTTGAAGGTGGGAACGGATGGCTTGAATGATGAGCGCTCTCAGCCGTTGTAGGTCGGTTTCGGAGAAAAGGATTTCGGTGATCTGGAACAAAGAGCGCAGCATTGGCATGCGAGAAGCATCGCGCTTTTTCTCGTGATCTTCCAATGCCAGTTGCACAGCCTGGATGAATTCGCTCCCATCGGTAAACGGTTTGAGAAGCAATCCGTCCACGCCCTCGCGTAGGGCACGAATGGCCGTCTCGATTGTTCCAAATCCCGTCATGATCAGAATCGCCAGGTCAGGTTGGATTTGCTGGGCCAAGTGGATGACACTGAAGCCATCCATATCGGGCATGCGAATATCCACGATCAACAGGTCAACCTGTTTCTCACGCAGATGCTCTAAGGCTTCTTTCGCCGAGGTAAAACCGGCTACCGAAGCGCCAGCGCGCCGCAACAGGCGCTCGCATAGCAGCGTGATGCCGGGTTCGTCGTCCAGGATCAGAATGTGTCGCTCGGAAAGGTTCATATCGGCAACCAAATGCTGAAACAGGAACCCTTTTGGTATTCGCTCTCGACTTCAATCGTACCACCGTGATCGGCGATAATGTTGTAACTAATCGAAAGCCCTAATCCGGTGCCACCTTGTTTTGCTTTGGTGGTAAAAAACGGTTCGAAAAGATGCTTTCGATCTTCGGGCAAAATTCCGCTACCGGTATCTTTGATATGGCATACAATCCAAGAGCGATTTTCGCGCTGGGCGCGTTGTGTGATAATGGTCAATTCACCTCCTAGTGGCATGGCCTGAATGGCGTTATGAATGAGGTTTAGCAACACTTGCTTGATTTGATTGACACTCACGTAGACCCAGGGCAGATTTTCCTCCAGTTGCAGGGTGTGCTGAATGCCGCTGGTATGGAGCAGGTGACGCACCAGTGAAACAACGTCCTGCACAATTTGGTTGAAATCATAGCGCGTACGCGTGATCTCCCCTGGGCGGGCAAAATCCAACAGGCGTCGCACTACTTCACGAGCGCGCCGGGCCTCGCGCAACACCATTTCCAAATCTGCATACAGTGGTGAATCTTTTGGGATCTCTTCCAGGACTAACTCGCTGAAGCCGACAACTGTGGTCAACGGATTGTTCAATTCGTGGGCCACACCGGCTGCCATTTCGCCCACCGCGGCCAGTTTTGCCGCCTGAATCAATCGTCGTTCGGTTAGCTGTTGAATTTCCATCTGACGCTTGAGCTCGCTTTGAGTGGCACGCAGTTCTTGGATGGTATTCTGAAGCGAGGTGTATTGTCTGACGTTGCGGGCAACGGTGGTCAAAATGCCGGCCAACGATTCCAGCGCCACACGATCGATTTCGTCGAAAGCATTGGGGCGACTGCTTGCGGCTTGTAGCGCTCCGATCACCTGGACGCCATCGCGCAAAAGCACGATAAGTGCTGAAGCCGGTTGCCATGAACGAGAGCTTTCGGGCGGTTCTTGTGCCAGTGTGTTGAACAACAAACTTTGCCCCTCTTTTCTTGCCTGTTCTATCAGATCATGTTTGATCGCCCATTCCTGCGCCGCAGCAAGGATTTCCGGCCTTTTGCTTGCTCGTCCACTCATGGGAAGTTCATCAAAAAGCGTGGCTTCAGCAAATTCGTAAGCGAAATACTCCACCAGTAAATCGGCTACGATCTGCAAGATTTCCTGGAGATCGGATAATCCAAGGATTTGTTCGACAACATCGTGGATCAGACCAAGGCGGCGGGCGCGGGCTTCTGCATCCTCGCGTAACCGGCTGTATTCGATTAAGGAGGCCAGATGGCTCCCCAAAACGCCCAACAATTGTTCATCATGGCTCGTGAAAGCTTTGGGAGAGCGACTTTGGAGCACAATCAGCCCAATCGTTTGCCCCCGATGCCTGAGATGGGAATAGAGCGTGGAACGTATTTCTTCTTCACCGCCATCCAAAATATTGCTACGTCGTCGTGCGGTGAGATATTCCGCAAACGGATGGGATGCCATTGGAGAAATGCGCATCTCCAGCTGTGAATCCCTTGGACGATATTCTCGCAATAAATCGTTGCTCTTCAAAAGCAAAGCGACTTGATCGGGCTTGAAAGAACGTTCCAAGAGGGCAAACGTTCGGCGGATGATTTGTTCCAGGCTTTGCGTCGCCGAAATGGTCAATACGAAATCGTTCAGGAGTGCCAAGCGATGAAGATAGCCGGCCATCTCTTCGAACAGCAAGCCAGCTTCCAGAACCGAAGCCAAGTTGCGCGCCAGCGTTTCGATTTTTGTCTTTTCACTTGTTGCAAACGGAGCTTCTCTCCAGAGCACCAGAACGGCTATCAAGCGCTTCCCAATGTGAAACGGCACTCCCATCCATCCCTGTGAGCGAATTTCGGACTTGGTAAAGAACGGGATGTATTTCCATTCTGGTCGTTGTGGCTCGAGAAGAATAGCCTGTCGTGCCCGCAAGAGACGATAAACGATCGGCTCCTCTTCAGGCGAAAGCACCTTGCCCTGAGCATCAGGACAATTGTGCTGGTAACGTATTTCTAGCCGCTCGGCCCGATGAACGGCCAGCCAACCGCCATCTGCCTGAGTAATTTTTATAATCTCTTGGAATAAGCTTTCTACTGACTCTGGCAAGTCCCCTAATAACTTTTCTTGAAGGTGGGAGAGCATTTCATCTTGCTTTTCTGAGCCGGGGGTAGAGAATACTTCGGCCAGTGAGCGCCAAAAACGACGGTGATCGGGCTGAAGATCTCCTCCTACGAGAAAAGCGAGAAAGGCTCCTGGAACCGGGAAAAGCGTTGCGCGTTGGGCGGTCAGCCCTTTAATGGGAAAAGTATGCGAGCGTAGCGCATGGCTGGAAAAAGCCCCACACATCCAGGCATCCGTCGCAGTTTGCTGCAGATAGGTGTTGAGGTCCTGGAGGGCTGTTTTCCGCACCCCGTGAGCCGCGATCACCTTCCATACCCCACTTTCGCGATCGGCCCACAGCGCCCATGCCGCCCCAGTCACAAGACAGGCATGTTTAAGCAATTGCTCTCGCGCTTCTTCGCGCGTTCTTTCAAGGGGAGCCATATGACTATTCTAGCATAACTCGCTTTTCCTGAAAGGTGTGTGAATCTAAAAGCAAGCTTCCGGCGCGCAAAATGCGACAAGCCTCCATCTTTTTGAGGGGCGTCAGAATATGAAATTGTCCCTCATTTGTTTCCTGCAGAATACCTAGTGCGAGGACAAATCCTTGGGCATCTTCCAGGGAAATAATCTGTGAAGGTTGCAACGAGGACGGAGCAATCACTGCCAACGGCAAAGTGGATCGATCGAGCGTAAGCACATCAGCCTGGTGAAAGTATTCTTTGAAGCGCCTTGCTCGGTAGTTTCGTCGTTCCTCCGCGGATCGTGGTCTCACCTGGGAAGAAGGGGAACAGCGAACAACCCGACAAGGATAGGATTTTATTGCCTCCAGCAAAGGCTCCAGCTCCTTTTCGCGCTGAAGAGCGATCAGCATTGAGGGTTGTAGCAATTCAATCTCGGCCAGTTTGAGGGCCAGACCGCCCTCGCGCGCATTCACCAGTCCACAGGTATCATAAACCACCACCTGTATGCCGTTTTCGCGTGCTTTTTGTACCAAGCGATGTACACCGACCAGCATTGGAAGCATATATCCACGCGGCGATGTAGATCCGATGAAACGTCGCCACATGCGTCCCTGAGGGGGGAAAGAACGATCCCCTCGACGTTTAATGGCGAGGGAAAGGGTGGTCGGTGGTCCTAGGGTGCTCTGTCCTGGATCGCCATCCAGATAGGCGACTTGAGCATATTCCATGCAGAGCTGATGGTAGATCAGCTGCGCCAGAGTGCTTTTCCCGCTATCCGGCGGGCCGATCACCATGATCAGAAAACCGGGGGCAGAAAGGTCGATGGCATTTAGAACCGAAAGGTCCATAAGTCATTGCATTCGCGACTGCAATCCGTCCTTTTGGTAAAGATGCACCATCCACAGTGCCAGCAGAATTCCGACTGTATCTATCAGGACGTCGGTGATTCGAGCATGCCGACCGGGGACGAATGCTTGGTGAATCTCATCGCTAATAGCGTATAACACCGACGAAAGAAACGCCAGAATATATGCCATCGATCGGGATAGCCCCGATCCCTGCCATGAGCGGAAGAAGAGCCATGCCAGAATGGCATATCCCAGCATGTGCCCACCCTTTTTCACCAGCAGATCATAGAGTCCAAAATCCGGCAATTCGTCAGATGGACGAGAGGAAAAGGCGAAAATAATCCCCATCCACAACCATGTAGGTATCCATCTATAGGCTGTCTTCATCAACCAGGCTCTGAAGGAAATTTTCCAGTGTGGTGAGTGCCCGTTGGGCATAAGCCTGAGCGCGGGCGCGTTTATCCAGGCGTTTTTCACCCTCCAAAGGTGGCAAAATGCCAAAGTTGGCCTTCATCGGCTGAAAGTCCTGTAGCGAGGCGTGGGTCACGTAATGGCAGAGTGCGCCCAACATAGTAGCCGGCGGCAGGACGAGCGGTTCTTTGCCGCGGATCAAGCGCGCGGCGTTCCAGCCGGCCAGCAAACCGGTGGCGATGTTTCCCATATACCCTTCGACTCCCGTGATCTGGCCAGCAAAGAAGAGATCGGGACGAGAGCGGAATTGCAAAGTCGGCAGGAGCAGGCGCGGGGAGGCGATGAACGTATTGCGATGCATCTGTCCATAGCGCACAAATTCGGCGCGCTCTAAGCCCGGAATCATGCGAAACACACGTTGCTGTTCGGAATATTTCAGATTGGTCTGAAAGCCCACGATATTATAAAGGTTGCCGAGGAGATTGTCCTGGCGAAGTTGCACGACGGCATAGGGACGTTTTCCGGTACGCGGATCGATCAGCCCGACCGGGCGCATTGGGCCAAAAGCCAGGGCATCTGGCCCACGTTCGGCCAGGATTTCGATCGGTAGGCAACCTTCGAAGAAACGCTCCACGCCAGCACGCACCCCCTGACGGATGACCTCTTCAAATTCGCGCAGTTCAATGCGTTCCGCGCTCAGCAAGGCATCTACGAAGGCCTCATATTCATCACGCGTCATCGGACAATTGATATAGTCCCCTTCTTCCGCTTCGCCCCGGCCGTAGCGCGAAGCCCGAAAGGCGATTTCCATGTTGATGCTCTCGGCAGTGACGATCGGTGAGATGGCATCGAAGAACGAAAGGTGTTGTTCTCCCGTCAGGCGTACAATGGCCTGGGTAAGAGCCGGCGAGGTCAAAGGTCCGCTGGCGATGATCGTGGGAGAAGAAGGGATATCGGTGATCTCCGCGCGAATGATGCGGATGTTGGGGTGCTGTTCAAGGCGTTCTGTCACTTTGCGGGCGAAAAGCTCACGGTCCACTGCCAGTGCGCTGCCCGCCGGAACGGCGCTTTCTTCGGCACAGGCCAAAAGCAAGGACTTAAGCCGTCGCAGCTCGTTTTGTAGGACGCCTGAGGCCCGATCTGGAAGGCGCGATCCGAGGGAATTTGAGCATACCAGTTCGGCCAGATAAGCGGTTTGATGGGCGCCGGTCGTGCGAATCGGGCGCATCTCATAAAGATGCACACGGAGGTCGCGTTCTGCGGCTTGCCACGCGGCCTCGCTACCGGCCAAACCACCACCAACTACGATCAGATCCGCATTTTCCATGGGGCATTAGGCGTGCGCGGTCAAGGTGTTCAAAAGGGTGAGATCTTCCGGGGTTAGCTCGACGCTCAAGGAAGCCAGGTTGTCGCGCAGTTGCTCCGGCGTGCGTGGGCCGATGATCGGGCTGGTGACCAGTGGCTGATGGAGCAACCAGGCCAGGGCGATCTGGGAAAGCGTGGCTTCTTTTTCTTCGGCCATTTTGTCCATTTCTTCTAAAAGCTTCCAGTTTTCTGCGCGAAAGTATTTTTGCGCGCCCTCGGCACGTGCACTTTCGACCTTGGTATAGGGGCGATACTTTCCGCTCAGGAAGCCACCGGCCAGGGGACTGTATGGAATCACTCCCAGATTGTATTCGCGGCACACTTCTGCCAGATCGGTTTCGAATTCTCGACGATGGACGAGGTTGTAGTGCGGTTGTAAGCTCTCGAAGCGTGGCAGGTTGTGCTTCTTTGCCGTCTCTAGGGCATCCCGAAGAGCATCGGCTTTGTAATTGGAGCAACCGATATAGCGCACTTTTCCCTGTCGGATCAATTCTTCAAATGCGCGCAGGGTTTCTTCGATCGGGACATTCGGGTCCGGCCAATGGGTTTGGTAAAGATCGATGTAATCGGTTTGCAGACGGCGCAACGAAGCCTCAGCAGCCTTGAGGATATAAGGACGGGATAGACCTTGATCGATGGGGCCATCTCCCATTTGGCCGCGCACCTTGGTGGCCAGGATAATCCGATCTCGCGGTATCCCGCTTTGCCGCAACCAGCGACCGATGATCGTTTCGGCTTCACCCCCGCGGTGACCAGGCACCCAGCGAGAATAAATATCGGCGGTGTCGATGAAGTTGATCCCGGCCTCAAAGGCCATCGAGAGAATGCGGAAAGAAGTCGCTTCATCGGCAGTCCAGCCGAACTGCATCGTGCCTAGGCAAAGCCGAGAAACTTGAAGATCGGTTTGGCCCAATTGTCGGTAGTCCATCACACTGCCTCCCAGCGAACGGTAAATTCAATGTCGCGCTTGCGGACTTCTTCCATCACGCGGCCGGCCGGCACAGCCTGTTCCATGCGATGCGCGCCGGCAGGGATCACTTTTCGCGCCTGGAACCCCATCATCAAGGCACAATGCCAACCGGTCAGGCGCTCCATGGCGGTGAAGCCAGTCTGTTCATCGTAGCGATCGATCAGATCGACAATTACCTTTTGTTCGCGACCATTTTTCTTCCCGATCCCAATGGCGCGCATGATGCAGATGTCCTTCATGCCGGGAGGTGCCTTAATCTGCGGCTCCAAAAGGGCATGATAGACCTGACGCGGCACAATTTTCTGACCGTTCACTTCGATCGGCGTTTCGGAAAACAACCCGAGCCGCTTATAAGCCTCGAACGTGTGGAAGTGCCCTGGGTAACGAAGCACTTTGTTTTCATAGCGTTGCAGCCGTCCCAGATGCGTATAAGGCGTGGTGGACATGCTACCGGAGATGACGAAAGCTTCTAGCTTTCCCAGGGGTGGAAAGTCAATGTACTCCAGCTCGGTGAACGTAGGCACTTTGACAATCTTTCCATCTCGAATGAAAGTCGCTTCTCCGTCGTATTCATTCGTTAACCCGTTGATGTGAAAGGTGCATTGATAATTCCAAGGTGGGATCGGTTCTTGGGGCAAGCCGGCATCGTAGAGATAGACTTCGCGCGGCTCATCCAGTAATTCCATCACGTAAACCCCCATGTGATTGATTAGCCCCGGTCCCATGCCACAATCCGGGACAATGCTCACGCCGGCGGCCTTTGCATCGGCATCCATTTCCAATTGCTGCCAAACGACATCGGTATTCCCGCCCATATCGTTCAAACTGACTCCGGCCTCAATGCAAGCACGGGTGATCCCTACATTGAAGTAGTACGGCACAGCGCTCAAGGCTACATCGGCGCCGCGAAGCGCATTGACCAGTGCTTGATGATCGGCGGCATTAACTTGGGCGGCTGAAGCAACCTCTCTGCCGATCAGACGATTGACACGCTCAGCTGCTCTCTGAGCCACTTCTAGGCTCATATCGGTCATCAAAATGCTTTCAGCCTCGCCAAAGCGTGCCAGATCGTAAGCCGCGGCCGTCCCTTGCCGCCCTGATCCGATGATAACATAGCGATAACCCATAGCGCATTCTCCTTGGCAAAAAGTAGATGGTGATTCAAGTGTACAGGTAGCAAGGGGAAAGTGTCAAGTATTGATCACCAGAGAGACTGCCTCCACTATCGGTCTATTGTCCACCGTTATCGGTCCATTGTCCACCGTCTATGGTCTATTGGGACGAACACAGCATGCGGAGATGTGGGGCGCTGAATGTTAAGCATTTCGTTAGAGTTTTCATAGCCCCCTTGACTTTCAACTTTGGCTTCAGTATAGTATTTTCTAGCACTGCTGCCGGCAGGCTGCTGTGCTTTTTGTTTGGCAATTCAAAGGTGAGGGAGTAGGTATGATTCGCGTCAACGGATTGACAAAGGATTATGGTGCCCGACGTGCTATTGATGGTCTGACCTTTGAGGCAGAACAAGGTGAGATCATCGGCTTTCTCGGCCCGAATGGTGCCGGGAAAACGACCACCATGCGCATCCTGACCGCTTACATGCCTCCGACTGAAGGACAGGCCATCGTCGCCGGCTATGATGTGGTAGAGGAGTCTCTAGAAGTGCGCCGCAGAGTCGGATATCTCCCGGAGACGGTGCCACTCTACCCGGATATGACCGTTTTCGATTATCTCAAATTCATGGCCGATCTGCGTCATCTGCCCGATGCAGAGGATCGCGTGGACGAGGTTGTCGAGATGGTTGGATTGGAAGATCGCATTAATAGCTATATTGGCAGCCTCTCGAAAGGTATGCGCCAACGGGTGGGGCTGGCACAGGCGTTGCTCCACCGTCCGCAGGTGCTGATCCTGGACGAACCGACGATCGGCCTGGACCCGGTGCAGGTGGTTGAGGTCCGCAACTTGATCCGAGAAATCGGCAAAGAGCGCACCGTGCTCCTTTCCACGCACATCCTTTCCGAAGCGCAGCAGCTTTGCGATCGGGTGCTGATCATCAATAAGGGCAAGATCGTGGCCGAGGATACCCCGGCAAATCTGCAATTGCGCTTGAGCGGTGGGGAGCGCGTCCTAATTCGGGTACGTGGAGATGCCGTAGAAGCGGCCCAGATCCTGAACAAGGTCAAGGGAGCCCAAGCGATCCAGGCATTTCCGGATGGGCGCATCGAGTTTAGCTTCCCGCCGGGGCAAGATATTCGGGGCGAGGTGGCACGAGCCCTGGTCCAGCATGGTTACGATCTGCTGGAAATGAGGCCGTTGCAAATGAGCCTAGAAGAGATCTTCCTCGAGTTGACTCGCGCTGAACAGAGTGCCTGATGAGGTGAACTATGCGAAACATCTGGACAATAGCCAAGCGTGAATATTTCCACTACTTTGCCACTCCTATTGCCTATGTAGTAGCGTTCTTGCTGCTACTTGTGGTGGGGATCATCTTCGTGCTCAATATTCAATACTATTCCCAAAATGCTATGTTCGGCGGTGGAGCCCCCTCCCCGAATATCGTCACAGGACCGTTTGTCTTTTTGCTCATTCTTTCCGTCCCCGCCCTGACCATGCGCCTGATCTCGGATGAAAATCGCATGGGCACGCTAGAGCTCCTTTTGACGGCCCCGGTCACGGATTGGGAGTTGGTGATCGGTAAGTGGCTGGGGGCTTTCCTGTTTCTGCTCACTGTGCTGGCACTTACCCTGATCTACCCTCTTTTACTGAACTTCCTGGTTGAGCCGGGCATTGATAAGATGCTCGCCCTCTCGGCTTATCTGGGTGTGATCTTGGTAGCCGCCGCCTTGCTGGCTTTGGGGACAGGAATTTCGGCACTCTTCAGCAACCCGATCGCCGCATTCTTCGTCACACTGGCGGTATTCGTCCTGCTCTGGTGGCTGATCGGTGCTCCGGCTAATGTATTGAACAGCGGCGGAGAACTCTTTTCTTACCTGGACATGAGCGCCCATTTCTATGATTCCCTGAATCAAGGCGTGATCAAGCTCACCGACGTTGTCTATTACCTGAGCCTGACACTCCTTGGCCTCTTCATCGGCGCTACGGCGATCGAGGTAAGGAGGTGGCAATGAAAGCGCGCAATCTTCAAATCCTGGGATGGATAGGCCTTATCCTGGCCCTTTTGGCTTTGCTTGGGGCTATTGTGAGTGGCATTTTGAGAGGGCTAATGACGCTCAATCTCTTTACGCCCTCTTCGCCGGAATGGGTCAATAACGCTCTGATTATCAGCTTGGCCTTGCTTGTAGTCGGGCTGGGAATTTACGCGATTGCTGAACCGCAGAAGGTGCAGCGTCTGCTCACCGGTCGCCAGGCACGCTATGGGAGCAATACATTAGTGATGACCTTGGCTTTCCTGGGTATCCTGATTGCCGCGAATGTGATTGCCTATCAGAATCAGCAAACCTGGGATCTCACCGAGGGGAAGGAGCATACGCTGGCTCCGGAAACCCTTCGCGCCCTGGCAATGCTACCGGAGTCGGTAACTGCAACGGCTTTTTATTCCCCGAATATGTCCTTCAGTGCCGAGGATGCGCGCAAGCTGCTTCAGGATTTCGCAAACAATAGCAAGGGAAAGTTCTCGTTCACCTTTGTCGATCCAATCCAGAACCCGGTCGCGGCCAAGGAAGCCGGCATCACCGGGGATGGCAAGATCGTGCTGCGCATGGGTGAGCGCAAGGAGATCGTCTCCTATGCTTCCGAAACCGAGTTGGTGCGGGCACTCATCCGCCTGATGACGCCGGAACAGCGCACAGTGTATTTCTTGACCGGCCACGGCGAGGCAGATATCGAGGACAATGGGCAACGTAGCGCCTTGCGGGCCACACAGGCATTGAAAGATAAAAACTATAGCGTCAAGAGCCTTAACCTGGCGGCGGAACGGCAGATTCCGCAAGATGCTCGTGCCCTGATTATCGCCGGACCGATGAAACCCTTGCTGGATGAAGAGGTCACCCTCATTCGTTCCTATCTCGAAAACGGCGGCTCGTTGATCCTGCTCCAGGATCCCCTCCCCCTCACCAACTTTGGCGAAGCTCGTGACCCGTTATCTGAATATTTGCAAAACGACTGGGGCATTGTCTTGAACAACAATATCATCGTGGACCTTTCCAGTAATCAGCCTTTGAAGATCAATCAAAGGGAATGGAATCCTACCCACCCAATCACACGCGGGTTGAACATGTTCGCAGTTTTGCCCCAGGCCCACAGTGTAGAGACCCTTACAACTCCGGAAAGCGTAACCCAGACTTCGCTGGTGCAAACAGCCCCATCATCTTGGGGCGAAACCGACTTTGAAGCCCTGAAAAACAATCAAGCGCAGTTCGATCCCCAAGTCGATAAGCCGGGTCCTCTCTCGCTGGCCATCGCGGCGGAGAATTCGCAGACCCATGGGAAGGTTGTCGTCATCGGCAATTCCGCCTTCATCGAGGATAACTTCTTCGATGCCTACGGCAACAGCGATCTGTTCCTGAACTCGGTGGACTGGGCGGCACAACAGCAAGATTTGATCAATATTACGCCGCGCAGCCCGCGCCCACGTACCTTTGTAATTCCAAGTCAATGGCAGTGGATCAGCATTTTCCTTTCCTCGATATGTATTTTGCCGGGGCTGATCGTCGTTGCCGGCATTGCAACCTGGTTTGCACGTCGGAAGAGAGGGTAAGCCTATGATTCGTCGCTCTACCTGGATCCTTCTCCTGATCTTCATTGCTTTGGTCGGATTGGGATGGTATCTCAATGCCCGTAAGCAGGCTGTTGCGGCCCAGGCTACACCGACTGCCGAGACAGAATATCTGCTGCCGACCGATGCCGGGGTCGTAACTGCCTTGAAAATCGAGGGTAAGGATTCCCTCATTGAGATCCAACGGAATGCTGAAAACAAATGGGAGATCAAAACCCCGAATTCGGCAGAAGCCGACCAAGGCATGGTCGAAGCCGGGGTTACGCAACTTTCTGCCCTGCGGGTTTTAGGTCACGTCGAGATCGACCTCGATCTTGTCAACCTGAAAACACCCGATTACAAGGTAAGCGTCACTTATAGCGATGGGAAGACGTACACGTTCGAGGTCGGCGCCGTAACGCCGATCAACACCGGCTATTACGTGCGAAAGTCAGATGGGACGGTTGTGGTGGTGAGCAAGGTTGGCTTGGATAGCCTCCTCAAGCTTCTGACCAACCCACCCTATTTGGCCACGCCGACGCCCACCATCACACCCACGCCTGAAGTGACCGACACTCCAACACCCGAAGCAACGCCCACTCTAACCGAGACCTCGACACCGGAGAGCACGCCTACCGCTACTCCTTGAACCTTTTTGACAATGAAGTTGCCTCTTGAATTTTGTAACGAAAACGTGTATTCTGTATCTAGGTTAATGAATCCCATTTCCTGAGTAAGAAGCACCTATGGATATTAATCGCATTTTACTCTTTGAAGAAGACGAAGAAGAATACTCTCCGATAGCCCGTCTCATTGAATTGGGACGGCAAAAATCCTATGTTACATTGGATGACATCCTGCACTTCTTTCCGGAAGCCGAGCAGGATGTAGAGCAGCTAGAAGAAGCCTTTTCGGCGCTGATGAGCGCTGGCATCCCGTTTGTTGAAGAACTTCCCGGCGAAGAGCCGGGAGAAGAAGAGCTGGCCGCTGTTGAAGAAGAAGCAGAAGAAGCTGAGAAAGAACTGGGTGAGATCGACGATTACCTGGCCAACATCGATACCGATGATACAATCGGCCTCTACCTGAAAGAAGTCAGCCGCATTCCCCTCTTGACGGCGGAAGAAGAGGTGGAACTGGCACAGCGCATTGAGCGTGGGCGCATGGCACGCGAAGAGCTGGCCAAAGGGAATGTCAGCCCCAAGCGGCGCGCTGAGCTGCGCAAGTTAATCGAGGACGGTTGGGCAGCACGTGAACATCTGATCACCGCTAACTCGCGCCTGGTGATCAGCGTGGCGAAAAAGTATATGGGGCGCGGGGTACCCTTCCTTGACCTGATCCAGGAAGGGAATATCGGCCTGATCCGCGCCACCAAGAAGTTCGACTATCGCCGTGGCCACAAGTTCAGCACCTACGCCACCTGGTGGATCCGCCAGGCCGTGACGCGTGCTATTGCCGATCAAGGGCGCACCATCCGTGTGCCGGTGCACATGGGCGATCAGATCAACAAGCTGCTCCGTGTGCAACATCAATTGACCCAAAAGCTGGGGCGCGAACCAACTGTTGACGAATTGGCCGAAGCGCTGGGCGTGCCTCCGCGCAAGGTCGAAAACATGATCCAGGTGGCGCGTCGTCCACTTTCTCTGGAAACGCCCACGGATGACGAGGAAGACTCCGTCCTCGGCGATTTCATCGAGGATGAAGAGGCACCTCCGCCGGATGAAAGTGCCACTTACAACCTGTTGCGCGAACAAATCAATGAAATTCTGAGCACATTGCCACCACGCGAGGTGCGCATTCTCCAGCTGCGTTATGGCTTGCTCGATGGTCAACCGTATACCCTGGAAGAAGTGGGACGAAAGATGGGCGTGACACGCGAACGCGTGCGCCAGATCGAAGCGCAGGCTCTGAGCCGACTGCGCCAGGCATCTATCCGACGAAAGTTGCGCGACTACCTGGGAGAATAACATCTCCTGTGTTTAAAAAAAGAAAGGCCGGCCTTTTACGGTCGGCTTCTCTTTTTTTGAATCGGGAGGAAGGACTATTCGCCGGATGTGTTGCTTCCTTTGTCCTCGCTTTTCGGCGCCCGACTGGTGGCTCCAGAGGGAGAGCGATGATCGGTGGCATAGAACCCCGAACCCTTAAATACAATGCCCACCGGAGCGATCACTTTTTGAAGGCTCTTTTTTCCACATTCCGGGCACCAAGTCAAAGGAGCATCGTTGAAGCTTTGCTGACGCTCAAAACGCACTCCACAAGACTCGCAACGATACGTATAAATAGGCATAGTCAACCTCCTCCGTACAAAGTAGTCTAGCCTGATTATAGTCCCTAGCGGCCTTTCAATCAAGGCCTGATGGAAACATGTTATAATTTTCTAACAAAATCCACTCCAGGAGAGGCCGATGTTGAACATTGAAATCGTCTATTGTGCTGTTTGACGCTATACCCCCCGGGCCGTGAGCCTGGTTGGAGAACTGTTACGTTTATTTGAACCACAAATTCATTCTATCACCCTTATTCCATCAGATGGTGGACGCTTTGAGGTAAGCATCAATGGCCAGTTAATCTTTTCAAAACTGCAGAGTGGCCGCCATGCCGAAGCAGGCGAAATCGCCGCGGCGGTGCAAAAATTCCTTGAAAACCTATCTTCACGGTCTTAAGTAGCTATGACGAAAAAAGGTCGCGTTTTTTCCGGTGCTCGTCCTACGGGACGGCAGCATTTAGGCAACTATCTCGGGGCGATTAAAAACTACGTCGCCCTCCAAGATGAGTACGAGTGCATCTATTGCATCGTAGATTTGCACGCGTTGACCACGGTTGAAACAACCGAAAACCTGCGCCAGAACACCTACGAGATGGCATTGGATTGGCTGGCCGCCGGCATTCGTCCTGAAGAAACGATCGTCTTTGTCCAATCTCACGTGCCACAGGTCACCGAATTGCACCTGATCCTTTCCATGGTGACCCCGCTCGGCAAGCTCACCGATCTGCCGACTTTCAAAGAAAAAGTGCGGCAGCAACCGGATAACGTCAACTACGGGCTGGTTGGGTACCCCGTGCTGATGACCGCCGACATCGTGCTTTATAAGGCAGAGTTGGTTCCGGTAGGGATCGATCAGGCGCCGCATATTGAATTTGCCCGCGAAACGGTGCGCTCTTTCAATCACCGTTTCCACACAAATGTGCTGATCGAACCGCAGATGAAAACGACCGAGGTGCCGAAAGTGCTCGGGATCGACGGCAAAGAGAAGATGAGCAAGAGCTTGAACAATCACATCGAGCTGGCGGCTACACCTGAGGAGACCCGTCAACGCGTCATGATGATGGTCACCGATCCGCAGCGCATCCGTCGGACCGATCCGGGCAACCCGGATGTATGCAACGTCTTTTCGATGCACAAGATCTTTTCCCCTGTGGAAGAAGTTGAAATGATCAACGTCGAATGCCGACGTGCCGGGATCGGCTGTGTGGATTGCAAAGCTCGCTTTGCAGCTAATCTCAATCGTCATCTGGAGCCTTTCCGCGCCCGCCGCGCCGAAATTGCCGCCAATCCGGATTACGTCTGGGATGTGTTGCGTGATGGAGCACGGCGCGCCCGCGTCATCGCCGAAAAGACTATGGAAGAAGTGCGTGCCGCCGTGCAGTTACCCTGAATATGCGCTTAGTGCTGCAACGCGTCCGTCGTGCTCGCGTCCTGGTGGATGGGGAAACGATTGCCGAAATCGGCCCCGGTCTGTTGATCTTGCTGGGAATCGCGCCTTCCGATAACGAGGAAACGGCGCGGTTCCTGGCCGAGAAAGTGGCCACGTTACGCATTTTTGAAGATCAACAAGGCAAAACGAACCTCTCAATTCAAGACGTGCGGGGAGAAGCGTTGGTTGTATCCCAGTTTACGCTTTATGCCGATACGCGCAAAGGGCGCCGGCCGTCTTTCACTGATGCCGCGCCGCCCCAGATCGCCGCGCCGCTTGTAGAGTGTTTTGCCCAATTGCTCCGAGAACGGGGAATCCCAACTCAGACCGGGCGCTTTGGTGCCCACATGCTAGTTGAGATCCATAACGATGGGCCGTTCACCCTCTGGCTAGAAGGTTAACGCCTGAGGGAATTCACGTCTTTCAATTTGCCATCGAAGCCTGCTTTCGCATTTCACTACCCTGTTGCAAGAGCTCTTGCAATCGCGGGTGCTCGCGATAGACCCCACGGTACTTCTCCGGCAAAAGAGCGGCAATGCGGCACATGATCTCATCCGTATAGGCGCGCAATGCCCGATCTCGATCGCGCGTCGGTAAGGGTGGGAGGCGGAAAGCCGGCCCAGCCCGCACTACAATTTTTGATCGGCGAAAATGCTTTAGATTTTCCAGCACCTTGCGATCTTCGGTGCCGTAGAGGCCGACCGGAACGATCGGTCGTTCCAGGCGAGCAGCCAGATAAGCCACCCCCGGTCTTCCCTCGGCCATGGTCTCTGTGCGGCTGCGTGTGCCCTCGGGGGCAATTACCAGAATGTTTCCGGCTTCCATCAGGTGTAAAATTTTGCGCAAGGCCTTGATATCCGGGTTGAAGCGATCGATAAACACCAAGTTCAAAGGCTTGCGCAGCCAACGGAAAAGGGCGACTTTCTCCCACTTTTCGGCCACCGGAATAAACATATCCGGCCGATCGATGGCATAAAAAAGCAAGAGCACATCCAGAAACCCCAAATGATTTGAGGCGATGACGAAGCTACCTTCGGGCAAATACTCGTAGCCCGAAATCTGGACATCGGCAATTAGGTTGATCAGAAAGCGAATAAGAAGTCGAAGGAAGCGACGCATACAGTTTCTCCGCCTCGATTATAATCATTTCTATGCACTTGAAAAACCCGTTTATCCACATTTTGTTGCTCTTTCTGTGCCTCTTTCTCTTTCAATCTGTGCAGGCACAAGCCCCCACTCCGACGGCTACGCTGAGCGGTCCCTATGTTATCGTGACCTATGAGGAGGAAATCAACGTCCGCGCCGGCCCCGGAACGCTGTATCCCATCCTAGGCAAATTATCTCCCGGCGCCACCGCTCCGGCGATTGGACTTTCGCCAGGACGGATCTGGATACAGATTATGTACCCAGGTAGCGCAGATGGCAAAGGATGGGTACATTCTACGCTGGTGCAACTCGTGACAACAAGCGAGTTGCCGATCATTCAACCTCCACCTACGCCGACGCCACGCATCACTGCGACCATTGATCCGACCCTGATGGCCGCTTTCCATTTTGAACCCACGGCCACACGTTTGCCGACTTTTACGCCTGCGCCACCGTTGGTCATCCCTTCGTATGCGGCGCCCGGCACCGAAGCATTGCCTAACGATGCGGCAGGTATCTACATTCTCGGTTTTGCATTGTTAGGTATCTTGGGCTTGGCATTGAGCATTCGCAGGAAAAATCATGAGTAATCTTCGGGTGAAGATCGTTCTCATTGGGGTAGCACTTTGCCTTTCCATGCTGAGCCTTTTCTTTCCGAAGACCCACCCGGCCCAGGCGCAGCAACCGACCGGCTCGATCCCTACCGTCACCAGTACTCCCTTGGGGCCTATGGTTACAGTTTATGAGAATCTGGAAATTGTTAATGTGTATGCCGGCCCGGATATGTACATCTATCCCCCTGTTGGCGTGTTGCTGCGCGGACAGAGTGCTCCTGCTTTAGGTCGCTCGGCCGATACGAACTGGATCATGATCGCCTATCCCGGAGCTCCGGATGGGATGGCGTGGATCTACGGACCATGGGTTTCGTTATCGCCGGGGTTGTTACCCACCGTCACACCACCGCCGACACCCACGCCCCGATCCACGCCGGCGCTCGACCCTACTTTGGTAGCTTCCTATTTGGAGGATCTAACCCCCACCCGCTTGCCCACATTCACCCCAGCTCCGGAATTGGAGATTCCGCAGTTTGATCCTCCCACCGCCGGATCACCCTCTTTTCCGATTGGACTGGCCATTCTGATCCTGGCTGTGGGTGGCACGTTAGGCATGATTTCGGTATTCACCCGTAGGCGATAGCCGCTCCTCGGTCAGGCAATTGTTGAGATAGCACCTACTCAGAGTATCTCCTTCAAAAATTCGGCTACCTGCCGACGTGGCACCTGAGTTTGTGAACCTTTTCGCAAGTCCTTGACCGTTACCACTCCTTGCGCTACTTCATCAGGACCGAGAACGATGACTGCATGCATACCCTTTCGATCCGCATATCTGAACTGACGCGGCAGTTTGGCAGCTTCTGGATAACAGGCCACGTTTAAGCCAACGCTTCGCAATTCATCGGCCAGTTTGAATGATTCCAAAAGATGGGTCTCGTCAAAGACGGTGACCAAAATCGGCGCGGGGTTGATGCGCAAGTTTTGTGGCAGGAGGCCGTATTTTTCCAGGATGAGTGTGATGACGACATCTCCCATTGCGAAGCCAACACCGGGCAACGGCTCCCCTCCCACATCGGCCAGCAGATTATCATAGCGCCCGCCACCGAGGATGGCGCGTTTGATTTCACCGCCCACTTCCCAGGCCTCGATCACTGTACCCGTGTAATAGAGCAAACCACGCACAATAGAGGGTTCAAAGCGCACGTATGGTGCAATGCCCATGGCTTCAGCGGCAGCAAAGAAACGCACCAGTTCATCCGATTCTCGCCATAGTTCCCGATTTTCCAGCATCTCGCCGATCTGGCCCAATTGCCGCTCAGAAAGGCCGATTTCACGGCCGTAGGCTAGCCACTCGCTCGGTTCCATCTTCTCGCGGCGATCGATCCAGGTCGAGACGGCAGGGCGCATTTCCTGGGGAATATCAAAAGCGTTGAATTGTGCGTCCATCAGGCGCCGATTGTTGACCATTACCAGCACCTGTTCCGGCTTCAGGCCAACCTGGCGGAAGAAGCTCACCAGCACGGCGACGATCTCTGCATCCGCTTCCGGCGAGTTGACGCCGATCATATCCACGTTCCACTGGAAAAATTCGCGGGTGCGTCCTTTTTGGGGGCGCTCATAGCGCCAGAAAGGCCCAAACGACCACCAACGCAACGGAAAAACGAGTTCTTTTTGGCGTTGTGCCACCATGCGTGCCAGGCTAGGGGTTAGTTCTGGCCGCAAGGTGATCTGGTCACCGCCACGATCGGTGAAAACATATGCCTGTTCCTTGACCAGTTCTTCCCCCGATTTCGCCGCATACAAATCCAGACTTTCCAGGATGGGCGCTTCGTACTCTTGATAACCGAAAGATTCCGATATGCGCCGCATCATGTTATATAGCCAGGTGCGCAGTGCCATCTGTTCCGGGTAAAAATCACGGGTGCCCTTGACGGGCGGGATCACTCGTTTCATTAGGGAAACCTCCGCAGAGAAGTTGTCTTGAGCATTAATTCGGCAATTCGGCATTATAGCCGTTTTCTCGCAAAAACTTTTCGCGATTCGCGGCGCGGGCAATCTTACCACTAGATGTCTTAATGAGCCATTTTGCATCTACCACGCGCACATAGCGCACGGTGATGGCCGAATTACGTGTGACATGCAGCCGAATGGCTTCGGCGATCTGCTCACGCTCTATCGGGTCGGGAGTATCTACTTCGGCTACGATGGCGACTTCCTCCGTTCCCAGCGATTCATCGAAAATACCGAACGCTACCACGCGGCCGGGATGGACACCGGGCACCTCGCCGGCAAGCGCTTCCAGGTCCTGGGGATAGACATTTTTCCCGCCGACGATGATGATGTCTTTTTTGCGTCCGGAAACATAGAGCTCGCCATCGGCCAGATAGCCAAGATCACCGGTGAGATACCAGCCATCGCGTAAAGCTTTTTGGGTCAGATCGGGACGGTTAAAGTAGCCGGTTAACATGCAATCGGATTGAATGGCGATTTCCCCGATCACTCGTTCGGGGAGATCGCGTCCCTTTTCATCCACAATGCGCACGCGGGTATTCCGCAAAGGTCGGCCGCTAGACATCATCACCAGCGAAGGCCGGCCGTCGCCGGCAGGGCGCGCCACGTGTTCGCTCATGAAGGCTTCGCGATCGATAACATCGGTGCGTGGTGGCTCGCCTAAGCGGCTCTGGGTGACGCCGAAGACGTTTTCGGCCATGGCATAGCTGGTTTGAAGCGCCTCGTAATGCAACCCGTAGGCTTTGAAACGCTCATAAAACACCCGGTGACTTTCCCAGCGCACCGGTTCTGAGCAATTGATCACGGCGCGCCAGGAGCTTAAGTCTACGCCATTCAATTGTGCATCGCGCACTTTTTGAGCACAAAAGTTATAGGCAAAATTGGGCAACCAGGAAAGGGTGCCACGATAACGCGAAACCGCCTGAAAGAGTCGATGGGGTGCGCGTACCCAATCAAACGGTGACATCAATACCAGCGGCACGCCACACAAGACAGGCATGATGAAGCCAGCGATCAAGCCCATATCATGATATAGGGGGAGCCAGGATACAATCACATCTTGTTCGTTCAGTTCAATCGCCTCAGAATACGCTCCCAGCTGATTGAGCACCGCCTGATGGGAGAGCGCAACCCCTTTTTGCAGCCCGGTGGTGCCGGAAGAGTGCTGTAATAGCACAATGTCATTTTCTCCTCGTCGCAAACCGGGCAACCAGGTCAGATCGTTGAGCCTTTCCGGTGATTCAAAGGTATCTGTTGTGATCAAGGCACGCACCGAGCTTTCCGGCGTGATCGCCTGACGCACTTCTTCGGCGAACTCAGGGTAAGTTACGATAGCCGTTGGCTGGGTGATGCGGATAAGCGCTTTCAGGTCAGCACGATAACGCTCCGGCGCAAGCTTCTCGGTTAGGAAAGGCATGATCGAAGGGATCGCACCGTAGAGAATCGCGCCGAAGAAGGCAAAGACCAGATCGCTCCCATGCGGCAAAATCAACACAACTACTTCGCCTTCGCGAATTTCTTCACGGCGCAAGGTAGCCGCAAAGGCTTCGGCGCCCCTCATCAAGTCAGCGTAAGTGAGAGAGCGATCTTCTTGGCCGGCATGTTGCAGGATGATGCTGACCTGATCGGGATGGCGCTCGAAGTGTTCCAGGAGGATCTGTGCCAGTGTGCTCATGATGCCTGACGTTCGCGGATCAAAGCGGCGAGCTGTTCCAGGGTGTCAAACGTAGCCGCATTGAGTTCTGTATCTTCCAAGTGCACGCCGAATGTATCTTCCACAAAGAGTGCCAGGTCTACCAGGTGGAAAGAATCAATCAGACCGCTAGAAATTAACGGCTGATTCGCGCCCAGGGCGCGCGAAGGCGTTTTTAGAATCTCACGGGCGATATATTCGGAAAGCGTTTGGATGAGGGTATCCATGTTCAAAATCCTTGATAGATCCAAGTTGGGGTGAGATCGGAGGTGAAAACAACCAGAGCGGTTAGGATCAGCGCCAAAGCCAATGCCAATCCGTTCTCGCGGGTAAAAACGTACTTCTGCCAAAAGACCTTCATCGCTTTTCACCTCCAAATTGACGCAAGTACGCAATCATAAACTCATCAATTTCGCCATCCAGCACGGCCTGGGTGTTGCCAGTTTCGTAGTCGGTGCGGTGATCCTTGACCATCTGATAGGGATGGAGCACATAGGAGCGGATCTGATTGCCCCATTCCGCCTTGACGTATTCACCGCGCAGCAGGGCAATTTCCTCCTCCTTCTCGGCTTGTTTTAGCTCAAAGAGACGGGCGCGTAAAATGCGCATGGCCGTTTCTTTGTTCTGCACCTGCGAGCGTTCGTTTTCGCAGCTGACCACGATCCCGGTTGGGATGTGCGTGATGCGCACCGCGGTGGCATTTTTCTGCACATTTTGACCGCCGGCGCTCGAAGCACGGTAGACGTCTATTCTCAAGTCTTTCGGATCGATCACCACTTCCGGATCGTCCATGGCAATTTGCGGCAAGACCTCTACCAGGGCGAAAGACGTGTGCCGGCGATGGGCAGCATCAAACGGTGAAAGGCGCACCAGCCGATGCACACCTTTTTCCGGGCGTAGATAGCCATAGGCATATTTGCCGTTGACGGCAATGGTCACGCTTTTGATCCCGGCCTCTTCGCCTTCGGTCAGGTCGAGGATTTCCGTTTCGTATCCACGGCGCTCGGCCCAGCGCAGATACATGCGCATGAGCATCGAAGCCCAATCCTGCGAATCGGTGCCGCCTGCGCCGGCGTGGATCGCCAGCAATGCATCGCCGGCATCATACGGCCCGGAAAGCATAGCGGCAAAAGAGCGCTTTTCAAATTCTTCTTCCAGCAACTGGACTTCGTGTTTCAGCTCATCTAGCAAACTATCATCATCCATGCGTGTCAGCTCAAGCGCATCCTGAACACGCCGCTGAAAAGCCTGCCAGCCCTCGACTTCCTCGCGCAGCTCGGATAAGCGGCGCATTAGACGTTGAGCCGAAGCAGGATCGTTCCAAAGGTCGGGGGATTCACTACGCTTGTTTAGCTCATCCAGCTCGTGCTCTTTAGCGTCCAGGTCAAAGACGCCTCCGCAATTGCTCGATGTTTTCTTGAAGTTGTGAAAGGCATTCGATCAATTCGTTCATAGCTCCTCATAATCATGTTGCAAAAATCCCATCCACAAAAGCCTGCGGATCGAACGGTTGCAGATCTTCCATTTTCTCTCCAAGCCCGGCAAACAGGATTGGCAGGTGCAACGTGTTCCAAATGGCAAAGGCCATTCCCCCGCGCGCCGAGGTATCCAGTTTGCTCAAAATGACACCGTTGACCTGCACGGCCTCTTTGAACGCTCGCGCTTGGGCCAGGGCGTTCTGTCCGGTCGTCGCATCCATCACCAGCCAAACGGCATGGGGCGCGCCGGGTAATGCTTTTCCGATCACCCGATGCACCTTTTTGAGCTCTTCCATCAGATTATAGCGGGTATGCAAACGTCCGGCCGTATCGATCAGGATAATATCGACGCCGCGTGCTAACCCGGCTTGAACGGCGTTATAAGCTACGGCGCCGGGATCGCTGTTCGGCGCACCCGTGATCACCGGGACCCCGAGCCGCTCACCCCAAACCTGGAGTTGATCCACCGCCGCAGCACGAAACGTATCGGCCGCTCCAAAGAGCACCTTTTTGCCTTCTTGGAGAAAGTGCCGGCCGAGCTTGGCAATGGTGGTGGTTTTCCCGGAACCGTTTACCCCTACAATCAAGATAACGGCAGGATGCGAAGAGAACTGAATTTCCGGCGGCTTTGGCAAACGTCGGAGCAGTTCCTCGCGCAAAACCTGCTGTAAGGCATCTGAGCGGCGCAGGCCCTCATCACGCACCCTGCGGCGCAGAACCTGAAGCAAATCCTGGGTCGTCTCCACGCCCACATCGGCCTGGATCAAGAGCGCTTCCATCTCTTCCCAGGTTTCTTCGGAAATCTCGGTAGCACCCAGCATGCTTGCCAGGCGCCCAAAAGTCGCCTGGCTGGTACGTTGCAGTCCTTCTCGCCATTTAGAGAACAGGTTTGCCATAGCGCCCAGATTGTACCATGTTCTGGTTTATAATCTCACGCAATCCTTTCACCCTTGACTACAGGAGGACTCATGGAGTTCGAGGAAATCATTCGTCGGTTGGAGTTCCTTGAGGAAGAGCAGCGGAAAAACAAGCCCCAAGTAAGCGTACTGCAGGAGCAGATAAACGGTCTATCTGCCGATTTGCGCATCTTAACGCAACAGCTTCGCGAAATGCAAAAACAGCTCTCGCCCTTGCTTTCTCTTCCGGCTCGCTTGGAACAATTAGAAAATGGGCTACAACGTCAACGCGAGGAATTGCAACGCATGATTACCGAGGTAGAGCGGAAGGGAGACCAGAAATTACAGGAAGCCCTTCAGACTCCGGCGCGCTCCTTGGAAGCACTACAAAAGGAACTGGAAGAGATCCGCTCCGCCAAAGTGGATTTTCCGGTGTTTGAGCAAAAGATCAAAGCCCGTGCCGATGAGACGGCTCGCTTGCGCGATGTGATTGACAATCTACGGGAAAGAATTTCCCAGATAGCCCAGGCACAGGATGAATTACGTACCACGTCTCAGGTCTGGGAAGAAGCCCATCGGCGAGATTTAGGGCAGATCACCACTTTACAGGGAGAATTGAGCTCTCTACGCAAACGGATGGATGAACAACAACAAAAAATAGACCTTCAAAACGACGCATTTCGCTCGATTAATCAACGTGTCAACGAAGTCTTGGCCTCCGAAACCGATCGCCGACAAGAGTTTAGTGCCGCAATCCAGAGAATGCAAGTCGTGGAGGTTGACTTGCAACGTTATCAAAAAAGAATGGAAGAATTTGGCGAACAGTTCCGTCGGGTAATAACCGAGCTGGATGCCAAGCGCACCCAAGTTGAGGACGCTTTGCGCGCTACCCAACGCGCCGAAAACGTGTTCGCAGAATTACAGCAACGCTTGGAGCGCCGTCTTGGTGAGATCAGCGAAATTCAACGTCTAGGTGAGGAGCGTCTGCGCCAAGAATGGGTCGCCTTTCGGGCAGAAGAGCAAAAGCGCTGGACCTCTTTTACCCTGCTGCAGGAACAAACGTTGAACGATCTGCGCAAGTGGCTGGGAAATATTGAGGAAAAACAACAGGTATTATCGCAATCCACTGAAAACCTGCAGGAACAATTCCATCAGAGTGCCGAGATCATCCAAGAACAAATCCAACAGCTGATGCATTTGGCCCACGATTGGCTGACGGCCTACAAGCGCCTCTTCACCCCACCTTCGGCTAAAAGGTAACCCATGCACGTCATCGGCACCGCCGGCCACGTTGACCATGGCAAATCGGCGCTCATCGCCGCTCTAACCGGCGTTCACCCAGATCGCCTGAAGGAAGAGCAAGAGCGCCAAATGACCATCGATCTGGGCTTTGGCTGGTTGCAGCTGCCGAACGGCGAAGAAATAGGCATCGTTGACGTCCCCGGGCACCGGGATTTTATCGAAAACATGCTGGCCGGCGTGGGAGGGCTGGATGCCATTTTGCTGGTGATTGCCGCAGATGAAGGTGTGATGCCTCAGACGCGTGAGCACCTGGCGATCATTGACCTGCTCCAAATTCGCCGAGGCTTGATCGTCTTGAACAAAATAGACCTGATCCAGGATGAAGAGTGGCTCGCGCTGGTCGAAGAGGAAATCCGCTCGCTGGTGCGCGGAAGTGTGCTGGAGAATGCGCCTATTCTGCACGTCTCGGCAAAACGCGGCGATGGATTGGATGCTTTGGTAAACGCCCTCGCCCATTTATTGGAAGAAACCCCACCTCGTCCCGATCTTGGCAGGCCGCGCCTGCCGATCGATCGCGTTTTCACCTTGAGCGGCTTTGGCACAATCGTCACCGGAACACTGCTTGACGGGACGTTGCACCTTGGCGATGAGGTCGTGATCCTGCCCAAAGGCTTACATGCCCGCATTCGCGGGCTGCAAACGCACAAAAAAGCGGAAGAAACCGCCCATCCGGGTCAACGCACCGCTGTAAACTTGAGCGGCGTTTCGGCTCACGAGATCGAACGTGGCGATGTGCTTGTCTTAGCGCAAAGATACCGCCCTACCACGTTCCTGGATGTTGCCATCCGCCTACTTCCCGATCTCAAAAAGCCGCTACGTCACGGGAGCGAACTCAAGCTATTTCACACCACAAGCGAATCGCTGGTCAGAATTCGCCTGCTGGGAAAGGACGAATTGCTCCCCGGAGAAGAAGGTCTGGCCCAATTGGAGCTCCGCGCGCCGATCGTGGCCGCGCATGGCGATCGGTTCATCCTGCGTCGGCCCTCCCCTGCCGAAACCTTAGGTGGCGGCTTGATCCTCGATCCCCATCCTCGGCGTCGCTATCGCCGCTTTGAAGCGGAGGTTCTCCAACGCCTGGAATCCCTTCAGAAGGGCGATCCCGAAACCCTTCTGCTGCAGGCGGCGATGGATCTGTTTATCGCTCCGTTGAATGAAATCATTCGTCGCGCCGCTTTGGATGAATCGCTGGGGTATCAAGTTGCCCAGGAATTGCTTCGGCCAGGCACTTTGCTTCTTTTAGGCGATCCGTCCCAGGTCCTTGCCCCCGAAGCGCTCGTGATGGCCATGAGCCACTGGCAGGCGCTCACAGAGCAGGCAAAGGCCAACCTGGCGGAATACCATCGCCTCCATCCCCTCCGCCCCGGCATTCCGCGACAAGAACTGCTCCAACGTTTGCGCATTCCTGCGGCTCACTTCCCCATCCTGGTAGAACGTTGGCTGGCAGAAGGTACACTCAAAGAGATGCACTCGCGCCTGGCCTTGCCCGAACACGAAATCCGTTTTACACCGGCACAGGAGAAACAGGTTCAGGCATTGTTCCGGCGCTTCGAGCAAGCGCCTTTTGCGCCCCCCACTGTAGATGAATGCATTGCAAGCGTCGGCCAAGAGGTCTTCCAGGCACTGCTGCTGCGGGGTGATCTCATCGCCGTTTCTCCTGAGATCGTCTTCCGTCAGGCCGATTTTCAAGCTATGGTCGAGCGGCTACGTCAGAGCCTGTCTCGAGAAGAGCGATTGACGGTTGCCCAAGTGCGCGATCTCTTTCAATCCTCGCGCAAATATGTTTTACCGTTTTTGGAATACCTAGATGCCCAAGGATGGACGCGCCGCGAGGGCGATTTTCGCTATTGGAACAAATCATGTGCGGACGATTCACCCTAACTGCTGATCTTCAGGCACTACAAACAAGTTTTCCGGTGACATTCCCGACGCCTTATGTGCCGCGCTATAACATCGCACCAGGACAACCTGTTCTGATCCTCGAAGCGCAGCAGCCGGCCGAAGCAGGGTTTGCCCAATGGGGCTTCCTGCCATCTTGGGCTAAAGCGAAGGCGGAGCGCATCGGACCTTACATAAACGCGCGCGCCGAAACCGCGGCCTTAAAACCGGCTTTTCGCGCCGCCTGGCGTTCTCGGCGCTGCCTGATTCCGGCAGATGGCTTCTACGAATGGCAAAGCATCGGTCGAAGCAAATATCCCTGGTATTTTCGTCTGCGCGAGTCTCGTCCGTTTGCCTTTGCCGGCTTGTGGGAAGAATGGCAAGACATGCGCACTTGCCTGATTCTTACCGTTCCTGCCAATGAGCTGGTGCGCCCGATCCACGAGCGAATGCCATTGATCCTATCCCCACAGGAATACGAAGAGTGGCTCTGGCCACGGGTCAACGAATCGCCTGAACGCTGGGTGCGTCCCTTCCCGGCCGAGGCAATGGGTGCCTACCGGGTGAGCACGCTTGTCAATCGATCCGATCTCGATGAGCCGAAATTGCTAGAACCGTTTCAGCCCTGATTTGAATGCCGATCTCGGATCGTTTCCCCGCTTTGCGTGAACGCAATTTTGTGCTTTTCATCGGTGGGCACTTCCTTTCGCTTATCGGCACGGCGATGCAGAATACGGCCCAACCACTGCTAGCCTATCACCTGAGCAATAGCCGCTTCGATCTGGGCTTGATCGCCTTTGCCCTCACCCTACCCACCTTTTTCCTGGCCATTCCTGGCGGTGTCCTGGTTGAACATCTGGAAAAGCGTAAGGCGGTGATCGTCACCCAAACGGTGATGATGCTGCAGGCTTTTTTGCTCGCTTGGTTGACCTTTACCGATCGCGTGCGCGTCACCCATCTGGTTTGGCTTTCCTTGGTTCTGGGGATTGCTTCTACGATAGAGATCACCGCCCGCCAGGCTATGCTTGTCGAGCTGGCAGGTCCTTCTGCCCTACCGAATGCTATTGCCTTGCAGTCCATGGCTTTCAATCTTTCGCGCGTTTTGGGGCCTTCGCTGGCGGCGGCTTTTTTGCTGGGGATTCCGAATCGCGGCGAGGCTTGGGTTTTCTTGGTAAATGGTTTTAGTTTTCTCTTTGTAGTGAGTGGCTTATTGGCTATACGAAATCCATATCGCAGCACTATCGAGCACCCGAAAGGCATTCAATTTTGGAAAGAAGCGCGCGAGGGCACGGCATACTTGCTCAAGCATCCCAAAATACGCCGCGTGGTCTTCTTAGCAGGTCTAATGGGCCTATTGGCCTTTCCCCTGGTACAACAAATCCCGGCC